>LOER01000026.1 GCA_001515945.1 Desulfitibacter sp. BRH_c19
TTGACAACAGACTTTGTAACACTAATCAAGGATGATGATTGTGTTAGAGGCCTAAAAATTATTGAAGATGGTCAGGATGTTCTTGTCAAGGCCGGAGTTTCCCAAGTCGCTGCCAAGAACTTGCTTGGAAAGTTAGGTGTCTCATCTATCTGTAATATCTTAGGTGCAATTAAAATGGCAAAACATCTAAGATTAGGACCTGATGACAATGTGGTTACAATTGCAACAGATGGTTTTGACCGTTATCCATCAGTAATAGAGGAATTAAAGGAAAGGTATCTTGAACACGAAGGAATGGTTTTAGAAAGATGGTTTAATGATATTTTCTTAAAGGCAGACGAAGAAAACATTTACGATTTCCGCAGATCAGACAATAAAGAACAACTATTTAAGCAAAAAGAAAAAGATTGGTTGCCATTTGGTTACTCAAAAGAATATATTGACTCCATGAGAAGTATGAATTTCTGGGAAGAAGAGTTTGCAAAAATTGAAAAGTACGATAAAATGATTACAGAACAAAGGTAATTAGGGGGAAGTTTAAGTGAATGCCTTTTGTCAGCTGTCTAACGCTTTGGAAAGTAAGAAAAGAGTTGTTTTAGTTACTGTTATTAGAGAATATGTCAATTCTAAAAAGTTTGTGGGCAAAAAGCTTTTATGTGATTTTTCAGGAGAAGTATATTATAATGACTTTTCAACGGAATTAGCTAATAAACTTATGAGCTTTGTTCATAAATTCTTAGAAGAGAAGAAAATGACAGGGACTTTTCAAGTGGCAGTTGCTGAAGGTGAGTTTGAAATTTATTTAGAAAAATATATTCCAGCACCGAAAGCAATTATTTTCGGTGCTGGTCATGTTTCCCAGCCAACCTGTCATTTATTAAAAATGATAGGTTTTCATGTAACTGTTATAGATGATAGAAGTTCCTTTGCCAACATTGAACGCTTTCCAGGTGCCGATAAAATCATAGTGGACAGTTTTGAAAAGGCTGTAGAACAGATAGAGGTTGATGAAAATACCTGGGTAATTCTTGTTACACGGGGACATAAATATGACTACCTATGCCTAGAAAGGCTCATTGATGAAGATCTAGCTTTTCTAGGGATGATGGGAAGTAAAAGCAGAGCAGCAATTACGAAAAGGCAGCTTGCTGAGGCTGGTTTTTCAAAGGATAAAATAGCCAAGCTCCATTGTCCTGTTGGTCTAGATATTGGTGGACAAAGACCTGAGGAATTGGCAGTTTCTATTGCTTCCCAAATAATAGCTATTAAAAGTGGTAAAATTATGGGAGGTGGGACTAAATGACCAAAGACGTAATTAATGCAATTGTAAATGGCTATGAAGATATTCCAAAAGCACTAGTTACAATTGTAAAGAGGACTGGATCTGCACCTAGGGATGTAGGTACTAAAATGCTAGTCCTTGCCGATGGGAGAATTGTTGGAACAATAGGTGGGGGCTGCGTAGAAGCAGAGATAAGGCAAAAAGCCCTGGAAGTAATTGATACGGGAAAAGCAACCATACATACTATAGTGTTAACGGCCAATCATGCAGAGGAAGAAGGAATGGTTTGCGGCGGCAAGGTAGAAGTTTTTATAGAGAATATTAAATAAACGTTTACAAGTCTTGTTTGAGATATTTGTAAACGTTTTTTAAATGTCATTTGGGTATCTGGTAGGTTATTTGCTTTAAATTGTTGTAAAAATATCATATACTGATAATGGAGGTAAACTGTAGACCTAACAAATCAAAACAAGACCTTACTTCAAATGTATAGAGGTGTTATAATGGCTACTTTAATCAAAAATGCTGACTGGGTTTTAACCTTTGATAATGAGAATACAAGAATCAAAAATGGTTCGATTTTATTTGAAGGCAATAGAATTGTCGAAGTAGGCAAAGACATAATGCCTCCTGATGGTACCCATGTGATAGATGCTAAAGGTAAGATAGTCATGCCTGGCATGGTAAATACCCATCATCACTTTTATCAGACACTCACAAGAAATATTCCTGAAACACAAGATATCGCCCTTTTCCCATGGCTTTTAAAGCTCTATGAGATTTGGAAGCATCTAACTCCTGAAGCTGTGAGAATAGGGGCCATGGTTGGACTAGGAGAACTCCTAAAAACTGGCTGTACTACAAGTACGGATCATCACTATGTGTTTCCTTATAACCAACCTGGTGAATTAATAGATGAACAGATTAGGGCAGCAGACGATTTGGGGATAAGATTTCATCCGAGTCGTGGTAGTATGTCCTTGGGGAAGGATCAGGGTGGATTACCTCCAAATGAGGTTATTCAAACTGAGGAAGTCATTTTAAAAGATAGTGAACGTCTTGTTAATAGATATCATGACCCTAGTGAATATTCAATGTGTAAGATTGTTTTTGCACCATGTTCTCCATTTTCTGTGACTGGGGAGCTTATGAAAGATAGTGCAATTCTTGCAAGAAAGCACGGGGTATTTTTACATACACACTTGGCAGAAACCAAGGATGAGGATGACTTTTGTAAAGAAAAATTTGGTTTAAGACCAGTAGAGTATATGGAAAAGTTGGGTTGGCTAGGAGAAGATGTATGGTTTGCCCATGGAGTTCATCTAAATGATGGGGAGGTACAACTGCTGGGCGATACTAGAACAGGAGTGGCCCATTGCCCTGCATCAAATATGAAGCTTAATTCAGGTGTTTGTAGAGTTAAAGATCTCCAAAAAGCGGGAGCCCGAGTGGGATTGGCGGTAGATGGTAGTGCTAGTAATGATTCCTCAAACATGTGGGCAGAGGCCAGAATAGCATATTTATTGCAGAAACTCACTCTTGGAACAAATGGACTCACCGCAGAGGATGTACTTAGGATGGCAACAGTAGGTGGCGCACAGCTACTTGGCAGAAATGATATTGGATCTATTGAAAAAGATAAAGCTGCTGATATGATTCTGATAGACTTTCAGCAACTTGCTTTTGCTGGTGGTCAGCATGATCCTGTATCTGCCATAGTTAATACAGGTAATTCAAATTTAGTTGATATGACAATTGTTAATGGTAAAATAGTAGTTGAAAATGGAAGACTTATAAATATAGATGAAGAGAAACTTGCTTACGATGCAAATAAAATATCACTAGAATTATTAGAAAAGGGGATCTAAGTTGAATTATAAATGGGATTTTCTTTATGAATATTGTAAAAGAATCTTTCTTAAGGTTGAGGTACCTGAAGAACAAGCCGAGATAATGTCTTTAGCATTAGTGGAATCCGATTTGCTAGGGGTCAAAACCCATGGCATATCTAGACTGAATTTTTATGTGGATCATCTGCTTAATGGAACCATTAACCCAGCACCACAGTTTAGGACGCTTTCTGATTTTGCATCTATAAAACTTATAGATGCAGATAGGTCCATGGGTCCCGTTATTGCTGATTTTGCAATGAAAGAGGCGGTAAGCAAGGCCAAGGAAACTGGGGTTGGGGTAGTATGCGTGCGCAATAGTTCTCACATGGGAACCTTAAGTATTACAACGAAAAAAGCTGCTAAGGAAGGTCTGATTGGATTGGCAATTACTAATACCAGTCCTATAATGGCACCTTGGGGAGGAGCAGAACCGACCCTAGGAAATAACCCTATTTCTATTGCAATACCTAATGGAAATCCTTTTCCTTATGTACTAGATATGGCACTTAGTATTACCGCTAGAGGAAATATTATACTTGCAGCAAGAGATGGTAAGGAAATACCAATAGATTGGGCAGTAGACGCAGATGGAAAACCTACAACCAATGCTGCAGATGCACTCAAGGGTGCTGTGTTACCCTTGGCACAGCACAAGGGTTATGCTTTGGCATTTATGTTTGATGTTCTTTCTGGAGTATTAAGTGGAGCAGCGTATGGTAAGAATGTTGGTTCATTTGTGCCACCGGACTTTAGTAAGCCGTTAAATATGGGACATTTTATTATGGCCATAGATATTGAAAAATTTACTTCAATTAATGAATTTATAAATAGACTTAAGGATTATGTTTCACAGATAAAATCTTCTAAAAAGGCTGTGGGGTGCGAGTCTATCCTTGTTCCTGGGGATATAGAGGAAAAACGTTACATAGAAAACAAAGCAAAGGGGATTGTTTTAGGAGATGAAACTGTAAGAGTTCTAATAGAGTTAGGCGAGAAAGTGGGCGTTAGCTTTAATTAGAATGGAGTATTTTAGAAAGAATAGCAATTTATCTAAGGCATACTATTTCAGTCTGCCTTGTTTTATTTTTTATTGAAAAGGCAGGAATTCAGAAGAAATTGTTAAATTAGTATATTGGAAATCTAATTAGAAGGGTTATTAGGAATATGCAATCAATGAAGCAACTCCATAAAGATATCCTTTTAGCATCCTCTCAATCTATAGATGGAGAGGGGCTTGAGTTTTCAAAAATAATAACTACTTCTAATCTAAAGCATCTCCGGATTATAGCATGGCTGCTGATAGTTTGTATGTCAATTTTAATCCTAACTCAAATACTATTTATTGAAAAGTCTCGATTAATCCAGGGAATAAAGCTAGGACCTTATATAATAGGAATTAGGGCAATTTTTATTATAGGAGCAATTCTTTTTATATTTAGTACTAGAAGTATTGAAAAAGTTACTAGTTTCCATGCTTCCTATGTACCGGCTTATCTATTATTTAATCTAGTAGGTTTTAGCATGCTAAGTGGGCTTATACAGGCTGTGGGTCCTGGTATTGCCTCTTCTTACATAATGGCTATTTTGGTTGCGGCGTCATTTGTTTATCTAAACCAAAGAGAAACGTTCATCTTATATTCTACCTCATGGTTTGTAATGAGTGTAATGATTTGGAGATTTCAGCCTGACTGGGTTATAGCAGCTTCTGCTTTTTTGAATATTACATTTACAACCATTCTTGCTGTGGTAATATCGTACACGGTTTATAAAAACCAAGTTAAAGAGTTTCAAAGCAAAAAAATAATCGAAAAACAAAAGGAAGAGCTTAAATCTTCCAATGATATGCTTAAAAGATTGTCCTACCTAGATGATTTAACAAATATAGCAAATAGGCGGTACTATAATGAGTATCTTGAAAGAACTTGGAAACAAGCCCTTCGTGACAAAAAACCATTATGCTTAATTATTATAGATATAGGTAAGTTTAAATCCTATAATGATAGTTTTGGACATCAAGCTGGGGATAATGTCCTTGAGAAGATTGCGGTCTGTATAGGTGGATCATTAAATCGTCCTAGCGATTTAGTTGCTCGGTACGGTGGGGAAGAATTTGCAGCAGTTTTGCCAAATACGGATCTCATAGGTGCAAGAAAAGTAGCTGAAAGGATACGAAAAAATGTGGAAGAGTTGAAAATTATTCACCCTAAATCTAAGGCTGGGATTATAACTATAAGCTTGGGAATATCCTGCAAATTGCCCGATCCTAATTCTTCAACAATGAGTTTATTTGAAGAGGCTGACAAGGCCTTGTATCTTGTAAAGAAGGCAGGAGGCAATCAGTATGCCTTATACAATGGACTTTAGATGAACTAGAAAAAATAATCCCCCTACATACATATTGCAGTATGAGAGGGATTTCTTATTTCAAATCTTTTTTGGTGGGATCCTTAGCATAATTTGGAACATGGCTTTATCCTTAAACCTGAATAGCCCTTGGCATCATAAAAGACCATATGATGCTAAATCTATAAAATATTGTATGCTTCTTTTAAAAATATTTACATAGGGTAGATAATACAACATGAAAAGGATTATAATACTTGGTAAAGTGGAATAAAAAAGGACATGGGGGATAATATTTTGAATAATCCTATGGGGCAATACCAGCACCGAAAAAATAAACACTATGAACTAGCAAAAAAACAAAATAGTGTTGTTAACTCTATTAGCCAGTTAAGATTGATTGTCTTTCTAGTTGGTATGGGTATAAGCATTTATCTATACTGGATACAAAAATATTATCTATCCTCTGTAGCTTTTGTGGTAGTGGTTTGTCTATTTATTTATTTGATTAAAAAACACCAGGATGCAAAACAAAAGCACAAGTTCTATTTAACCATGTCTACAATAAATGAAGATGCCATTAAGAGAATTACGGGAAAATGGACTGACTTTGATGATAAAGGGGAAGAATTTATTGATGATGAACACAACTACTCACAGGATCTAGATATCTTCGGACAGGGGTCATTATTTCAATGGACAAACTCTGCAAAAACTTTTTGGGGAAGAAATAAGTTAAAGGAAGCCTTGGTGAACCCAGATAAGAGTAAAGATCAAATACATAAAAGGCAACAATCAATAGATGAAATGGCAAAAAAACTGGACTGGAGGCAAAAATTTTTGGCTGAAGGTCTTATGGTTTTAGGAGAAATGCATGACCCTGAGGATCTGTGCAGTTGGGCAGAGGTGGGTGATGAATTTTACAGAAAGAACCATGTTGTAATAGGTTTCAAAATACTTCCCATACTCACAGCAGCCGCTATTGTTTTGAATATCTTATCTATCATTCCATACTATGTACCAGTACTAGCAGTTATTTTACATATGCTATTGCTCTTATATCGTGGCAAGGAAAGATCTAGAGTTTTTGAAACTGCCTATAAATATCGAAGCAATCTAAGAGTCTATACTAAGTTGTTTGATACTTTTGAAAAAGAGGTCTTTAAGAAGGACTATCTAAGAAATCTCCAGAAAGGCCTGAAAAACAAGCAGGGTAAAACTGCTCACTCACAAATTGGACAGCTTGAGAAAATTGTTGATTCTATTGCAAATAGGAATAATCAGTTTTATATTATTATAAATATCCTTTTATTATCTGATTATAAAAACATATCTAAACTTGAAAGATGGAAGCAAAGCTCTGGAGAAAATCTGCGGAAATGGTTCAATATATTGGCAGAAGTAGAAGCACTATCAAGTCTATCAAATGTTAGATATGATCATCCTGATTGGGTTTTCCCTACTATTATAGAAGATAAACATGGTATATTGGCTAAAAATATGGGGCATCCACTATTAAGTAACAGAGTATGCAATGACTTAATTATTGCTAAACCTTATTCTCTATTAATGATTACAGGTTCAAACATGTCGGGTAAAAGCACTTTGTTGAGAACTGTAGGAATTAACCTGGCCCTTGCATATTCCGGAACCTCTGTCTGTGCAAGTGAGTTTCAGTGTTCTATACTAGATGTGCATACCAGCATGAGAACTAGAGATAATCTGGAAAAAAACTTATCATCATTCTATGCAGAGCTTCTACGGATTTCTAAAATAGTATCAGCATCAGAAAGAGCCTCAAAGGAAGGCAGCCAGGTGTTGGTTCTCTTAGATGAGATTTTTAAGGGCACTAACTCAGCAGATAGACATACAGGTGCTAGAATACTCCTAAAGAAGTTAAGCAGAGAGGGTGCATTTGGTCTAGTTTCTACCCATGATCTTGAGCTTGGAGATTTAGAGCATGAACAGAAACTTGGCATAAGAAATTATAACTTTCGCGAATATTATAAGGATGGAGAGATATTCTTTGATTATAAGCTTCGTTATGGGGTTTCAACTACTAAAAATGCTATATATTTGATGAAAATGGTCGGAATAGACGTGAATAAGGAGCAAAATGAATAAATAACGATTGAGTTATGATATAATAGAAAAGAATTATGCGTGAGGAGGAAAATATAAGTCATGACAATAGATGTAAATATAAATTCTATGGCACATTCTAATTTTATTCAAAATATAATAACTGAAGATATGAAAACAAACAAATATGGTGGCCGAATCCATACCAGATTTCCGCCTGAACCAAATGGGTATTTACATATTGGACATGCTAAATCTATTTGTTTAAATTTTGGGATTGCAGTTGCCAATGGAGGAGTATGTAATTTAAGATTTGATGACACAAACCCTAGTAAGGAAGAGATTGAGTTTGTTGATTCAATTATTGAAGATGTTAAGTGGTTAGGGTATGACTGGGAAGATCGGATGTTTTATGCATCAGATTACTTTGATATGTTTTATGATTGTGCTGTTCAACTCATGGAAAGAGGTAAAGCCTTTATCTGTGATTTAAATGCTGATGAAATCAGAGAATATCGTGGTACCCTTACCCAGCCAGGTAAAGAAAGCCCATATCGCAATAGAACGCCGGAAGAGAACTTAAAGATCTTTGAGCAAATGAAAGCAGGAGAATTTGCAGACGGATCCAGGGTTTTGCGTGCTAAGATTGACATGGCATCACCTAACTTGAATATGCGTGATCCTGTATTATATAGAATTTTAAGGGCAACACACCATAGGACTGGCGACAAGTGGTGTATCTATCCAATGTATGATTATGCTCATCCTATATCTGATGCTATTGAGGGAATAACCCACTCCATATGCACCCTTGAGTTTGAAGACCACAGGCCTTTATATAATTGGGTTCTTGATGCCCTTGAAGGTTGTGAGTACTTTAGAAGCCGTCCTCAACAGATTGAATTTGCTAGGTTAAACTTAACTAACACTATTATGAGTAAACGCCATCTTAGGAAACTGGTAGAGGAGAGCTATGTAAGTGGTTGGGATGATCCGAGAATGCCAACTATCTCTGGTTTAAGAAGACGCGGATATACACCAGAATCTATTCGTGATTTTTGTGATCGTATAGGTGTAGCTAAAAGCAATAGCATAGTTGATGTTGCAATGCTTGAACATTGTATTAGAGAAGACTTAAATCTAAAAGCATCACGAGTAATGGCAGTTCTTAAACCCTTGAAGGTAGTTATTACAAACTACCCAGAAGGCAAGGTAGAGGAACTAGAGGCTGAAATTAACCCTGAAGACCCAGGAAAGGGTACCAGAACGGTTCCGTTTTCCAATATAATATATATAGAGCAAGATGATTTTCGTGAGGATGCCCCTAAAAAGTATTTCCGGTTAGCTCCAGATAAAGAAGTTAGATTAAAACATGCCTATATAATTAAATGTGAGAAAGTAGTCAAGAATGACAAAGGTGAAATTGTTGAGGTTCAATGCACCTATGATCCTGCAACGAAAAGTGGAGAAGACACTAGTGGCAAAAAAGTAAAGGGGACCTTGCACTGGGTATCAGCAGAACATGCCCTGCCAGCCCAGGTGAGAATATATGATCATCTGCTTTTAGATGAAGAAATGAATCATAACTCATTGGAAACAATTACATCCTGCTTGGTAGAACCAAGCCTGAAAAATGCCAAACCAGGAGATAGATATCAGTTTCTTAGACAAGGTTACTTTTGTGGAGATAAGGATTTAATTAGTGAAAAACTTGTTTTTAACAGGATTGTATCATTACGTGATAGTTGGTCAAGAATTGAGAAAAAACAGAAGTAGGATACTCGAATTATATAGTAAAAAGTGGGGCTAGTAAGCCTCGCTTGACTTTAAATCAGAGTATGCCAAAATATGTAAGGCAATTAAAGTTGCAATTTATATAACATATATTTTGATAATACAAATATTGTTCATATTCAACTTCAGTGGTATAATTATAATATTTAGAAATTAAATCTAATTAGTTTGGGGCGAGGGTTCATTAGACTGTAAGGTTAAAGGGGATAAATGCATGTTAAAAAAGATCTTATCTAATAATGAAATTTATAAAATTTTAAAAGAGAGAATCATTCAGCTAGAATACGACCCGGGTGAAATTCTTAATGAAAACGATATTGCTAATGAATTTGAATTAAGCAGAACACCTGTGAGGAAAATATTTGAACAGCTGAAAACTAGTAAACTTCTGAATATTATTCCGAGATATGGAGCCCAAGTGGCACCAATAGATTTCAATTATATGAAATCTATATTTGAAGTGGTGAGAGAAATAGAGGCATATGCTACCGGGTTGGCTGCGGAAAGAATGACTGATAGTGATCTAGAAGCGTTAGATTATATAATAGATCGTTTAACAGGATATTCCATAGAGGAAGATTACAAACAGATAATTCTAGATGATGGTAATTTTCATAAGATTATATTTGATAGTTGTGATAACCCATGCCTTTCTGATATTCTTCATAACCTACATATGCATACTGAACGATTGTGGTTTTACGTCCAGAAAAATATTACAGAAAAACATCTTTTTATAGATACACTTACAAATATATTAAATGCATTAAAGGCAAGGGATTCAGAAATGGCTGTGCATTATGCAAAAGAACATACTGACATGTTCGTAGAAAAAATTAAAGAGAAATTACTATAGCAGTAAACCCCTGTTGGCCAAGACCTCAAGCCAATAGGGGTTTACTTTTTTGAGTGGTAATAAAGAATTTAATATTATTTTAAAATATAGAAGGAACTTTTCAAAAAATATAGAATACATATAAAGTACTTGAAGTAAACCATAGAAATACATAATGTATTTCAGGGTCATAGGAAAGATTAAATCTATCTTATTGAAATAAAGCAGGGGGATGATTTTATAGATTATATAATTATAACAAATAACCCACTAGTCTCAGATAAATATAAGGATGTTTACAAAATAATTTTTGTAAATGGTTGCGTAGAAGATACGTTAAAGAAAGTCAGAAATTTTATTCATCAGGGACATATCCTTGTCAATCATCCATTACCTGCAAGTTTAAGAATGCTATTTTCGCCATATCGTTCAATTGCTATTGAAAATGGAAGTGGAAAAGTTAATGCATTTCATGTCGATATAATAGAAAATAGTATTTTAAAATATAAAAGGCACATGGATGTACGTAAAGTTGATGAGATAAATGCAGAAGATTATAAGCTTATTGACTTGGAACTTTTTGAGTCAGCTATTAAATTTCAGATAGGAAATGTTTAATTTTTCAAAATCTTTAGGAGGTGATTTTTTTGAAGTTAGAAATTGGAAGAATTAAGATTAATAATGTCCAATTTGGTGATGAAACCATTGTGAATAATGGTACTTTAATTGTAAACAAAGGAGCCCTAATAGCTAAGTTAAAAGAGGATGAAAGAATTGAGGAAGTTGAAGTAGATATTGCAATTCCAGGGGAAAGGGTAAGAATTATTCCTGTAAAAGATGTTATAGAGCCAAGGGTAAAAGTTGAAGGAGATGGAAACGGTTTTCCTGGAGTATCTACAAAAATGGCACAGGTTGGAGAAGGAAAAACCCATGTTTTGTATGGCGCTGCTATTGTTACGGTAGGTGATATTGTTGGTTTTCAGGAAGGTGTAATTGATATGTGGGGTGAAGGTGCAAAATGGACACCCTTTTCCAAGACGTACAATCTGGTAGTTAATATAACTCCAGTAGAAGGTATTGATCCCCATGCACATGAGACTACTCTTAGAATTGCAGGTCTTAAGGCTGCCGAATTTGTTGGAGAAGCTGGGAGAAATGTAAAACCAGACGAGGTATTAACTTATGAAATAGGAACCCTAGCAGAAGAAACCGCTAAAAATCCAAATCTACCTAAAGTGGCATATGTGGAGATGTTAATATCTCAGGGCTTACTTCATAGTGGATATGTGTATGGGGTAAATAGTCAACAAATGCTTCCAACACTAATGCATCCAAATGAGGAACTAGATGGCGCTGTTATCAGCGGGAACTGTGTTGCGGCTTGTGATAAAATAACAACTTACCAGCATCAGAACAATTCAGTATTGCTAGATTTATATGAGCAACATGGCAAAGAGATTAATTTTGTTGGTGTTATTCTTACCCCGGAACATACTACAATGGATGGTAAAATTCTTGCTTGTGATTATACAGCAAAGATTTGTAAAATGCTTGGGGTCGATGGAGTTATTGTGTCAGAAGAAGGGTACGGAAACCCTGATTCAGACTTATTGATGATTTGTAAAAGATTAGAAAACTCAGGGATAAAGACTGTCTTAATTACTGATGAGTGTACAGGGTGGGATGGGAAGTCTCAACCTCTAGTTGATACTGCTCCTGAGGCAGTAGCAGTAATATCAGGTGGTAATGTTAGTCATGTAATTACTTTGCCTCCTGCTAAGAAAGTACTTGGTAATGTTGCAGCAATCAGTACACTTGCTGGCGGTTGGGATGGGTCTTTAAAGGAAAACGGTAAAATAATGTGTGAATTGAATGCTGTTATAGGTTCTACTTCAGAAATTGGATTCCACTATTGTACATGTAAACTATATTAATCATAGTTTGAAAGGAGGATAAGACATGTTAAAGCATGATAAAACTACATTTAAGGTTTTATACTATGTAAATCAGTTTTTTGGTCAGATTGGGGGAGAAGATAAAGCAGGCATCGAACCAATGTTTAAAAAGGAAAGTATTGGGCCTGCCCTAGGTTTTGCCAGCTTAATAAAAAGTATCAGACCATTAGGCATTCCCCATGACGATACACCGATAGCTGCTGCTAGAGATGCCCGAACAATCGACATAATGAAATCCGCAAATGAAGGGGGAGAAATCGTTGGTACCATTATTTGTGGAGATAACTATTTTAATGAAAACAAAGAGAAATCACTAGAATACATTTTAAATATAGTAAAAGAGGTTAAACCCGATATCTTGGTGGCTGGTCCAGCCTTTAATGCTGGCAGGTATGGTATGGCATGTGGTGAAATTGCCAAAGCAGTAGTTGATCAACTGAAGATACCTGTTGTAACTGGAATGTATATAGAAAACCCGGGAGTAGAAACATGTAAGGACAAAGCAATAGTAGTTAGCGTTGGAAATTCTGCAGCGGGAATGCGTAAGGCGTTACCAGCCATGGCAAATATTGTAAAGAAGATTGCTTTCGGAGTTGAATTAGGTCCTCCACAGGAAGAAGGTTATATTCCCCAGGGAATTAGAAAAACAGTAATTGTTGATAAAAGAGGCTCAAAAAGGGCAGTAGATATGCTGCTTAAAAGACTTAAGGGTGAAGAATTTGAAACAGAGCTTCCAATGCCTGTCTTTGATATGGTAGATCCAGCTCCACCGATTAAAGATTTAAAGAAGGCAAATATTGCATTAGTTACTAGTGGTGGAATCGTGCCAAAGGGTAATCCTGATAGACTACAGTCTGCTAGTGCTCAGAAATGGTGCAAATATGATGTAAGTAGAAAGGATTCCCTTGATCAAAGTGCATTGCTAGGAACAGTAGATGAGTTTTGCACAGTACATGGTGGTTATGACCCTGTATATGCTAACAAGTTCCCTGATAGGATTGCTCCACTAGACATTTTAAAGAAGATGGTTAAACAAAAATATATTGGTCAGGTCTACGAATGGTTCTATACAACTACGGGAACAGGAACATCAGTATCAAACTCAGTTAAGTTTGGACAGGAAATAGGTGCCGAATTGAAAAAGGCAGGTGTAGATGGAGTTATCCTTACATCCACCTGAGGCACATGTACTCGTTGCGGTGCAACGATGGTTAAAGAAATTGAAAGGTATGGCATTCCAATTGTTCACATGGCTACGATAACTACAATTTCACAGTCAGTTGGTGCAAACAGGATCGTACCTACTGTGGCAATTCCATATCCAGTAGGCAACCCGGCTTTGACACATGAAGAGGAAAATGAAATGAGATATAATCTTGTTAAGAAAGCTGTAGACTCACTAGTGTCGAAGGTTACAGGACCAACATTGTTTGAATAGACAAAAAGTAATAATGAATATAGGAAAAATAAGGATGCGATACGCATGGCGATTAACTAGGTGGTGAAAGTCCACTATGGGGGTTTGTAGCAACCATTAGGAGATCGAAGTAGTTGTTTGACCAAAAAGTAAATCTGTGATTAAATGTTCCTAAGAATGAAAATTACCTTGTTAAGCTTATTGTGAACCTAAATAATAGCTGGCAAAACATAATATAACGTAAACATATTACGTTAAAAATATTAAGTGTTGGAGGATATAGACGTGGAGTCATCCTACTTTTCTGACCTAATAAATAAATATAGCAAAAAAGTATATAATTTTGCTTACCATACTATGGGTAATAGACAAGATGCTGAAGATGTTGTTCAAGAAACCTTTCTTCAGGTTTATAGAAATCTTCATAATTTTCGAGGTGACAGCAATATTTATACATGGATATATAAAATTGCTTTAAACACATGTCTTCAATTAAAAAAACAAAAAGATAAGGCATATGTTGAAGATTTAGAAGACAAGATTACCCTGTACAAGGATAAAATATCTTTTCAGCAACAAAAAGACTGCTATAGTAATCCGGAAAATGCAGCTTTAATAAACGAATTAGTAAAAGATATTAGAAACGAATGTCATCAAATAGTAATGCAGAAGCTTCCTGAAAAGCAAAGGCTGGTTTTTATTATGAGGGTAGTTCTTGATCTTACATACCAGGAAATATCCAATACATTAGGAATATCTGAGAATGTAATTAAGTCTAGGCTGCATAGGGCTAGGGAAAGCCTTTTAAATCATTTCCAAAATAAATGTCAATGGTATACGCAGGGAGAATCTAGCTCCTGCTGCAGGTCAAAAGTGGGCTACATTTTAGCACAAGATACCGAGGCACTTAAAAGAGTCTATGAGGAAATGAAAGAGTTTGAGCCTATTAGTGAAAAAATTGATGTTTCAGAAAAGGAATTAAATAATTTAGAGCAGATATATAAACAAGTACAGCTGCCCGAACCAAATATGGAGGTTATAAAAAATTACGTTTTAAACACTTAAGCAAAAAATTATTTGAAAAATCGTAACCTACCTTTCGTTTTTTTCTCTAAATAGAAAAGAGCGAAAGGTTTTATTTTTTAAGGAGGGATTAAAGATGCAAGTGTACAATTCATTTCTGGGCTTTGTAATTATGGGAATTATTTCATTTGGAGTGGTATTAGTAGGTCTTACGAATGTATTTATTCCTTTCATGTTAAATTATAGAGCTGCAACATTTATACTATTGATTTCAGGATTTCTCATGTGTACTTTGGGAGCAATGGGATATGTTATGTCAAAAAATCTATTTAGTCCATTTACTCTAACGGGCACTATCCTTGGAGTACTAGCTTTAATAATTAGCATACTCACTATTTTTAATAAAAATGTTCCATTCATACATGGTCAACGAGAGGCATTTATAACGTTAGCGATTATCATACTACTAAAAATTGTTTTAACTAGAATACATCTTTTTGTTATAAAATAAATAAATTATTTAATTACCCGTAACCTTAGCTCTTTCTTTTTATCCAAATATATAGAAAAAAGAGAAAGGGTGTTTAATAGTGAGCACAAATTTTATAATTGACAGAAACCTATGTAATTCTTGTGGCTTATGTGTGAGGGAATGTATACGTCATGTTAACATACCTCACCAAAAACACGTGAATCCAAAAAATCCAGCATGCAGCAGATGTTACCATTGCTTAGCAGTGTGTCCCAGCAATGCAATAAAGGTTAAGGACACATATAATGTATCTAGTTCCTGTGGAGAATTACCAAATCCCATTAACGAGAACGATCTGAAGGCGCTTTTCTCTTTGAGGCGAAGCCATAGAAAATTCACAAAGGAAACTGTTAGTGATGAAACTCTAGAAGGATTAGTTAATTCAGCAATACTTATTCCATCAGGAGGCAATAGACATTCTTACGAATTTACCGTAATTAAGAGTGACAAAATGAAAAATAAATTAAGAGAGGCACTTACTACTATCTACAAAAGGAAAAATACTATTATTAATAATCCCATACTGAGGACAATCGCAAGTTTTATTACAGACTCTTCTACTCGAGGGTTCCTAAAAGATAAGAATTATCGTAACCGTATGAAAGACCTTATCAACAGAATTTGTAAAAGTGAGGACCCATTGTTTTATGATGCGCCAATCGTTATAATTATCCATTCAAAGGAACAGATACCTACTCCAAAGGAAGATAGTATCCTTGCAGGATATAACATCATATTGATGGCCCAGACTATGGGATTAGGTACTTGTTTTGTTACTCTGGCTCAAAAAGCTATAAATAGTAGTAGAAAGTGCAAGGAAATATTAAATCTTTCTCCGAAGGATAACATTAATGCAGTTATTTTGCTTGGGCATCCTGCGGCGGATTATTACAGACCAGCCCCAAGATTTCATAAAGAGATAAAATGGCTATAGTTTTAGAAAGGAGAGTAATTAAAGATGAAAGTATTAGCAATCATAGGAAGTCCACGTAAAGGAAATACAACTAAGGTAGTACAACAAATTGAACGAGAATTAAAAAATCAGAGGGAAGATATATGTTTTGAATATCTTTTCTTAAAAGATACTAATTTAAAATTATGTAAAGGCTGTTTTGCATGTATTGCTAAAGGTGAACATTTTTGTCCCATAAAAGATGATTTATTAATAGTTACAGAAAAAATGTTTAATGCTGATGGCATTATATTTGCTTCACCTGTTTACGTTTTTAATGTGTCAACACTTATGAAAAACCTTATTGACCGTTTAGCCTATATGAGTCATAGACCTCAGTTTTTCGGAAAATCTGCTATGGCAGTAGTTACCTCTGGTGGAGGTGGCATTCCGGAAACCTTAAAATATCTAGAGTCAGTATTACATGGCTGGGGGTTTCGTTTTGCTGGTAAACTGGGAATTATGATGCATCCAGTAGTTGATCATTCACAGAAAATCAGTAACATAAAAAAAATAGCATATAAATTTTATGACTCATTTAAGGATAATAAGCAAATATCTCCAAGACTGAGTGAACTCTTACAGTTTCGTATAATAAAACTTAATTCTGTTAAATTTAAAGAACATTTTCCTGCGGATTATGAATTTTATAAAGATACTAAAGATTATTATATTCAAACCCGGATTAAATTTTTTAAAAATATTTATACAAAAATTTTGGAGAAAATAATTGTTCGGTCAATGGAAAAAAGCTCGTAAATTTGTACTAGTATTTTTTGCTATAGCCAGGTAGTAAAAAAAAGAAATACGGGTAAATTAGTAATAATCTATTCAATAATGAGGAGTGATTATTACTATGGTAGGATGGGGCTTTGGTATGGACTATCAAATGCTTGTATGGGGAATTGTGCTTTTTGGGGTAGTTGGACTTTCAATATACTTACTGGTTAATCTGTTAACAAGATATAGAAAAATAGGATAAAAAAATATTTCTTTATACTTTAATACATCTCTAACCATTTAGGTTAGGGTGTTTTTCTTATTATTTACCAAAGCAGAGGGGCATGTGCTTATGGAAGATATGCCTAGAACAGGCAAAACCCTTTTGGCAAAGTCTTTGGCAAAAAGTCTAGGTGAGCTGAGTGTGTGTCATCGTTTTTTTATTCAACTAGTATTAGTGCAAAGAAGTTCCACTTTCCATAGGTTTCTTTTTTGGTATCTATTTTAAAACCATTAGTTCTTACAGTTTGAAAGACATCTATCCCACAGGCTTCCATCATGGGTCTGATTTGTGGGTGTTCTGATGAAGTGGGCTCAGACTGAGCACCTCCACCGGATTGTCAGGTAGACCCTTCACTTAAAGGAAGTGCAATCAGGGCAAAAGCCTTATAATAGCCCATCTGACATGCTTCGTTTTCAATGGCTAATGCAATTTTGGTAAGTGCTGTACCATTTGAACTATTAATAAGCAATGCCTGGCTGTATTCCTTTAGCATTTTTTCCATCTCTTTAGTGGTGGGGGCGTGAGGGGGATGGTATGCATCCTTTCCATAAAAACGACATCCATAACGACATTTCCATTGAACCCATTCTGCAACAGCTACTGTATCAGTTTTTATTATAGCTGCTTTTTCAGCACCCATTTCGATTGCTCTATCCACTAGATCATTAAATTTATTTCCTGTACGTGACGTCAAAAATAATTCACCTCTCTGCATAATTATGATGTATTAGAATCTAAAATAATTTTAAGTCTTTTCTGGAGAAATTACAATATTAATTGAAAATATCAGAAAAACTGGTGGATGAACTGCTAAAACTTTCAGAAATAAATGTGTTATAATGAAATAAATTACAAAAAAATTAAAAAATATACTTTTTATGTAATATTTGAACGATATAAACACAGTAATGTTTTAAACGACACTTATTTTTTTGTACTATCATAACTTTTGCCGATAGATAGTATTAACGCCCTAAAGGATTAGAATTTCTACGCATTGTAAAGATACGATGCTAGAACTATTCGCAAGCCAAGTTATGCTTTGGAAACTTGAAAGAGGAGTTGGGGGAAAGTGGATTTTACTGTGAGAGATATCTTAAATTTAGAAGTATTAAAAGGGATAGACGTTGTAGCAGGAAAACAAGGGATAGATAATAAGGTTGCCCATGTAACTGTATTAGACGCCCCTGATGCAGCTAAGTGGATCAGGGGATATGAGTTTGTTGTTACAACATTATACTTATTTAAGGATACAAGTGAGCAATTAAAGCTAATAGAAGATATGTCCCAAAGAAATGCATCAGCACTAGGAATAAAACTAAATAGATTTGTAAATGCCCTTTCTAGTGAAGTAATTGATTTGGCAGACAAATATTGCCTACCCTTAATAAGGATTCCCTATGAAAAGGCTTGGATTGATTTGATAAACCCTATTATGGCTGAACTTTTAAATCAACAAGTTGTGATGTTAGAAAAATCAAACGCTATAAGACGATCTTTTATAAATGAGGTTTTAGAAGGTGGAAAGCTAGAGACTATAGCTAGGACCCTTTCTGGGTTGACACATAACCCTGTAACACTAGTGGAATTAATAAATAAAACAGATGTAACATGGCCGTACTATTTTAAAAACCATATTAATACGGATGATCTGCACAGCCTACAAAGAAAACATAATGGGATAGGCTTGGCAAACAAAGTAAAAAGTATTATTAATAATATTAATGGATATGTGTATCCAATAGAAGTTGCCAAAAGAGTTGAAGGTTATGTGATTGTTTGGGAAACAAAAGAATTAAAAGAGTTAGACTTGATAGCAATTGAACAAGCTACTACCGTAGCTGCCCTTCATATCCAGCAGCTTAAAGAGGTTAATCAAATAAACCAAAGATTTAGAGATGACTTTATTAAACAACTAATTAAAGGTGAGTTTTCGTACAACTATGTCCGACATAGATCGGAAGAGATCGGATTGGAGCTTAGCCCTCAGAGTATGGTAGCCCTAGCTAGAATAAACCAAGATAAGGATTTTGATGACTGGAAAAGCTTCCATTTTATTTTTAATTATCTTAAGGACAAGATTAAACTAAAATGCGAGTTAGATATAACTATAGGAATAGAAGGAAACGATACAATAATTTTGTTCATCCCATGGAAAAGCGATGGTGCTAATAGCAAGAAAATAATAGAGACACTTGTGGAGGCTAGGTTAGAGCTAACTAGGAATCTGGAGAACCTACAGATAGCTGTGGGTATAGGTAATCCTTGTAATACATATGATAGGTTGCCAGAATCTTTCAAGGAGGCGTCTATTGCTTGTCAGGTTAGTATGGCATTAAATGAAGTCTGTGAATACTCGGAACTAGGGTCATATTCATTACTGATTGAATTGTTAGACTCCAAAGAGATTGATAACTATTTAGAAAGACTAATCAATCCCATAATTACCTATGATTATGAAAATAAGACTGAACTATTCAAGACTTTAGAAACGTTCATCTATAGTAATTGTAATTATAGAGAAACGGCGAAGAAACTATATATACATCATAATACTATCCGTTATAGACTGAGCATTATTGAAAAACTCTTAGGGTTTGATTTAAAAGATCAAGAAATGGCTTTAAATGTGTTACTTGGAATAAAACTGTTTAAGTTGAAAAATTAATCATAATATCCAAAGATACAAAATAATCTAACAATTCTTGTATTTTCGGTAAAAGGTACCCAGGGCTTGCTTGTTGTATTGTTTTTATAGATACAGCAGGCAGGCTCTATTCGATTCTTCTGTCTTAGTCACTTGAAAGGAGGAAGTAATATTGTTAAATATCGATCAATTAAAGGAATATGAAAAAGAACTAATAAGTCTAAGAAGGCATTTTCATATGCATCCAGAGTTAGCTAATGAAGAATATGAAACAGCTAAATATATAGAAAAATACCTACATGAGTGTGGTCTTGAGGTTATCAAAGGTTTTGCCAAAACAGGGATAGTGGGTATTTTAAAGGGAAAAGAAGGCCCATCAATTGGTATTCGTGCAGAAATGGATGCATTGCCAATTAATGAAACCAATGATGTTATTTATAAATCACGTTATCCCTATAAAATGCATGCCTGTGGTCATGATGGTCATATGGCGGTGACCTTAGTAACAGCAAAAATACTTTCTAAAATGAAAGACAAACTAAATGGAAGCATTGTTTTTATTTTTCAGCCTGCAGAGGAAAATCTACCTGAAGGCGGGGCTAAAAGATTCTGCAAAGAGGCAAGAGATATTTTAAAAGACCTAAAAGCAATATTTGGCTTCCACTTTTGGCCTAGCACCGAAAGCGGAAAAGTTGCAGTTTCAAAGGACCCAATGATGGCGGCAGGAGATATTTTTGAGGTTGTTTTTAATGGGATGGGAGCTCATGGAGCCAATCCTCATCAATCTTCAGATGTACTTTTGATGACTAGTGCTTCAGTACTATCTTTAACTAATATAGTAGCACGAAATATTAGACCTGGAATACAGGCTACGTTGTCAGTTGGTGTAATCGAAGGTGGAAAAAGTCCAAACGTCCTACCAGCTGAATCAATTATTAAGGGAACTACAAGATATCTTTCAGAGGATTTAAAGGATGTTTTCCCAGAAAAAATTGATCGTGTGTTGGATGGAATATCAAAAGCATATAGTGGAAGCTATAAATTGAAGTATTCATATGGGTATCCATTATTACAAAATAATGAAGCCATGGTAGATGTAGTACAGAAATGTGCAGAAAGTGTAGTTGGCAAAAGTAATTTGATAGAGAAAATTGGTCCAAGTTTGACTTCAGAGGATTTTGCAGTATTTTTAAAAGATATTCCCGGCTGTCATTTTTGGATTGGAACTTATAATCCTAATAATAATCTTATTCATATGCTGCATAATCCGCAATTTGATTTAGATGAAGCAGTAATGATAATTCCAGTTAGGATATTGTTAATGATTTGCCAACAACTTGTAAATTCTTGAATTGTATTACATTTCTAAGGTAGAATTCAAATTCAGAATAAACAATCAAAATTGTTAGAAAAGTATGACTAGATGCGCTATTTACTTAAAGCTAAATAACTGAGGAGGTGAAAATCTATTTAATCAATATCTTTGTCTTGTATCTTGGAGGAGTAATTCCAATTTGAAAGGGAGGTAAGTTTAAGTGAATAAAAAAATGTTAGTGTTTTTAATGGTCCTAGTTTTAACGTTGATGATTGGTATAACTGGGTGTGGCACCGATACTGCTACTGAGCCAGAGACTCCTGAAGAGACTGAAGTTGTTCAAGAAACAGAAGAGACAACCTTTGAACGTGTTCAAAGGGAAGGTTATGTTACTGTTGGTTTTGCAAATGAAGCCCCCTTTGCCTATGCCACTCCAGCTGGCCAGCTTACGGGTCAAAATGTGGAGATAGCACGTGCTGTATTAAAGAGGTTAGGAATTGATGAAATGGATGGTGTTCTTACGGAGTTTGGTTCACTTATACCTGGACTTAAAGCAAACCGTTTTGACATGATAACTGCAGGAATGTATATTACACCAGATCGTGCCAAAGAAGTAGCTTTTGCTGATCCTGAATATACAATTGGTGGAGCATTAGCAGTTAAAGCAGGAAACCCATATGGTCTATCTAGTTATGAGGACATTGCTGCCAACCCTGAAGTTAAAGTTGCGGTTATGGCTGGCGGTCAGGAATACGAGTATATGATTGCAGCAGGTGTAAGTGCAGATCAACTTTTAACTGTTTCGGACCAACCATCTTGTTTAGCTGCATTACAGGCTGAAAGGGTAGACGCTATCACTATGACAGGGCCTGCACTTCAGTCCATGTTAGATACAGTAAATGATCCTAAAGTTGAAAGAGTTGAAGATTTTGTCGTATCTGTTATTGATGGTGTAAGACAGCAGGGCTTTGGTTCTACTGCATTTCGTATGGAGGATCAAGATTTCTTAGCAGCATATAATCGTGAACTTCAAAACATAAAGGATTCTGGTGAACTATTAGAAATTCAGAAATCCTTCGGATTTACTGAGAGTGAATTTGTTGATGGCTTGACTGCAGAAGACGTTATCGCAAACTAATAACAAAAACAGGGGAGGATGCTTAGGCACCTCCCCGATTAAAATACTATATGGCGTCATTGGACTATGCACAAAGGAGGGTGATGAATATTCTTCCCCCATTTGATCTTTTACCTACATTATTAGTTGGTTTAAAAGTTACAATACAACTTACCATATTATCATCAATTTTGGCTTTCTTCGTTTCCTTTTTTGTCGGTTTCTGCCGGCTTTCCAAATATAAAATAGTACGTATAATATCTACTATTTATGTTGAGTTTTTCCGTGGTACATCCATGCTTGTACAATTGTTCTGGGTTTATTTTGTGTTACCGGTTTTTGGTCTAGACTTTTCAGCAATGCATGCTGGAATTTTGGTGCTGGGCCTTAACTTTGGTGCATATTGTTCAGAAGTTGTTCGTAGTGCGATTCTTGCTATCCCAAAAACACAAACAGAGGCAGGGATTTCATTAAATATGACTTCTACACAAATAATGTCAAAAATAGTTTTACCACAAGCTTTTGTAATCATGCTGCCATCCTATGGCAACTATTTAATAGAGTTATTAAAATGTACTGCTTTGGTTTCACTTATAACGTTAAATGACTTAATGTTTCAAGGGGTATTATTAAATTCTTCTACCTTTAGAACTATAGAAATATACAGTTTGGTGTTAGTCATGTACTTTTTATTGGCATACCCTCTTACACTAGGTGTGCGTTGGTTCGAGAGAAAATTTTCAGAGGGGAGGGCTTAACACATGTGGAATTGGGATTTTGCGTTTTCTATTATGCCTCAACTTTTGAAAGCACTTCGAATCACCATTTTGGCGACGCTTCTAGGTTTTACCTTAGCTTGCATATTGGGCCTTTTATTAGCTCTAGGAAGACGTTCAACTATTAAACCCCTTTCAATGCTAATAGGCGGTTTCATTGAATTTGTTAGAAGCACACCACTACTTGCGCAACTATATTTTGTTTTTTATGTATTCCCGAAGTTTGGACTTACACTTACTCCACTTGTTGCGGGTGTATTGACCCTTGGGGTGCATTATAGCACTTATCTTTCTGAGGTATATCGTGCAGGAATTGATGCAATTCCTCGAGGGCAATGGGAAGCAGCAACTGCCCTGAACTTTTCAAGAGCGCGAATCTGGTTAAATATTATTATCCCTCAGGCAGTTCCACCAGTAGTTCCGGTGATGGGGAACTATTTAATTGGTATGTTTAAGGATACCCCCCTACTTTCTGCTATTACTCTAGTTGAAATATTACAATCTGCAAAAATCATAGGCTCTCTAACATTTCGATATACAGAGGCTATTACAATAGTTGGGGTACTATTCCTGATTTTAAGTTATGTTTCGTCGCTGGGAGTTCAAAAATTAGAGGTTCGACTGAACCGGAGAAGCTTATTATAGATTAACCTTTTAACTGCACAATTAAGTGGTTAAATTTTAGCAAATAAAGACAGGGGATCTAGCAAAAGAAAGGAGTGTAATAATGACTGAGAACCCACAGAAAAAGCCTTTTATTTCTTATAATAAGATTTGTAAATCTTTTGGTGACAATCATGTACTTAGGGAGCTTGACCTTGATATTGCTGCCAATGAAATTGTTGCGGTAATTGGACCAAGTGGATCTGGAAAAACTACCCTAGCCCGTATTCTAATGACTCTTGAAAGACCTGAAACAGGTACAATTGAAATTGATGGTGAGTATCTATGGCATAAGGAAGTGGATGGAAGGCTTGTACTTGCAGATGATAAACATGTACGTAAAGTCCGTAGTAGAGTAGGGATGGTTTTTCAGCAATTTAATCTTTTTCCACATATGAAAATTTTGAGAAATTGTACAGAGGCTCCTATACATGTACTTGGAATGTCTAAGGAAGAGGCTACTGAAAAGGCCATTGCTATGTTAAAGAAGGTTGGATTAGAGCAAAAGCTAGATGCCTATCCGTCACAGCTATCAGGAGGACAGCAACAAAGAGTTGCCATAGCGCGTGCACTAGTAATGAATCCTAAAATAATGCTTTTCGATGAGGTAACTTCAGCACTTGATCCTGAGCTAGTGGGAGAGGTGCTTGCAGTTCTTAAAGAAATAGCTTCTGAAGGAAATATGACTATGCTTCTTGTTACCCATGAGATGGACTTTGCCAGGGAAGTTGCGGATCGTATTATTTTTATTGATGATGGTAAAATTGTGGAACAAGGGCCACCAAAAGTTATGTTTGGTAATCCAAAGAATCCACGAACCATTGCATTCCTTAGTAGATTTTTAAAAGAGGGTATTCAATAATAACTTATGGAGGGATTAGCTGATGAGAATTAGCAAAGTAAATTATGTGGAGCAGTGCACACCAAATTTCACTTATATTTCAGAAGACCAGATCTATGAAATCCACATGGCAAGTTTAGAAGTATTGGAAAGAGTAGGGGTTCGAGTAGACCATCAAGAAGCAAGAGAACTATTAAAAAATGCAGGTGCCTATGTTGGGGAAAACAATATGGTTAGAATCCCAGCGCATATAGTTGATGAAGGGTTAAGAACTGCTCCATCAAGAGTTGTGCTATCAAATAGAGATGGAGAAAGAAAGCTCTACTGTGAAGCAAATCAGGTATACTTTGGACCGGGTTCTGACCTTCCATGGACACTTGATTTATATAGTGGAGATAGACGTAATAGTCTAAAGCAAGATATAGTAAATGCTTCAAGAGTAGTAGATTCTTTACCAAACTTTGATTTTATGATGAGCTATGGAATAGCCACAGATGTACACGATCAGCTTTCTTATCTGCACCAGTTTCATGCTATGGTAGAAAACACCAAGAAGCCCATTGTATTTACAGCCAAAGATGGAGAAGATTTTATGCAGATAGTAGAAATGGCAGCTGCTATTCGAGGCGGATATGACAAACTAAAGGAAAGCCCGTTTATAGCATGTTATCATGAACCAATCTCTCCCCTAGTACATGCTAGAGAAGGCTTAGAAAAGTTATTAGCTTGTGCTGAGTATGGAATTCCAGCAATATATACTCCAGGAGCAGGAGCAGGAGCAACCGCCCCATGTACCATGGCTGGACTTTTGACCCAGGTCAATGCTGAATTATTAAGTGGTATAGTAATCCATCAACTAAAATCCAAAGGTGCACCATTTATTTACGGGGCTGCCTGTGGTAATCTAGATATGAAGACTACTATAATACCCCATGGAGCACCTGAATTTCAAATGTTTGGAATGGTCTTAGCCCATATGGCACGCTATTATAAGCTACCCAGTTGGAGTACAGCAGGAAATTCCGATGCACCTGTCCTTGACCAACAAGCAACATTAGAGTGGGGATTTAATATCTTTATGGGTCAGTGTAGTGGGGCAAATATAGTACACGATGTAGGGTATTTAAATACAGGTTTGATAGGAGCCCTAGAAGCATTAGTAATATGTAATGATATTATTGGTTTAGTAAGACATGTGGCAAGGGGAATTAAAATTGACAGAGAAACATTAGCTGTAGAAGTAATTGAAAGGGTAGGAGCTGGTGGAAACTACTTCACGGATGAACATACGTTCAAACACTATAGGGATGAGTTTTGGTCTCCAGATATATTAAATAGGGTTCGTTATGATGTTTGGAAAGATAATGGTTCCAAGACCCTCTTCGATAAGGCAAATGAAAAAGCTAAAAAAATTACCGAAGAATATAAGCCAGAACTCCTACCAGCAGATATTAGTGAAAAACTTGCTTTAATCATAAAGCAAGCTGAGCAAAAGTATATCAAATAATTATATTTTTAGGGAGCGAATTTGACATGATAGATATGCGAAGTGACACAGTAACACAACCAACACATGAAATGCGAAAGGCAATGGCTAATGCTGAAGTTGGTGATGACGTTTATGGAGAAGACCCTACTATAAATCGTTTGGAAAAGGTTTCAGCAGAATTAGTTGGCAAGGAAGCAGCTCTGTTTGTACCTACTGGAACGATGGGTAACCAAATTGCCGTACTAACTCATACCAAAAGGGGAGATGAAGTAATCTTAGACGAGGAATCCCATATTGCCTATTATGAGGTGGGAGGCCCAGCTATGCTGGCAAGTGTTCAACTGCGTACAGTACCTGGTCTATTAGTAAATGATACGTTAAATAAAATTTACAAAGCCCATCGTCAGCCTAATATCCATTATCCAAACAGTAGCTTATTGTGTTTGGAAAATACTTTCAACCGTGGAGGGGGTAGTATAATGCCCCCTGCTGGAGTAAAAGCTGCATGTGAAGTAGCAAAGGAATTAAACCTTCTAGTTCATATGGATGGAGCAAGAATATTTAATGCTACTGTTGGTGCAGGGTGCGATGTTAAAGAATTTACACAGTACTGTGATAGTATTCAATTTTGCCTTTCAAAGGGTTTGAGTGCACCAGTTGGTTCAATATTAGCAGGTAACAAAGAGTTTATTGCAATGGCTCGCAAGTATCGAAAAGCACTAGGTGGTGGCATGCGACAGGCTGGGGTATTAGCTGCAGCTGGGTTGATATCATTAAAAATGATTGATCGACTTGCAGAAGACCATGCTAATGCAAAAATATTGGCAGAGGGCCTTTCAAAAATTAAGGGTATAAGGATAGATTTAGACAGGGTACATACTAATATGGTATTTATTGAGACTACGGATACAGGTATGGATTCGGCGACTTTCACTAGCAAGATGGAGGAACATGGTGTACGGGCTATAGCAGTAGAAACACACCTTGTTCGGTTTGTGACCCATAAGGATGTTACTAGAGAGGATGTAATAAAAGCTATCGAAGTGGCAAATAAGGTAGTGAACTCGTTCAGCCAAAGTTGAACCTATGCAAGGTTGGCGGTGATAGTCAGCGGATAAAGTGGGGGTCTTAAACCATATAGAATAATTTGGATAAAGGAGGGAAAACCATGGCGTATGGATATTGGTCTAAGCTATTAAGAGTTGACCTAACTACTAAAGAAGTTACAACAGAAACAATTTCAGAAGAGTTTTTAAAGAGTTACATTGGTGGATCAGGACTAGGAACTAGGCTGTTATATAATGAGGTAGCTCCGAAAACAGATCCATTAGCACCTGAAAATAAAGTCATTTTTGCTACAGGTCCATATCAAGGAACTAATGTTCCAGGTAGCGGTAAATGGTCAGTAGTTTCCAAGTCACCTTTGACAAACACATTTGCAGTAACTACCGCGGGAGCAGAATGGGGATACAGATTTAAGAGAACAGGCTTTGACGCCATATGCGTCCAAGGTAGTTCTGATGTTCCAGTATATTTATCAATTAATAACGATGAAGTTACTATTGAAGATGCGTCCGAACTTTGGGGACTAGATGCTATAGAAACAAGTCAAAAGATTAAGCTGAAGATGCCAAGTGGTACTAGTGTTGCAACAATAGGAACAGCTGGGGAGCAAATGGTAGCTATTGCTTGCATAGTTGCTGATAGCCATAGTTTTGCGGGTAGATGTGGACTAGGTGCTGTTATGGGTTCGAAAAATCTTAAGGCTATAGCAGTAAAAGGTGACAAAAAGGTTCCAGTATATAACGAGGAAAAGCTAAAAGAACTGACAGATGAGACTCTTAAACTGTTAAAAACTAATACTAAAGAGACATTTTTTAAACATGGCACATCAATATTAGTTGGTGGTGCTGAAGCAGAAGGAGACTTACCAATTAAATACTGGAGTGGTGATGTTTGGACTGAAGGTGCTGAAAAAATTGGTGCGCCATATTATGGTGAAAAGTTAAATGCTAAAGCATGGCCTTGTAGGAACTGCCCTGTAGCATGTCATAGAAAGATAGAACTAGAAATCAAAAATGGTGAAAAAATCGTTGGTGCAGGAGCAGAGTACGAATCATTAGGTATGCTGGGATCTTGCTGTCTGGTTAATGATTTAGAGGCAATATCTGAAGCTAATGATATTTGTAATCGCTTAGGAATTGATACAATATCTGCTGGAGCTTTTGTGGGCTTTACAATGGAATGTTTTGAGAAGGGCCTGGTAAGCAAAGAGGATGTTGGATATGAAGTGCCTTGGGGAGATCCCAATGTATTACTGCAGCTAGTGAAACAAATTGGGGAGAAAAAAGGATTTGGTGCAGTATTTGCTAATGGGATAGTGAAAGCGGCAGCAAAGATTGGAAAAGATGCAGAAGTAATAGCTGTACATGTTAAAGGGTTAGACCTTCCTGCTCATGACCCAAGGTCATATTTCAGTTTGGCGGTTAACTATGCAACAGGTACTAGAGGAGCATGTCATTTAAGGGGTTTCCCTCACATAGGAGAATCGGGACTTTTAATTCCTGAAGTTGGGATAACCAAACCTCCGGAACGCTTTTCCATGGAGGGTCAAGCATACTTAACTATTGTTTATCAAGACTATTGTACCATGTTAGACTCTTTAGCTTGTTGTATGTTCATGCAGTGCACAGGAATGGATTTAACAAGAACAACTGAATTTTTAAATGCAATTACTGGTTGGGAATTAACTCCTCAAGAACTCATGGAGGCTGGGGAAAGGATTTTTAATCTGCAGAGGCTTATAAATGTACAAGATGGTTTTGGTAGAGAATCAGATAAGCTACCTAAAAGAATGTATGAACCTGCCCTTACAGGATTTAGGGCAAACAGAGCTCCATTTGCTTTAAATGAAGCTTTAGATGAATACTATAATCTTAGAGGCTGGGACCAAAATGGGGTTCCAACTGAAAACAAAATAAAATCATTAAAGATGGTGGAATAAATGCAAGTAGTAGTGAAGTACTTGTCGGTTCTAATTCCTATTACTAGGAAAAAGTCAGAAATTATTCAACTGGAAGGCGAAACATCTATTGAGAACTTAGTTGAAATATTATGTGACAAGTATGGAACAAGATTTATGGGCATGATTTACATGCAATCAAATAGTAGAAAATATTTTGTTCATTTCTTAGTCAAAAATCAGGCAGTTGATGATACCTATTATTTGAAGGATGGAGATGAAGTAACAATACTATTGGCTCTCGGTGGCGGTTAGTAAAAAATTTACTGTGGGGGGTGTATGGTTATGCTATTTGAGAAATCGGAATATATTGAAAGGGTAAACAAAGTAAAAGAAAGCATGGCTGTTAGGGAAATTGAAGTTTTAATTATAACGGATCCTGCTAATATGTGCTATCTTTCCGGATATGATGCGCTCTCATTTTATGAAGCACAAGCGGTGGTAATTGCTCCAGAATTTGAACAGCCAGTATGGATAGGGAGGCTCCAAGATTATTACTGTGCAGTAGAAACTACCTGGGTGGATACTGACAACATTATTGCATATCCTGATAAATTTCTCTGGGATACCACTAAACGGCATGTTATGGGTTTTATAGCTGATTATCTGAAAGAACATGGGCTTGATAAAAAAGTTATTGGTGTAGAAATGGATGCATACTACTTTACGGCATTTTGGTACCAATGGCTACAAAAAAGTCTACCTAATGCAATCTTTAAAGACGCAACAAAGCTTGTTAATTGGATAAGGGGAATCAAGTCTGAAAAGGAACTTGAATATATGAGTAGGGCAGCGCGTCTTGTTGAAAAGGCTATGAAGAATGCAATAGACAAAATTGATGTAGGAATAAGGGAATGTGATGTGGCAGCTGGAATTTACAGCGACATTATAAGCGGCAATGCAGAATTCGGAGGGGATTATCCTTCCTTGGCACCTATCATGCCTTCAGGTAAGAGAACTTCTGGGGCACATTTAACGTGGACGGATAAAAAATATCAGGATAACCAGATAGTATACATGGAGATGTCGGGCTGCTACAGACGCTATCATGCTCCCCTTACAAGAACAATTTATGTGGGCAAAGCTCCCCAAAAAGTTCATGATACCGCAGCTATAGTGGTTGAAGGGCTAAATACAGCCTTGGAGTTGGCAAAACCTGGAGTTACCTGTGAGGAAATTGAAAGAGTTTGGCAGAAAACAATAAATAAATATGGTTTAGAAAAGGAATCCCGAATGGGCTATGCTGTTGGTCTTAGCTACCCACCTGTATGGTGTGAAGATACTGCTTTCTTTAAACCGGGTGAAAAAATTGAACTTAAACCAAATATGACATTTCATATGATGCCAGGTATGTGGCTAGATGGATATGGAATTGCAATTACAGAAACCTTTAGGATAACTGAAAAAGGCAGCGAGACAATCACTAAGTTCCCTAGGAAACTATTTGTTAAGTAACACTCCTCCTCTAGGGGCCTAGAATTATAATATTCTAGGCCTCTTTTATTTTAATTATTTATGAATTTTACATCATTTTATCTGGAATACTAATCTAGGTAAGGAGGAATTCTAATGACTGTCATTGCCAAGGTAAAACAAACATTAGCCAGTTTAAAAGGTGTTCAAGGAACCCTAAATATTTATGCAACTCAAACTGAGGATAAGGAAACTAGGTATGTATTCAAAGAAGCAGTTCAAGTATCAACTGATATTATAAAAGAATTGGAAGCAAGAATACAAAATTTAGAATTTGAAGAGCCTCAATACAAAGGCTACTAAGTGGAGGTAATTATATGCAGCCATGGATAGAGATACTATTAAGAGCTGTAATTCTATTTATTGTAGTTTTTGCAGCTGTGAGGTTAATGGGCAAAAGGCAGCCATCAAGGGTGACAGCATTTCAATTTGTAAATTACATAGTAATTGCGATTATCGCTTCTTTTATGATTTTGAATTTAATTGAGACAGCCTTCGGTGCAATTGCGCTAGCAGTATGGGTTGGTTTTCCTATTGCTCTAGAGTATCTATCCTTAAAAAGCAAGTTAGTACATGATTTGGTAAATGGCAAAGAGACAATTTTGATAAAACAAGGCAAGGTTATGGAAGAAAGTCTTATGCAGACAAGGCTTACAGGCGAGGATCTTTTAAGGGAATTAAGATTAAAAAATGCTTTTAATGTTGCGGATGTGGAATTTGCGGTAATGGAAACAACAGGCGACATAAATGTTATGTTAAAGTCTGATAAAAAACCTATTACATCCCATGATCTTGGAAGAAAGGTAGCACCTCAAACTGAACCACAGACAGTTGTGTTAGATGGAAATATAATGGATGAACCACTTACTAATATGGGACTTAACAGAGATTGGCTCATAACCCAATTTGCAAGTACAGGTATATCTTTGGATAATGTATTTATTGCACAGATTGATACTGTGGGAGACCTATATGTAGATGTTTTTGATGATGCTATGCAAATTCCTCAACCAAAAGTAAAAGAACTTGTATATACAAACCTAGAAAAAATTCAATCAGATTTTTTAACCTATTCTCTTGATACTTTGGAACCAAACGTCAAAGCAATGTATGCAGAAAATGCTAATAAGATTAAAAAGCTTAAGGAGAAACTTCAGCCTTATCTTATACGGTAGTTATAGAATTCAGGAGTGATTATTAAATGTCTAATCTAAAAAATAAGAAACTAACTCCTACTCAACAAGAGTATAAAAATTTTGCTAAACTCAGGGAGCCAAAAAGGCCTGTATTGATGAATTGTATTAGAGCATTTATAGTAGGAGGAATAATTTGTGCCTTTGGGCAAGGGCTAATGTGGGTGTACATGACATACTTTAATTTCACAGAGGTTTCAGCTGGTAATCCTACTGTAGCGACTTTGATTATTATTTCAGCCTTATTAACAGGGTTTGGAGTGTACGATCATCTAGCTCAGTGGGCCGGTGCTGGTAGTGCTGTTCCCGTTACAGGCTTTGCAAATAGTATAGCATCAGCTGCAATTGAACATAGAAGTGAAGGATTTGTGCTTGGCGTTGGAGGAAATATGTTTAAGCTAGCAGGTTCAGTAATTGTCTTCGGGGTTTTTTCATCCTTTGTAGTAGCAATTATTACTTTGATAATTCAATGGTTGGGTGGAATATAATATGCAAAAGGGTCATCAAACATGGGTTTTTGATTCACTACCTGTAATAATAGCTTCATCTGCTGTAGGAGGTCCATTTGAAGCAAAGAGCGCATTAGCAAAAGATTTTGATGCCCTCCATGGAGATTTGTGGTTGGGGCAAAAGAGTTTTGAGAAGGCAGAAAAAAAGCTATTAGAGCAGGCCTGTGAAATAGCAATTGACAAGGCAGGAATGAAAAAAGAGGATATACAGTTCTTTATTAGTGGAGATCTTATGAATCAGATTATTTCCAGTAGTTTTGCAGCTCGAACCCTTGGCGCTCCTTACCTAGGAGTTTTTGGTGCATGTTCAAGCTCCATGGAGAGCCTAGCATTAGCTGCCCTTATTGTTAATAGTAAGGCGGGCAAAAATGCCTTAGCAGCAGCGTCTAGTCATAATGGTTCAGTTGAGAAGCAATTTAGATATCCTACGGAGTATGGTTCCCAAAAACCTCCAACAGCACAATGGACTGTAACGGGTGCTGGCGCAGCCTTAGTAGCTAGTGAAGGAGACGGACCAAAAGTGACAGCTGCTACTGTGGGACGTGTAATTGATATGGGTCTTTCTGATCCATTTAATATGGGTGGAGCCATGGCCCCGGCAGCTGTAGATACAATTACGGCCCATATTAGAGATTTAGGCATTGATTCATCCTATTATGATGTAATTGCTACTGGAGACTTGGGTAAAGTGGGTCACGAAATTGCTGCAGAATTATTACAAAAACATGGAATAGAAATACCGAAGAAAATATTAACAGATTGTGGACTTATGATTTACAAGGAAGATCAGCCTGTTTTTTCAGGTGGTAGTGGCTGTGCATGCTCCGCTACTGTTACTTTTGGACACTTCATGAACAAGCTAAAAAAGGGCGAATTAAAAAGAATTCTTATAGTTGCAACAGGAGCTTTGTTATCACCTTTATCGTACCAGCAAAAAGAGACTATACCTTGTATTGCTCATGCAGTAGCAATAGAAGCATAGGAAAGGAAGAGCATAAAATCTATGGAAAAATTTATTATTGCATTTTTAGTTGGTGGAGGAATCTGTGTCATAGGGCAGTTAATGATGGATGTTGGTAGATTAACGCCAGCTCATACAATGAGTACTTTGGTTGTAGCAGGGGCAGTATTAGGAGGTCTCGGTCTTTACGAGCCTTTAATTAAGTTCGCTGGTGCAGGGGCCTCGGTACCAATTAGCAGCTTTGGCAATTCCCTTGTAAAAGGTGCCCTGGGGGAAGCGGAGAGAAATGGTTTTATAGGAGTTCTAACTGGTATATTTGAAGTCACTAGTGCAGGTATATCTGCTGCAATAATATTTGGTTTTTTAGCAGCCTTAATATTTAAACCAAAGGGCTAATAATTCTATTAACCTTCAAGGCCATCTGACAATAAATGATGCACAACGATTCCCATCTGTAACTTAAACCTATCCTGGCAGTCCTGAGGGTCCAAGTTAGTTATTTCTTTAATTTTGTTTAATCTATAACGAAGTGTATGGCGATGTAAGTAAAGGTTCTCAGATGTTTCTTTAATACTACCGTTGTTATCTAAAAAAGCCTCTAGGGTCATCATTAAGTCGCTGCTATACTCCTTGTCGTGACGCATCAAAGGGTGTACAGTACTATGGTAGTAACTGTTTAACTCCCCCTTTCCTTCAACGTTTGCAAAAAGCTTGTATACTCCAAGATCCTCATAAAAAACTGTATATTCTTTCTTCCAAAGTTTTTTTCCAATAGATAATGCTTTCTCAGCCTCCTTATAAATAACCGGTAAATCCCCTAAGTTTGCATGATATTTCCCAAAGCCAACTGATACTGATATAGCCAAATTATCTTTAACTGCTTTTTGAAGCTGTTTTGCCATATTATCTAAATGTTCTTTTGTGCAATCTTTGGCTAACTGACAGAGTATGCAGAGCTTATCACTTCTATATTTAAGCATAGTTTTGTGTTGTTGAAAATACAGACAAGACTTGGCATAGGATTGTATTAACTTTTTTATCTCTATTAATTCTCTATTGGTCTTTTGGTTCTTTAGAATAGCAAAGTCATCAATTTCCATTATTACAATTGTAAAATTCTTAGTATGATCTAATCCAAAATGAGCAGCTCTTCTATTTAAATGTTTTACTGACTTCAGGTTACCGTCTAACAATTTATCTAAAAAATCCCCTGAAATCCTATCTTGAGCTTCCCAGATGGCCTTTTCTTGTAACAATTCAATTGCACATACTACAGCACCTATTTCTATATGGGGCATGAAATCTTGCTTGTGTATCTTGCTATTATCCACACCAATTATGGATATATATCCATGTAGTATTGAATTTACTTTAATAGGATACAGTAAGTGACTTGGTTTCAGCCCATTAGATTCATTAGATAGATAATAAATACTTTTTGATTCTAAAAGGTCTTTAAAATGATTGTCCTTTTTTAGGTTTTCGTACTCCAATATGATTTGCTGTGGGTTTAATAAATCCAGCGAAGTATCAAACCCATGGTGGGCAATTAAATTAAAGTGTTCATCGAGAATTCTTACAGGCATGGAAATACTGTCTGATAAAAATGCAGCTATTTCTGACATGCCTTTTTCTTGGAGGAGCAATTGTACAAATCTTAGATTTCGCTCATGTTCAGAGATATATTTAAGTGAGGTACATGTATTAATATCAACGTAGATTGCTTTTACAATCTCTGCTGCGGATAGTGATTTAGGTATTTCTAATAAAGGAAGGTTTAGAGCATCACAATGAATAATAAGCTGGGAAGGTATTTCGTCCAAAAAAATACCAATCTGAATTGCAAGGCATGATACATTTCCATGACTGAGGTTATTAACTATTTTTAATAATAGCTCTTCATTATTGATGAGATCATACCCAGTTGTTATTATGAAATCATTTTTTTTAAATGCAGGTACTCTATCTAGTATGTCTACCATATGAACAGAGTTTATTTCTTGACCTAAATTTGACTTGCCGGCTACCACCTGTACGTCTTTCATTAAATCCAATCCAAGGACATCATACAAGGAGATTATCAAGTATGTTCACCTCCATATGCTTATTATAATTTTTATTGTCAAAAAATTCAAATAAAAATGATAAATCCTGGGTACAAATTATAGTCAGCATGTTTATACACCATAGACATTGTTAAACTTTAATAAAGTGATATATTTTTATTAAAAGTCAGACAATTTTAAATTATGTGACTCTACGCTTGTAAGGGGAGATTTCAAAATGTCAAAGTTTTCTATGAGGGCTCAATATTCACCACAATTTACCCTATGGACGGAAGACCAGTGCCATATGATACATCATGCTACATTTGAAATTCTTGAACAAACTGGAGTAATGGTTTATGAAAAAGAAGCCCTGCATCTGCTAAAGGGGGCAGGATGTTTAGTGAAAGGAAATCTTGTAAGATTTCCTCCTGCGTTAGTGAGTTGGGCGATTGATAGTGCCCCTGAGAGGATTGTTCTAGCAGATACAGATGGAAAAAGGACTGTCTTTTTGGAAGATGGTGTTGTCAGCTATGGAATGAGTAATGATTGTCCATTTTTCTATGATCCCAATAATCAATCTATAAGACCCTCTATCCTTTCAGATGTAGAAAAAGCTGCAATGGTGGCAGATGATCTCGATAATATTGACTTTGTTGGTTCCCTTGTCCTTGCCTCCGATGTAACCGTGGGATTATCAGATTTGTACCATTTTAGGGCTTTAAGACTTCACACAAAAAAACCAATTCTAGGCTCATCTCTTGATGTACACGTTCTAAATGCAATGATACAAATGGGAGTCATATCATCTGGTAGTATAGAAGAATTTAAAAGAAATCCAAATTTTGCTGTATACTGTGAACCAACTTCACCCCTTATTCATTCCCAAAATTCTTTGGAAAGGTTGCTTATTTGTGCCGAATATGGAGTTCCGGTAACATATGCTCCTGCACCACTTTCTGGAGGTACTGGTCCTGCCACCCTAGCTGGAACATTTGTATTAGGTAACGCAGAATGTTTATCGGGACTTGTTATACATCAGTTAAAAAGATGTGGTTCACCCTTTATTTTTTCTTGCCTAGCTGGGCCACTAGATATGAAAACTACTATCGCCCCATATGGAGACCCTTTTGTTAATATAATTAGTGCAGCTGTTGGGGCCATGGGACGATTTTATAAATTACCATCTTATGGAATGTCCGGATGTACCGATGCTTGTGTGACCGACCTTCAAGCTGCCATTGAAGGTACTTTTTCCATATTTGCCTCGGCACTAGGAAGAACTAATTTAGTTCATGATAATGGCTATACTGGGAACGGTATGATAGGTAATTTAGAGTACCTTGTAATGACTGATGAGATTATAGACATGACCAAGCATTTTATGAAGGGAATACAAGTTAATGAAGAGACAGTACCGTTAGATTTAATTGATGAAGTTGGTCCTGGAGGCAACTATCTATTATCAAATCATACTTTAAAACACTTTAAAAAGGAAACCTGGTATCCGAAATACATGAATAGAAGTCACTATAAAAAGTGGCTTGAGGAGGGTGGCAAGGATATGGGGTTAAAGGTCCATGAAAGGGTGTTAAACATTTTAAAAAATACAGATAGAAATGGAATTGCTGATAGGGAGATTGAGGAACTAGACAGGGTAATTATGGATGAAGAAAAAAGAATAAAGAAAACACGAACAGAAATCAGGGGGTGAGAGAATGCAAGTTAATTATCAAGCACAGATATCACCATGGTTAAAAGTTTGGACAGAAGACCAGTGCCATGAACTTCACTTGAGTTCTCTTGAAATATTAGAAAGAACGGGAACCGTATTTTATGACAAATCGGCGCAAAAGATTCTCAAGGAAGGTGGAGCATATGTCAAGGAAGATAGGATATATATACCCCCTTGGATGATTGAGGCAGCAATAAAAACAGCTCCAGAAAGAATAACCCTGAAGGGGCGCGATAAAAAACTATTACGTCTGGAAAAAAATGATGTGAATTTTGGGCTGGGCACCGATTTACCATTTTTTCTAGACATGAAAACTAGAGAGTATAGAAAGACGGTTTTACAGGACATTATCAATGTAGCTACAGTCGTAGACTATTTGCCCAATCTTGATTTTGTTGCATCTTTAGGTATTGCAAGTGATGTAAATACCCATTTAGTTGATCTTTATCATTTTAAAGCTATGCACGAGTATTGTCAAAAGCCTATCCTTATGACAGCTTCTGATGAGAATAATTTACAGGGACTAATTGACATGGCTGCAGTTTCAGCAGGAGGCTATGAGGAGTTAAAACGAAATCCATTATTCTTGCTATATACAGAACCAATATCTCCATTGCTTCATAGTAAGGAAGCTTTGCAAAAACTTATGTTAGCTGCTAAGTATGAGATTCCAGTAACCTATGCTTCTGGGATATCATCAGGAACCACAGGTCCGGTAACCCTTGCCGGAACACTAGCCCTAGCTAATGCTGAGTGCTTAGCTGGTTTAGTATTGCACCAGATGGTTAATCCGGGAGCTCCTTTTATGTATGGTATTGTGGCTTCACCAGCCGACATGAATACAACAATGGTGAATTATGGGGGACCTGAGATGCCTCTAAATTATTGTGTGGTAGGTGAAATGGGAAATTACTATAAACTACCAACTTATGGACAGTCTGGATGTACAGATTCCGCTGTTTTAGATCAGCAGGCCGGAATTGAGGCAATGTTTTCTATTTTTGCAGCTGCACTAAGTGGAACCAACTTTGTCCATGATAATGGATATATTGGAAATGGCTTAGTAGGCAGCTTGGAGATGCTTGTATTATGTGATGAATGTATTAGCATGGTAAAACACTTCATGAAAGGTATGGAAGTTAATAAAGAAACTTTAGCGTTAGAAATCATTCATCAAATAGGTCCTGGAGGACACTTTTTAGCGACTGACCATACATTTAAGCATTTCCGTTCTTCAAATTGGAATCCCAGGTATTTAAACAGGAAGGACTATCAGAACTGGGAACTTCATGGAAAGAAAACCATGGGGGACAGAATTAAAGAGGAAGTTGACAGCATACTTGCTGGTCACAATACTGAGCCACTAGCTGAAAACACATTGAATGAGTTTAACAGAATAATTGATGAACATGAAAAAAGTATCAAATCCGCCAGTAAGGGTTAGTGGAAGTGAGGGCCATACGGACGATTGCTAAGTGATAAATGATGTTGAATAGGAGGTACTTTTACAATGCCCAAATTTTCTTTTGAAGGTCAACCGAGCCTTAGATTACTTTCAAATGAACAAATATCTAAACTACATGAAAAGAGCCTTGGCGTCCTTGAAAAAACGGGAGTATATTTTGACTCTGAAGAAGCCTTAAACATACTAAAAAACAATGGAGCCAATGTGGATTTTGCTAGTAAAATTGTCCGGTTTCCTTCAAAGATGGTGATGAATTCGATTAACCTAACTCCTGAGAAAATAGAGCTTTATAATATTGATGGACACCTAGCCGCAGAATTAGGAGGAAATAAGGTCCATTTTGACCCTGGGTCTGCTGCTATCAAGTTCATGGAATCTGATGGCTTTACTGTAAGACAAACACAGGCCCAGGATTTAGTAAGTATTACAAGGGTTACAGATGCTTTAGATAATATAGCCATACAATCTACTGCACTAACACCCTATGACATTCCTAAAGCAATTGGTGATAGCTACAGGGTTTATATTCTCCTAAAAAACTCTTCAAAACCCATGATAGCAGGTGCATTTTCTATTAAAGGGATTGCATATATTCGTGAACTGTTAGCCGCTGCGGTAGGAGGCTATGACGAATTAAATAGAAAACCTAGGGCTGTATTTGATATTTGTCCATCTCCTTCACTAAAGTGGACCAAGATTAGCTGCCAAAATATAATCGACTGTGCAAAACATGGTCTACCTATTGAGACAATTTCCATGCCTATGCCAGGTGCTGCATCACCTGCAACTATTTCTGGGTCACTCATAATACATACAGCTGAATCACTTAGCGGTATTGTATTAGCCCAGTGTGTAAATTCTGGAAACCCCATGGTGTATGGAGGTGCGCCTGCATATTTTGATATGCGATTTGGCACTACACCACTAAGTGCCATTGAGTCTACCATGATAGCTGCTGCCTATGCACAGATGGGCAAGTTCTATGGAATGCCCACCCACACATATGCTTGTTTAAGTGATTCAAAAGTTGTAGATGGTCAGGCAGGATTGGAAACAAGTATGAGTGGAATTGTGGCACAGCTTGCTGGTATTAATGTTATTTCTGGAGCTGGAATTCTAGACTTTGTGGCATGTATAAGTCTTGAGAAGTTAGTTATGGATAATGAAATATGTGGAATGGCGCTAAGATTAGGAAAAGGAATAGATTGTACAGATAATGCTATGGCGGTAGATTTAATAGAACAGTTGGGGCCAGGTGGAGACTATATGTCCTCACAACATACTTTTGAGTGGTATAAAAAAGAACCCTTTATTCCTACAAAGGTAATTGACCGTATGCAGAGGAATGCTTGGGAAGCAGGGGGTGCAAAGGATATCTTTCATAGAGCAAAAGATAGAGTACAGGATATACTAAAAAACCATATACCTAGACAATTAGATTCAAAAAGAGCGATTGATTTAGATAAGGCTACAAAGATAATTATGGAGGATTTAAATATAAGTAATCTTCCATTAGGTCCCAAGTAGTATGCTGCAAAAAGATATAAGGGGTGGTAACACAAAGCATTTTTCATCCTTTGGATACTTGGACAATGGGTATAAAATGGTAAAAATTATTACGGGGAGGGAATTTTGATGAGTAGAAATCAGAAAAGATTTGTGCAAGTGTTAGTTATAATTTTGTGTTTCGCTGTTGGATTTACCTTTTTTAGTGATGTTTCTAGGGCACAAGATGACACTAAGGAGACCCTAAGAATTGGGGTTTTTAGAGAAATTGAAAGCTTAAATCCTCTTATTGCATATTCTGCACCTGCCTATGAAGTTTTACAGCTCAATTATAATCTGCTGGTTACCTGGGATCAGGATTTACAGCCAGTACCAAATCTAGCCAAGGACTGGTCTTCCAATGAAGATGGTACACAATGGACCTTATATTTAGAGGAAGGGGTTAGTTGGCATGATGGCGAGCCATTTACATCAGAAGATGTAAAATTTACTTTTGAGTACTTAAGAGATAATGGATTGAGTTATTTCTATGAATATGTTGCACCCGTAATTGATATTGAAACTCCTGATGAAAACACCATAGTTTTAAAATTTGAGGAAGCCTCTGCATGGATGCCTCAGCTCTGGGTTCCCATACTTCCGAAGCATATTTGGGAGGGAATAGATCCTGAAGAGGCTGAAACTACTTATGAGAACTCAAATCCTATAGGGACTGGACCATTCCAGGTTGTAGAGCATAAAAAGGGACAATTCACAAGAATGGCTGCAAACAAAGACTACTTTAAGGGGGCACCAGAAATTGATGAGGTAGTAATCACAGTTTATGGTAATGCAAGTACTGCGGCAGAAGCTCTAAAACTTGGGGAAGTGGATGTGCTAACAGAAATACCGGCTGCTCAATTTAGATCCTTAGAAGGAGAGCCAGACATTGTGACATTAGATTCCAAATCCCCATCCTTTGTTGAGTTGGCCATTAATAGCTGGACGGATTCAGAATCCAAAGGTAATCCATTATTGGCCGACAAAAACATAAGGGTAGCCATGGACTATGCTGTAGATAGAGAACATCTAATCGATGCAGTATTATTTGGCTATGGCGAGGTCGGTTCCACACTTGTTCCTCCAATGTATGAATACTGGCATTATAGCTTAGATCCTCAGGAAAAGCGAGAATTCAATCTAGATAAGGCCAGAGAAGTTCTAGAAGAGGCAGGGTACACAGATGTTGATGGAGATGGAATAAGACAATCTACTGCAGGTGAACTCTTAGATTTTGATTTGCTTTTACGTTCAGAATCTCCTGAGGAAGTTAGAATGGGGAGAATCATTGCTGAATGGTTCAATGACATTGGAATTAATGTAAATATTGAAGTGGTAGATTCAGGAGTTCTAACAGATAGGATTTATGATAATGGAGATTATGATATGTTTATCTGGGGTTACTATATGGATGTTGATCCCACGTCAATACTTCGAATCATGACTACTGATCAAATTCTTTCTTGGAATGACTCCTTCTTCTCAAATTCAGAATATGACAGACTCTTTGCATTACAGGAAAAACAAATAGACTGGGAAGAGAGACAGCAAACAGTATATGAGATGCAAAGAATTGTATATGAAGAAGCACCCTATATTATTATAGCCTATGGACCAGAGCTGCAGGCATATAGAACTGATAGGTTTGAAGGATGGGTTAGAACCCCAACAGAGGGTAGCATTGTTTTCACCCATAGCATGAAAACCTACGAAAACCTAACTCCAATAGCTCAGGAACCAGTGGTAGAAGCTGATGTAGCAGGTAGTGATGATAGTAGTAGTGGAGGTTCACCAGCCTTATGGTTGATAGGTATTGTCGTGATAGGTGCAGTTGTTTTCTCATTAAGAAAAGGCAAAAAGTCTTAAACACCATTAACCTGCAAGGGCAAGGGGCAATTTGTCCCTGCCCTGCAGATTTAAGTGAGGTGATATAAGTATCTTGAATAAGAGATGGTACCTTCTAAAAAAACTGTTTCAATCTATTGTTACTATCTTTATTGTACTGGTTATTAATTTTTTCCTATTTAGAGTAATGCCAGGGGACCCTATAAAAATACTTATTAGAAATCCTAGGATTTCTCAAGATGCTTTAGAAAGAGTTAGACAGCAGTTTGGTTTGGACCAGGAACTATATGTACAATTTTTTATCTATTTAAGAGACCTATTTCATTGGGATTTAGGAGCTTCCTTTTTTTACCGGGAGCCTGTGTTAAAAGTAATCCTTGAAAGGCTTCCTGCAACAATACTCCTAGTTGGGTTAGCAACTGTCCTTGCTGTATTTTTGGGAGTTCTTATTGGTGTTTTTACAGCTTGGAAAAGAGGAACTAGAGTTGATTTTATGGGCCTAGGTTTTTCCTTATTCCTTTACTCAATGCCTGCATTTTGGTTTTCAATTCTAATGATTATGTTTTTTTCTGTGTATCTAAAAATATTTCCCACAGGAGGAATGGGGGTCGCTGGTGCAACATTTAGTAATCTATGGGAACAAATAGTAGCCACTAGCAAATATGCATTTCTGCCTGTGTTTACCTTTGGCATAATTATGGCAGGGGAATATGCCATAATTATGAGAAATTCATTAATAGAAGTATTTACAGAGGATTATATGCTAACAGCTAAAGCCAAAGGGGTTTCAACAATAGACTTAGTGATGAACCATGCTATGCCCAATGCTATGCTTCCCTTGGTGACACTAATTGCTATCAACCTGGGATTTGTAGTTGCAGGGGCAATTCAAGTTGAAGCTGTATTCTCATGGCCTGGCCTTGGAACATTAATGTATAGTGCATTAACAAATAGGGATTATCCTCTTTTACAAGGCTTGTTTTTATTTATAACTGTATGTGTCATCTTGGCAAATCTTTGTGCAGATCTTCTATATACCTATCTTGACCCAAGGGTCAAATCATGACAGGGGGGGGCATAAATGATACCAGTAGTTAAGAGTGATTCTTTTCATCTTGTGAAAAAAAATATGCTGTCTCTGTGGATGACCTATAAACAAAACACGATGGGTATGATGGGATTAATAATCCTAATTATATTTGGGATACTTGCTTTGTTTGGGCCTTTTATGTTTGAGTATACAGGAAAAGTAGAAGAGTTAGATAAAATACTTTTAGCTCCTACTTGGCAGCATCCCCTAGGAACAGATGATATGGGCAAGGATGTACTTGCAGGGGTTGTTAACGGTGCACGTGTTTCCATGCTAGTGGGCGTAGCAGCTACTTTCATGTCCATGGTTATAGGTGCTGTAGTTGGAATTTTTTCTGGATATTATGGTAGAACGATTGATGTTATGCTTATGCGATTTACAGATGTTTTTCTTGTTATTCCATGGCTTCCACTTATGCTTGTTTTAGCTGCCTTACTGGGACCAAGTTTATGGACCATTATATTTGTAATAGGTATAACTAGTTGGGCTGGAACTGCTAGAATTATAAGGTCACAAACCCTTAGTGTAAAAGAAAGACCGTATGTAGAAAGAGCCAGGGCTATTGGTTCTGGTGATTTGCATATTATGAGTAATCATATCCTACCAAATGTGTTTCCATTGATATTTGCAAACACAGTCCTTGTTGCCGCTATAGCCATCATATCTGAAACAACATTAAGCTTCTTGGGAATGGGAGATGCAACTCATATTAGCTGGGGAATGATGCTACATTATGCTTTTGAGACTGGTGCAACAACTTTAGGGGCATGGTGGTGGATAATACCTCCAGGGTTATGCGTGGTGCTTGTAGTTCTAAGCTTTACCTTTGTAGGTTATGCCCTAGATGAAGTCTTTAACCCTCGTTTAAGAAGGAGGTAATATCTGTGGAAACTATACTTGAAGTGAAGAATCTAATAACACAGTACGAACTTCAAGAAGGACACCTCATTGCATGTGATGATATATCCATAATGCTTAATAAAGGGGAGGGCTTAGGACTTGTTGGCGAATCGGCCTGTGGTAAAAGTAGTTTTGCATTGTCCATTTTAAATTTATTACCTAATAATGGCACAATAAATGGTGGTAGTGTTTTACTGGGTGGAAGAGATATCTCTAGATTAACCCAGGAAGAGCTAAGATTAATAAGATGGAAAGAGATTTCAATAATATTTCAAGGAGCTATGAATGCTCTTAATCCAGTACGTACTGTCGGGGAACAAATTGTCGAGGCCATAAGAATTCATGAACAAATATCAGAAAAAGAAGCCTGGAGTCGCACTTCGGACTTATTCCAAAAGGTAGAAATAGATCCGAAAAGAATAAAGCAATATCCCCATGAATTTAGTGGTGGTATGAGACAACGTGTAATGATTGCTATGGCCATTTCATGTAATCCTATGGTTGTTATAGGGGATGAACCAACTACAGGGCTAGATGTAATGGTAAAGTCTCAGATTCTTCGTCTTCTAGAAAAATTACGTCATGAGACTAATATGGGAATGATTTTAATTACACATGACTTGTCAGTTGTTGTGGAGATCTGTGAAAAGGTTGCAGTTATGTATGCAGGAAAAATTGTAGAGTTTGGGAGTACGGAAGCTATTTTTGATAATCCCGCACATCCATATACTAAGGCCTTAATAAATTCCTTTCCAAATATTTATGGAAAAAGGACACTAGCATCCTCCATTCCAGGAGCTCCTCCAAACCTCTTGAATCCACCATCTGGGTGCAGATTTCATCCTAGATGCTCATATGCAATAAATACTTGCAAGAAGGAGAAACGAATATTGTTTAAAGTTGAGACTGATCATTATAGTGCATGTCCAGTTGTCATCCATAAGGGGTAAAACTTTTTAAGTAGGTGAAATGAGAATGACAGATCTTTTAAGGGTTTCCGATCTAAAGGTACACTTTGCTGTTCGGGAGGGACTGATTAAGTCTCTTTTTACTAACGGGCCTAAATTAATAAGGGCAGTTGATGGAGTAAGCTTTTCCATAAATAGAGGAGAAATTCTTTGCTTAGCAGGCGAGTCGGGAAGCGGTAAAACAACTACAGGTAAAAGTATCTTAAGACTTGTAGAACCAACTGATGGTGAAGTTAATTTTATGGGTGAAGAGATACGTAGTTTCAAAGCTTCACGTTTAAGAAGATTCCGTCAGGATGCACAAATTATTCTACAAGATCCATTCGAATCCTTAAACCCACGTCAAACTGTTTACTCAATTGTATCTGAACCAATCAGGGTAAATAAGGTAACAAGTAATGTTAAGGAAGAAGGAGAAATTGTTGAGAGGGCACTAATAGATGCTGGACTTGATAGTCCAAGGAATCTTTTCCATAGATATCCACATGAGTTAAGTGGAGGTCAGCGACAGAGGGTAGCCATAGCTAGCACTCTGGTTCTTAATCCAAGGTTTGTCGTAGCAGACGAGCCTGTATCTATGCTGGATCTTTCTATTAGTGCTGGAATAATACAGCTAATGATTGACCTAAGAGATAAAAAGGATCTTAGTTATTTATTTATAACCCATGACTTGTCATTAGCATGGATTGTTGCAGATAGAATTGGTGTAATGTATTTAGGAAAAATTGTAGAATTGGGATCTCCAGATAATATCATTAAGTCCCCATTACACCCATACACCAAGGCTTTAGTATCTGTAATTCCTGTTCCTAAAAGGAAAGTAATTAATGCAGAAAACCTGCTTCATGGAGAAGTTCCAGACCCAATGAATATTCCGGCTGGGTGTAGATTTCATCCTCGCTGTCCCATAGCAGATACCATATGTAAAGAGGAGGAACCAGCTCTAATTGAGGCTAATAAAGGCCAACTTGTAGCATGTCATAAGGCATCTTAAGATTAGATTACTAGAAACAGGGGGATGGCAAGATGCAAAGTCGGGAGATAGTATTGTTGTCAATAAAAAACTGGTTAGATAGCTTGTCTCTTTCCACTTGGGTACAGCTTAATAGTAATATGGATGTTTTTTATATAAACCCTAAGGCTGGGGAAAGGGAAACCCAAACCTTAAAGCAGTTATCCAAAAGGTTATCCATTTCACTTAGTGACTGCCGTGGATGTGAATTTGCTTTGGAGTATGATAAAGCTCTTCAAGAGTTTGAGTACCGGAAGCTTAATTTTGAAAAATCCTATAGTTCCAGGTTATTAGAATATTTTGGCTATCCTAAGGGTATTGTTTCTACATCTGCAAGCTCCCCATCAACATGTATTAAAGCTGCAGCCCTAGCTGTAAGACTGGGCTATGTATTTTTGCCTGAGGATGAACAGGGTTTATATTTAAAAAGTTACTTAAACTTATGCTTTAAAGACAAATCTCAAGTATTACCATTAATTCATTTAGGAAGTGAAGAAGATATAACTGAATATACCAAAAAGAATCTACTAGGTGATTACCTCTGTTTAGCGAGTGATGAAGAGATATATGAGTATATGGTAAAGGTAGGATTAAGTGTGGATTATCTGGTTTTAGTAAATTCCTGTGACTTAGCTAAGAGACCCCAACAAACTAATAGTCTTGGGGATTTATGGGTAAATGGTATAAGCTTATTATGCCCTCTTCTGGCTTCATATAGAAATACTTTTATTTATGATATTGCCTCAGAAAATCCTGTTTCCATAGACGTTGAGAAAACAGTAAATCAATTTGTTAAAGAATCAAACTTAAAACCTGAATTTCTTGCAATAATGGCTTCTCCGGGAGCTATTCCATTTATCCATTCAAGCATTAAAACCATTGGTTCAGAAGCAGAAGAAATGGTAAGAGACATTCATCTTCAGCTCAATAATGATATTTTTATTGATACTGCAGAAGGCAGACTGTTTCAATCAACACTAGCTGGGTTATCCTTACAGATCCTTAGTTCAAAATATTATCACGAGATCAACCATAAATCAGAGAAAAAGGTGCTCATTGCCACCACACCCTATGTGGATACTGGTATCATCTTCGATTCAGATGATGCCATCATTGAAGCATACTTAAAACCACTTCTTGGGAAATCAGGAAATAATGTAACAGTATTAGCCCAAAAAGCTACTAGTTATGAAAAGGTAGCAGATCACTTAGTGGAGGCAGATTATTTTCTATATACTGGCCATGGTGGACAAGAAACTTTGAATACCCATGGGCGTTATTTAACTAGTGAAGACCTGCCTGAGCTACCACCTTTGATAGCTTATGCTTCTGCCTGTTCGACCATTAATCCTAGACCCTACTGGTTATCAATTGATGAAGGCTTCTCTTGGGAAGCAATAGATATAGAGCCTGAGAAAGTAATAGGGTTGTCACTTGTTGAAAAAGGTGCAGTATGCTTTGTTGGAGGTGCCTCATCTGAAGACTTACAGTATACTACCTCTGTGTATAGTATGTTCATGGAGGCCCTGCTTTTAAAGGGTATGGGTGTTGGAGAGGCAGTTAATGAAACTCGCAATTTTGTCTCCTTATATTCATCCATGCTTAATCAAAAAGCTCCAGATTTATATAGGTTATACAAGGAGGGAACTGCAAATTTTATCCATCAACAGATACTCCTTGGAGATCCAGCTTTAGTACCCCATCCTAAGGTTACTCATACAAAAACCATATTAAAATCAGTTAATAATAAGGATACTGATCAGGTTATTGAGATTAACATTCCTTTATCTTCTTGGAAACGTGCCAGGGCTATAGTTAATGAAAAAGACCTTATTCGAAAGTATTATAAGTCCCGTTCAATTGAGGTGATTACACCTGTTGCAGAGAACCTAGTACCCTGGGGAGATTTTTACCAGTTAGCACCTGATACAGACGGGATATCTGATGTAGCAATAATGTCTAATTACTTACATGTGAAAATGGATTTGCCTAGGGAAAAGGCTCCGTTGAGCTTGACCTTAATTGATGTAGAAGCAGGTGCAGAATGTGCTATATGTGGAAAGACACTAGATCTGCAAAAAAAGGCCATAGAATATTTTTCTAATTTCAAAATTCCCTATCTCATGCTTTCTCCGATGAGAATAAATATGAAAAGTGGTTGGCATTTTTCTACTGAAATTTTAAGAGAAGGCTATAGATTGCACTTTCTTATTCCCCTCCTGGTTATTGATGATCATACCAGAATGCTGTTACGGGCACAGAAGCTTATCTTTCAACTTAAGCTTACTGAAGGCCGCGAATATAAAGGAATAGTAAAATCTACACCCAGTTCTAATAAATCATTCTTAGTTCGTGCGGGGCTATTAGAAGGTAATCTGCCATACTCACTGGCTGAAGCGGTTATAAAACAAGGGGAAGAGTTTTTACTATTTTGTGCAAAAGAGGCAGCACAGTTAACCATTGAAGAACAATTTCCATTGTATGATTTACTGGAAGGTTATGTTCCTTTCAAAAAAGAGTTATGGAAAGCTGCTTCGGAGGATAGAATTGAAGTGGACTTGCAGGAAGCGAAATATGCCGTAGTGAGAGGTACAGTTGTTGATTCAAAAAATGCACTTCCTCTTTCAGGGGCTTTGATAAGAGCCTGGCGAGGCAAACTTGATCCAAATGGATATGAACTTATAGAAGGATTTATAGGAGAATGGATTAGTGGTGAGGATGGGAGCTTCAGGTTAATTTTATCACCTGGAGAATATTTAGTATCCGTTGCAGTAATAAAAGAGGGTCTTTTATATAAATCAAAGCAGTTTGAATTAAGCATACAGGATATTGATGAAAAATTCATGGTTTTCCCCCTTGATGTGGCTGCAATAATAAAAGGAAAGGTTACTGTTAAAGGTAGAATTCCTCCATATTTAACAGTTAAAATCAAAAGATTCTTTGAGAATAAAAATGGTGAGACTTTAGCCTCCAGTCCTGTGAGAAAGAATGGCTCTTATGAGTGTGTGATAAGTTTTCAAGACAGATTTAGCATTTCCATTGAAAAGGAAGGCTGGTCCACCATAGATGATGACAATTCTAATGTGGGATATAAGCTTAAACCAAATCAAGAATTAATAAAAGACTTTACTATTTTTCCAATCTGGGGGGAGGCAAATGATGATGAATAATAGATTTTTACCATTGCGCTTACTGGATGAAAAACAAATACATAAAATTCATGAAACAAGTGTTAAAATATTAGAAGACATAGGAATTAATGTTGAGTCAAAAGTTGCAAGAGAAATATTTGGGGAAAATAGCTGCAAGATAGTAGGAAGTAGAGTGTATATTCCAGAGCATATAATCCAAGACTTAGCCTTTATACCACAAGGAAAGACTACACTATACTCTAGAACTGGAAAAACTGTTGATGTTGAAAAGGGAAACATACTTGTGCATAATGTTGGTGCAGTTGCCAATATTATTGATTTGGAAAATGGCAGTCAAAGAGCAGCTACTTTGGATGATGCAGCTAATCTTGTCCGATTGATGGACGCCCTTGAAAATATCCATGCTATTACGCCCATCGTATACCCTCAAGAAATTGAGCAGGACGTGGCACTATTATATGCTGTAAGAGAAATAATCAAAAATACCACAAAACCTATCTGTGGACCAGGGGTTAGTTCTATAATAGAAGCCCAATATATCCATGAGATGTTTGTCGCTCTTGCAGGAGATGAACAAACACTAAGAGAAAAACCAATGTATGATATAGGCTTTTCGCCTTTAAGTCCATTGACCTTTCCAAAAGGTGATACAGATACAGCAATTTGGGGAGTAAAAAGAGGTATTCCAATTGGGGCATTACCTTGTCCCATAGCTGGGATGACAGCCCCCATCACTTTTTTAGGATCACTTACTCAGCAAAATGCAGAGATTCTAGCAGTCTTAGTTTTAGTGCGTTTAATTGATCCGTCTGTCCCTATTACGTATAGTGCAAGACTCTCCTATGCAGATATGAGATACGGAAACACAGTAGGTGGATCTCCTGAGGCTGCTATAACGGGAGCCTGTGCAGTACAATTAGCTGACTTTTATGGACTTGATTCCAATGTTTATGGAGCAGGCTCTAGTGCCATTCTGGGTGATGCTCAAATGGGCTTCGAAAAAGCTCTAAATACAATCTTCCCAGCTATAGTTGGCAGCAACTGGTTGTCCGGAGCTGGGTTAGTGGCGGATGGTGCTAGTATATCCTATGAACAATTAGTCCTTGATAATGAATTCTTTGGGGGTATATTCCAATTGCTAGGTTCAATAAAGGATGATGAAGAGGATTATGGTTATGAAGTAATAAAGGATATTATGGATAATAATAATGATTTTGTTACCCATGAAAATACTATGAAATATCTTAGGAGCAAAGAAGTTTGGAGTCGAATTAACTATATAGGTAATAGTCGAGTTTATACAGCTTGGGTACAGGATGGTAAAAGGAGTATTATTGATAATGCTAAAGAAAAGGCAGATTATATAATAAAAATGCATCAGGTGGAGCCGCTTGATTTAGCAGTAGAAAAGGAACTTGATAAAATAATCTCTGCAGCAAGAAAGGATCTTATTAAAGCGTAGTTAATAAACGTTCGAAGGAGAAATCAAATGTACGATTATAAAGAGGTTCATAAACATTCCATAGTTGTTGATGCCCATAGCGACATACCGTTAGATATCTACTATTCTCGAAATAAAGGAATTGACAATATAATTAATCAGAAGCACTTGCCCCATTTAAGAGAGGGGGGAGTAAATATTGTCTTTGTGAATCTATATGCAGAGTTACATCCCGAAGGTTCATTAAAGCAGACTCTTCTTCAACTTGGGGATATTTATAAAGAAATAGATGAATGCCCCTACTTAACCCTAATTAAGACATCAGAGGATTTAAGCAAGGTTATTACTGGAGATAAAATTGGATTACTCTTATCCATGGAAGGATTAGAACCTATTAGCAATGACCTTAGTCTATTAAGGGTTTTTTATAAACTAGGATTACGTAGCGCTAGTCTAACATGGGACTTTAGAAACTATTTTGCATCAGGTACTGGTGAGATAGGTGGTTTAAGCAGGTTAGGAAAAGAGGCTGTTCAGGAGATGGAGCGTCTTGGTGTAATTGTGGATGTCTCCCATTTAAATGATGAAGGCTTTTGGGATGTAATTGAGGTTGCAAAAAAACCTATTATAGCCTCTCATTCTAATGCTCGTTCACTTTATAATCATCCTAGAAACCTAACAGATGAACAAATAGACGCAATCGTTAAAACTGGAGGGGTAATTGGTTTAAATAACTATTATTCCGAAGATGATGATAAAGGATCTTTAGATACATTTATGGAGCATCTTGTCTATATAATAGATAGGGCTGGAGAGGATCATGTTGGTCTTGGCTTAGACTTTAATGGTTACATAGGAGAAATAATGACAACTGGATTAGAGGATGCCAGGTGTTTTCCCAATATCACCAAAGAACTTTTGGTTAGAGGCTATGGAATTGATGTCATTGAAAAAGTATTGGGTAAAAATTTTTTAAGAGTTTTATCTGGAGTCCTAAGATAAACTTTAATTTTAGATTCAAGCATCTTTGCTAATATTGCAAAGAGTATTAACTTTTAGCTAAATATGTTTCTGCTCATGCTCCAACAACCATTCTTTTCTCCACAATCCACTTCCATAGCCCACCAAGCCTCCATTGTGCCCGATGATACGATGGCAGGGAACTACGATAGCATGCTTGTTCTTGTTATTTGCGCCTCCTACTGCCCGAACTGCCTTTTCATTGTTAATTGCAATGGCAATATCCTTATACGAAGCAGTCCTGCCATAGGGTATTTCTCTAAGTTTTTCATAAACTTGCGTTTGAAAGCTTGTAGCATTGATTACTAAGGTTAAGAAAAAATCCTTGCGTTGACCCTTAAAATATTCATCTAACTGATTATAGCAGTCAACGAGGTAATCAGGTATTTCTTTTGGAGCTTCTCCTTCTTCAGTAAAATCTAGTGATATGATTCCTTGTTCCGTGCCTGTTATTTTAATTAATCCAATTGGAGAATTATAAATTACCTCTTGTACAATAGAATTCATATAGTCCTCCTAGTAAGTTTAAAGCCATCTTCTATAGCTGATAGCTTTACTATTTTCATCGTTTCTAGTGATAATAATATCTTCTTTGGCAATCAACATCAAGTAGTTTCCACGTTATTCAAAAAACAAAAGCATTGCAGTTCTATTATTTACCAAAATAAAAAACCGCCCATTGCTAAAATATTAAATATGGAATGAACAAAGGGCGGTCATTTTTTATACTATCAGAAAGTATAAGTTCAAACAAGGTAGATAGTATTCACAAAGGCTAAGGCTTCCACCCGCGTCTAAGGACTTGGCGGAAGCCAAGTTTTGTTTTATTTATAGCGGACCTAAAGACCGGGGAGTTATAAAACAGCTCCAGTTATAATTGATATTACCCATCAATCTGTATATCTTTTGGTTTAGCTTGCTCGGCTTTTGGAAGTTTAAGTTCAAGAACTCCATCTTTAAAGGATGCCTTTACTTTTTCTGTATCAACTGGAGTATTTAATGAAAAGCTTCTGTAGAATTTACCACTACTTCTTTCTTGTAAAAAATATGTTCCATTTTCTTCTCTGTTTTCCTTTGAAATCTCACCGGATATTGTTACTTCATTATTTACTATGTTAATTTTAATGTCTTCCTTGCTTATTCCTGGTAAATCTATGTTGGCAACAATTGCTTCTGCAGTTTCATAGATATCCATTGACGGCTGTAAACCAAGCCTGTCATCCACTATTTTTTGGTCAAATAAGCGAAAAGTGTCTCCTAATAAGCGGTCCATTTCATTTCTCATATTCATTAATTCACTAAAAGGTCCTCTTCTAATTATATTAGACATGGTCATCCCTCCATTAAAATTTTAATAGTAATTCTTTAACTTTACCATCGGTCATTTTTTGGTCCGCTATTATACCTAGAATAATTTTAATCCCTGATAAATTAACCTCTTTCTCCTTTTGAAGTAAAAAGACAAGCTTTAGTTTTTTAATATTATGATCAGAATATAACCTAGTATTTCCATCAGTTCTATAGGGAGTGATAAGACCCATTTCTTCATAATAACGCAGCACTCTAATGCTAGTACCTACAAGACGGGCTGCCACACTTATACTAAATACGGGATCTTTACTGCTACTTTCCATGTAATCACCACCTATAGTGTGCCTAAGAATAATATAATATATACAAATTTAATTGTCAATAATCTAACAAAAAAATGTTAGATTATATTGTATCTCTGTCTGTCTATTAATTTAGGTTTATGTATTCCTTAATACTGTAATAAACCCATCGAGTATCTGATGACTTACTTTGAAGCCTTTACCTTGATAGAATTTTAATGCACTATCGTTTCCGTTTGATACAAAGATAAACAAATCATTTATTGAGTTAAATGAATTTAACCAATTCATACACTTTTCGAATAAAACTGTACCAATGCCAGTTTTACGATACGCATCTTTTACATAAAACTGAGAAAGGCAACCTACGTCATCAGTTTTAACAGAATCAAAGTCAAAGAAATTAACAGGTTCAAGAGTAGCAAATCCTCCAGAATATGTATCCTTCGGACAAATATTACTATAGGCATATCCAACAATTTCATTATCATCTTTAGCTATTATTATATAGTTAGACTTAGCACTTTTGATAGATGGGATCATTCTGGTTTCAAAAGACATGTTATCAAACCACTCGGGATGGAAGTGTGCTTTAGATTTTTGATAAACCATTAATTCATTGCATAAATTCTTAATGCAAATAATGCTATCATCAGAAATAACCTCATAATGGATACTCATAGCAATCTTCCTTTCTAGAAAAAAATTGAAAGCATATTTGATTAATCAATCAGCTTTGATATGATTATATCAGCTAGAATTATTATAACAAGTATGCAGTATTTTCTGTTTAAGAAAGAAAAAACTGAGTATTGGAGTGATATTATGAATGATAAAGGATTGTATAAAGGCCCCCTTGACAACTGTCCATTAACATTTGCATTAAACATTATCGGTGGAAAGTGGAGATTACCTATAATTTGGGCATTAAGTAAAAATGGAACCATGAGATACAATGAATTAAAAAGGAGTATTGATGGAATTACCAACATGATGCTGACTCAAACACTCAAAGAATTGGAATTGTATTATATTATAAAACGAAAGCAATTTATGGAAGTACCACCGCGAGTTGAGTATTCGTTGACTAATAATGGGGAAAATCTTATTACAGCTCTTAAAGCACTAGCTAATTGGGGAAATAAAATGAAAAATAGTGAGAATTGCAAATAATATAGAATTAAAACTTGCATATATTGGGAGAGAGTCTGCAAAAGACCAATTGGGGAATTGTAAATAGCTTTGAATATTAGTGCATCTTGTTAACCTTCTATATATAATAATTGCTATCTATTTAATTAACCTGAATATCTTGTCAAGGTCTGCTGTCAGACCATGAAAAAATATTGACTTCGCACTTTCAGATTGTTTGAATGTAACATTATCGCTAATGTCGCCACCTTCAAATGAGTAAACAGTCACTTCTCTGGCAATTGGATTTACAATCCAGTATTCTGCAACCCCACAAGACATGTAAAGATCAAGCTTCTTAACTAAATCCTTACTTCGAGTACTTTTAGAGAGAATCTCTACTACCAATGTAGGAACTCCCTTGTAGTAATCATCTCTGCCAAGCTTTTCTTCAAGGTCACATATTACCATAATGTCTGGCTGGACCACATTGATATCGTTCTTCTGTCTTCTCAGGGTAATATCATAAGGGGCCACAAAGGGAGAACACTTCTTGCCCTGAAACCAGTTGTAAAAAATCCCAAAAAGCTCTGTCAAAGCTACCTGATGAGCAGTTTTAGGTGAAGTTAGATAATATATTTCACCATCAATATACTCGTACCTTTCCTCGGTATCCTTGGTCAATTCAAGAAATTCCTCATAAGAGGCTTTTTTTCCTCCATAACCACTTCCAGTTAATGTCTCCATAACTATGTCTTCAGTATTGCCTATAGATGATACATCTCCTAAAGCTGATAGCTTTGCTATTTCCATCCCATTTCTGGTAATAATAATATCTTCCTTGGCTGCCAGCATCAAATATTTACCAAAGTTATTCTGAAGCTCTGTTGAGTTGACCTTCACCCATAACACCTCCGTATAGCTATATTAGCTAATATAGCTAACATAACTATATCTTGGATAATGATCTGTGTCAAGATGGATGGTTAGTTGAAGAAACCGCCGTTAGACTTGATACGGAGAATGGTAGCACAAATAGGTTTCTCGATTAACGTTTTCTTACTATTGATGGTATAATACTAGGTATAGAGGGGTCTTGTATGAATACCTCTCGAAAAAATATTAGTGAGTAATGTTTCCAAAAGGGGTGGATAGTGATGGAATGGATAAAAGCAAAGAATTTATATGATTCAGAAGAAAAGGCACTAAAGGTTGCAAATATTATTTCTACTACAGAAGCCAGATTGGCAAGTCAAGCTCGTGGAGCTCAGTATGAAGTCGAAACCAAGGTAGAAAATGTGGGAGGGAAATGGCAAATAATATGGCGTAAAGTGTTTACAGGCCATAAATCGGGCTGTAGCGGAGGGTGCAATTCTTGCCACGAAACTCCAGCTAAGCAAGCTAAAGCCAAAATAATACCATTTAAAAAACCTTCAGATTAATTCTGATAACTTTAGATAAGAGAAATTAATCCTTAATATACTAATTTGGGAGGGTTTAATTATGTATCATTTACTTAAACCATTACAAGTCGGAAAGTTGACACTATCTAACCGTCTAGTTATGCCACCAATGGCAACTTCAAAGTCAGAGGCAGATGGTAAGGTTACTCAGGAGATTGTCCAGTACTATAAAGAAAAATCTGAAGGTGGATATATTTCACTAGTTACTATCGAACATAGTTTCATTTCTCAAGAGGGAAAGGCAAGTAAAAATCAACTTTCCGTTGCAGATGATTGTGTTATTAAAGGGTTAAAGAATTTATCAGATGTGATTCAGCAAAATGGGTCTAAGGTTATAATGCAGATTAATCATGCAGGTAGTGCAACAGATGAAGAAGTTACAGGAAAAACCCCAGTAGGACCTTCATCCATAGCAAATCCACGCAAGGGAAGTACACCCCATGAGCTTACAAAGGGGGAAATTGCTGACATTATAAAAGCATTTCAAGATGCGGCAGTACGTGTAAAGAAAGCAGGTTTTGATGGTGTGGAAATACATTCAGCCCATGGCTACTTTCTTAATCAGTTTTTTTCTCCTCTGACAAATAAAAGAGCGGATGAATATGGCGGAGATGTTCATAATCGAATACGTATTCATCTAGAAGTTATTGAGGAAATTCGTAGAACTGTAGGCACGGATTTTCCCATATTCTTAAGGCTGGGGGCTTCTGATTTTATTGATGGAGGGGTAACTATTGAAGATAGTCAAATTGCTGCTCGAGAATTTGAAAAGGCAGGGGTAGACGTTCTAGATATTTCTGGTGGTTTCTCTGGATATATTGTAAATGGGCTTACAGGTCAGGGATACTTTTCTCCACTAACTGAGACCATCAAAAAGGTAGTTTCCATCCCAGTTATTTTAACAGGGGGAATAACTGAAGTACAGGAAGCTGAAAAACTATTATCCCAAGAAAAGGCAGACCTTATAGGTGTAGGTAGAGCAATATTGAAAGACTCAAAATGGGCAAAGCATGCAATTGAAAGCCTAAGTTAAAGAGGCTGTAATCTTAATAGGATGATAGCCAAATAGTGAAAATACAGAAGGATCAAGACCGGGGAAATACACCACTTGTTTGCAATTGTGAAACAGGTGGTTTTTTAGGTAAACATATCTTTAGATAGGGGACAACCCTATCTTTGTTATCGTATTATGATGCTTGTACTACAGTTAATCCAGTATGTGGGAACGATTTAGGTGAACATAAATAACGGGCTCTTAGAACGAAGGAAAAGTAAGATTATGAAAAATGTTGAGAATAAATCTTTTGGGAAGTTTTTGATTATTTGGGCAGGGGAGTTAGTATCGAGTATTGGTAGTGGGCTGACCGCCTTTGCTCTGGGAGTTTATGTCTACCAAATGACGGGGACTGCTACAAGTGTTGCACTTGTTATTCTTCTTGCATTTCTCCCTTCTGTTTTACTCAGTCCTATTGCCGGTGTGCTGGCAGATCGTTTTGACAGAAGGTTAATGATGATCATCGGTGATGGCTGTTCTTCTTTTGGACTTGTCTTTATCTTGTTGATTATGTTGACCGGAGAAATTGCATTATGGCAAATATACCTTGGGGTTATGGTCAGTTCTGTCTTTGTTGCCCTTTTAGAACCATCTTACAAAGCTACCATAACAGACTTATTAACAGAGGAACAATTTTCTAAGGCAAGTGGTCTGGTACAACTAGCTGCATCATCAAAATATCTTCTTTCGCCTATTATTGCAGGATTTTTACTTAGTGTAACTGGCCTAGAAACCATCTTAATTATTGATATATCTACTATCGCTGTTACTGTTTTTGCAGTTATGTTTGTTAAAAAAGGTATGCAGGTAACTAAAAAAGAACAGGAAAGGCAGAAGTTTTTAAAAGACTTAGCTGAAGGTTGGAATGCTGTTACTGAGAAAAAAGGTGTATTGTTTCTTATCATAATTATTTCCATAGTCACATTTTTTATTGGCTTTGTACAAACCTTATCTATACCTATGATGCTGTCCATAACAGATGTTAAAACCCTTGGCATAGTAGAATCCGTTAGCGCCATGGGTATGCTGGTTAGCAGCCTGATTATCGGTATTTTTAGCATAACAAAAAAGTACACAAATGAGTTGGTCATAGGATTAGGATTTGCTGGATGGTTCATATCTTTGATGGGTTTGACAACGAATATTTTCTTTATTGCGGGGGCATTCTTCCTGTTCTTCGCTGCTCTACCATTTGTAAATACAAGTGCTGAGGTGTTAATCCGTAAAACTATTGCCAATGAAAAGCAAGGCAGAGCTTGGGGTATTATCGGAATCATATCTCAATTGGGATATATTGCTGCCTATTGTATTTCAGGTGTCCTTGCCGACTATGTGTTCAATCCGCTTCTAGTCGAGGGAGGTCCTCTTGCATCGACATTAGGAGTAGTGATTGGTACAGGACCAAGCAGAGGAATTGGTTTACTATTCATTATATCAGGATTTATGGTAATAGTATTGGCCGTCCTCATTTTCAAAATCAAGGCTATAAGAGCTTTGGAAAATAATCAATTGATTTGAGTAACTGAAAGGAGCTTTGAAATCAGGTGCTTTTAAAAATCTTAAAGAAAGATTTTCATAGAAATAAAATCATAACAATTGCATTATTTATTTTTATTATGCTAGCTGCTTTGCTTGTTGCCAGTGCTTCTAACATGATCATGGCACTATCCAGTTCTTTGGAATACTTGTTTACTGAATCAAAGGCACCACATTTTGTCCAGATGCATTCCGGGGAAATAGATCAAGGCGAGATTGATGTTTTCGCATCCGGCAACAGGCTTGTAAAAGAACAGCAAACAGTAGAAATGATTGGGATTGATGGAACCAACATTTTTTTAGGCACTAGCCAGACAGCAGAAGAAAACAGCGTTATGGATATCAGTTTTGTTAAGCAGAACGGTTCCTTTGATTTATTGCTGAACTTAGATAGTCAGGTAATCGTTGTTTCAGAAGGGGAAATTGCGGTTCCCATCTACTATATGCAGCAAAAAAATATGAAAATCGGCGACAAAGTAAGAATTTCCAAGGGGTCATTTAATATGGAATTCATAGTGACTGATTTTGTACGTGATGTTCTGATGAATCCATCGATCATTAGTTCAAAACGCTTTGTGGTCCATGAATCTAATTTTGAAATGCTTAAAATGAATCTGGGCGAAGTGGAATATTTGATAGAATTTCTCCTCACCGATTTAAGCAGGCTTAGTGAGTTTAGCAATGATTATCAAACATCAAACCTACCCCAAAAGGGGCCAACCATTGACGATAAGTTATTCAAAACCCTCAACGCCTTAACGGACGGAATCGTGGCAGCCGTTATTATATTTGTAAGCCTTCTGTTAACCGTCATAGCAATTCTTTGCCTTAGATTTACAATTATTGCTACCATGGAAGAAGATTACAGAGAAATTGGCATTATGAAGGCCATTGGTATTGCTGGGACGGATATTAAGCGAATATATTTGATCAAATATATTGTCATGGCTTTTTTAGCTTCTGTAAGTGGATATTTGGCATCATTGTTTATCAACCATTTGTTTACAGCCAATATGAGCTTGTACATGGGGGCTGCTAAAAAGAGTATCTTAGATCATCTAGTGCCATTTATTGGAACAGCTTTAATTTTTTTGATTGTGCTATCTTTTTGCCAGTTGATCCTTAGAAGATTTCGGCGGATTACAGCTGTGGAAGCTTTAAGGTCAGGCAGTATTGGAGAGAGCCTAATTAGCAAGAATTTGCTGCCCTTAAGTAAAAGCAGCTTCTTGAATGTCAACATATTCCTTGGACTAAAGGATGTGCTTGGGCGTTTCAAGGTATTTGGATTGCTATGCTTTGTTTTTGTTATCTGTTCATTTATCATCATCGTTCCGGTGAATTTTCTAAACACCATACAGTCCCCGAACTTTATGACCTATATGGGGATAGGACAAAGTGATATTCGTATTGACATACAGCAGTCAGATGATGTCGTTCAAAGGTTTGACCAAATGATTGCCTATATTGAAAATGATAAAGATGTGGAGAGGTTCTCTCCATTTATAACCTGTAAATTCAAGGTGCAAGATAGTGATGGGACTTATAAAAACATCAATGTGGAAACAGGAGATTTCTCAATTTTCCCGTTGGAATATTTAAGCGGTGCAGCACCAGTCAGAGACAACGAAATTGCACTCTCCTATCTGAATGCTCAGGAGTTAGATAAAGCTGTCGGGGATGAGCTCCAGTTAATCGCCCACGGGCAAGAATTGCAAATGACGGTGAGTGGTATTTATCAGGATGTAACAAATGGTGGCAAGACAGCAAAAACTCTATTACCTTATGATGCCGAAACCGTTCTTTGGAATATAGTTAGTGTAGATGTGAAGCCAGGTATTGATGCTAGTGAGAAAATCAATGAATATGCAGAAGCTTTTTATCCGGCAAAGGTTACTCATCTGGATGAATATTTATCTCAAACATTTCGAGCTACCATCGAGCAGCTAAAACTTATTACAGCTTTGGCTATTCTGATTGCCATATCTGTATCCATACTAATTACATCCTTATTCCTTAAAATGCTTATTGCCAAGGATTCTTCAGAGATAGCCATAATGAAAAGCCTAGGTTTCTCTTTAATGGATATTCGGGTGCAATATATCACACGGGCACTACTGGTGTTAGGCATTGGAATCATAGTTGGAACCATTGCTTCCAATACCCTTGGTCAAGGCCTGGTTAGCATAATGGGATCTTTTATGGGTGCTTCTAAAATCAACTTTGTTATTGATCCAGTTGTTGCATATGTCCTTTGCCCTCTTGTACAAATTGTTGTTGTGGCTATCACAACCTTGGTAAGCACTATGTCTATGAAAAAATCTAATATCTCTGAAATGATTGCAGAGTGAGAGGTGGATATGGTATGAAATACATATTGGATGCAAAAGCTTTAAATAAAATTTACTCGGTTGATAAAGACAACAGTCAGCAAGTGCTTAAAGATGTAAATCTTCAAATCAATGAGGGCGAATTTGTAGCCGTAATGGGGCCATCTGGCTCCGGCAAGTCAACACTACTTTATAACATTAGTGGTATGGATAAAATGACTACGGGAAGTGTTGTCTTTAACGGGCGGGAGATATCTACCCTGCCCGAAGAAGAACTATCTAAGTTGCGTTTAAACAAAATGGGATTCATTTTTCAGCAAAGTTACCTTTTAAAAAATCTAAGCATTTTAGACAACATCATTCTATCGGCATATAAGGCAAAAAACAGTAGTCGCAAAACAATCAACAAACGAGCTGTTGAATTAATGAAAAAAACAGGTATTACCGAACTTGCCAATAATGATATTACACAAGCTTCTGGGGGACAATTACAAAGAGTATCCATTTGCAGGGCACTTATCAATAATCCAGATATCGTTTTTGGTGATGAGCCGACAGGTGCACTAAACTCCAAAGCTACCGATGAAGTTATGGATATATTGGCTGATATTAATCATGCTGGGACAACAATTTTATTAGTCACACACGATGCTAAAGTAGCGGCAAAAACAGAACGTGTTATCTTTATGCTAGATGGCAGTATTGTTTCCGAAGAATATCTTGGCAAATATAAAAAAGAAAACCATGATAAAAAAATGCGTGAAGAAAAACTTTCTTCGTGGTTGATGAAAATGGGGTTGTAAAGTGTAGAGTTATCTGCTATGATACTAATAAGCACCATTCCTATAGAAATTCTGGTTTAAATGCTCTTGAAAGACCGCTTTGGTTTTTTGCAGGAAGTATGATCAGTCTAAGGATAGTGTTTTTTCTTTACCAAGATAGGTTTTAAATCGGTTACTAGTAAGTAAGTTCGTAATGTGTTAACTATTTAATTGTTTGTTCGGCGATTGATTAATAGGAAGTTCTAGTTAGGAAGTGTATTAAGTATCTTTATGGTTACAATTCTAGATCAGTACAGATTAAGTTTGTTGAGTTGTTTTGTTAAACTATAGGGATGGTTGCTGAAAGGGGTTTGCACAAAGCAAACCCCTTTTTTATGGTGTAAAGGTTTTTAGGTAGATTTAGCTTCGGAAGGATTTGCGGTTTTAGGTATGCGATTAGTCTAGTAATAGGAAGGTTATTATATGGTTAATTCCCTAATTAAAACAAAACTCTTTGTCCCACCAGTAAGGCCAAATCTAGTCAATCGCCAACGATTGCTTAAAATATTAGAAGAAGGATACTTTCAGGGGTGCCGTCTATCTCTTATTTGTGCTCCAGCAGGTTATGGCAAATCCATGTTGGCGGCCCAGTGGTTGAATCAATTTAAGGATGGAGTCAATTCAAAAGTTGAGGTCAGTTGGTTATCACTTGATAAAAATGACAATGATCTTGTACGTTTTCTTTCCTATTTAACAGCTGCTCTTGGGATTGACAATTCAGATTTTAATACATACAGAGCAATTGGAATGCCACAACTCCCACCAACAGATATATTAATACCTAATTTGATAAATGATATTTCTAAGACATCTAATCAGAAGATTGTGCTTGTTCTGGATGATTATCAAAGAATTAGGCTTGTGCAAATTCACCAAACTATTGAGTTATTGCTTGATCACGGGCCACCAAACCTGCATCTTGTTATGATTACCCGGGAGGATCCACCTCTGGCTCTATCTAGAATGAGAGTACAGGGGGAATTAACAGAGATTCGTGCAAAAAATCTTCGTTTTAACCAAGAGGAATCAGCCCTATTTTTTAACGAAGTCATGAATCTAAAACTTGAGCCAGATTGGGTTGAAACGCTAAAAACTCGCACCGAAGGATGGATTGCAGGCTTACAGCTTGCAGCATTATCCATTAGAGGCCGTGAAGATATTGCTGAGTTTTTAGAAAAGTTTCGAGGTAGTAACCGTTATGTTATGGATTATTTAATGGATGAGGTCCTGACACTACAATCTCAGGATATACGGAAATTTCTTTATCAGACATCCATGCTGGAAAAATTTAATGCTGACCTTTGTACGGCTATTACTGGCAGAGAAGACAGTCGGGAAGTATTATCGTATCTTGAACAATCTAACCTTTTCCTTATACCTTTGGATAACGAATTGAAATGGTATCGCTATCATCATATGTTTGCTGATTTCCTTCGTACTGAACTAAATAGTAAAGAGCAAATAGATGCCCTCACAAAAGCCTCTGCCTGGTTTGAGACAAAGGGGTTATCTGCATATGCTGTAGAATATGCACTAGCAACAGGGGATTATGAGCTGGCTGCAGATAAGATTAAGTTAGCCTTGTCTATTCCTCAAACATGGGCTAGTGGTAATGTCTCCATGTTGGAAAGATGGTTAAACATACTACCGGGGGCATGTGTGCGTTCACGTCCGGAATTACAAGTTCGGGCCTCTCGGGTTTTATATCTATCTGGAAAGATCAATCAAGCATCTAATCTTCTAGATCAGGCAGAGCAGACTCTGCAATCTGAGTCAGTAGATGCTAAAGAGGTACAAGTACAACAGCAACAAGTTAATGTTTATCGGGCGGCAATTGCTGCTATGAACGGTAATATACATCAGGCGGAAGCTCTTATGAAAAAGACTATTACAAATGTACCAAAGGAAGACTTACTTACCCAGTCCAGGGCTTATGATACCCTAGGGTTAATATATGAGCAGTCAGGAAATCTAGATGAAGCAATTAAGGCCTATTTGACAGCTAGTGATATTGCTTTATCTGCTGGAGTTCTTTATCTGGCAATAAACGCCCTCTGTGAAGTAGCCATGGTTCAAATTACTAAAGGACAGTTGGCAGAGGCCATGGGAACCTGTCAAGAAGCACTCAAAATAGCTGGGCAGGAGCAAAACAATATTCCACCAGTTGGATTGGCATGGGTAGTTTTGGGTGAAATCAAGAGAAGGCAAAATGAATTGTCTCTTTCAGAGGACTATTTATTGAAGGGAATAAATATCTCACAAAATGGAGGTATTATTGATGACATAAGGCACGAATTAGTATTCTTATTCAATTTAAGGCTATCTCAAAGGAATTGGAGCGGTGCCCTTGACACACTAGAACAGGCAGAACTAATTCTTAATTCTTACAACATTCCGCGTTTATCTTTATTTTCTTCAGCAATGAGGGTGCGTTTATATCTTAAAAACGGAGACAGAGAAAAAGCATCCTACTGGGCAAGGGAATACAAATATGGCATCACTTCAGATGGCACTTCAGATTCTGTAGAATACCTAATGGAATGCGAAAAAATAACCTTGGCTAGGGTTGGACTGGCTGAGATGTGTTTTAATGAAGCTGCACAAATACTAAAGAGAATAATAGCTTCAGCTAGAAATGCAGGTCGTATAGGAACACTAATTGAAGCCTTAATATTATATGCTATTACTGCTAGATCTCAGCATATGCATAATGACGCTTCAGCTTCATTAAAAGAAGCTCTAACTCTAGCTCAACCAGAGGGATATATCCAGGTTTTTATTGATGAGGGAAATGAGCTGCATTTACTTTTGTCTGAATATGAAAACCAGCTTAGAGATCCTCTTCTAAACCCTATCATTAATAGATTATGCCTTGCACTTGATAAGATTGGTCAAAATAACCCAAATCATTTAATAACTAATCAAAGGCAGAAACATAAGGCTTTGCTGGAACAACTAACTATTCAGGAACATAAGATTTTGCAGTTGCTTTCTGTAGGACTGTCCAACCTGGAAATAGCTAATGAGCTGGTGGTTACATTAGGAACAGTCAAATGGCATGTCCATAATATCTATGGCAAGTTAGAGGTTAGCAGTCGTACTCAGGCACTAGCCCAAGCAAAAGACTTAGGCATTCTTTAGAATTTTTGTGTTAACAACTAAACAACTTTACAGTCTTTATCCGATGACTATCACCGCTAAGACTCCCATCTTCTATAAGTGGGAGATAAGCGGTGCTATGTCCCTGGATAACGGTTTCTAACCTTCAGATGGAGTAAAAACTCCACCTGAAGTCAAGAATCCTGTTTATAAGGGTGCCAAAAATGGTACCTTTTTTTATTTTAAAACCTATTTCAAAATAAATTGAAAGACATATCTTTAGTTAGGTGACACCCCTATCCGAAAATTAGTACATTAATATAGAGAAGAGAAAAAATCATTATAGAGGTGAACAATATGACTAATCAATCAGGAAAAGATAATGGTTGCTGCTATACAATTGTTGTTGATGGTCATCTTGAGGATCGATGGACAAAATGGTTTCCTGGAATGGAAGTTATACGTTTACCAGAAGGTATAACTAGACTTAGAGGATCTGTTGATCAGTCTGCATTACATGGGATGTTCAGTCGCATACGGGATTTACAATTATCTATTTTGTTGGTGAAGCGTGAAGATGATTAAATGGAGGTATCTAGTTAAAAATGAATAAACTAACTAAAATAATACTAATGATTTTCTCTATAGTAATAATAGCATTTATTGCTTATTCATTATTAGGGAATAATGCCATTGCTACTAGCAACAAGAACCAAGAACCGATATCAGAAAGAACTTACCCATTAACACAGTTACAGCAGGATTTTAAACAATTCCAAGATACCATAGAAAAAAAACATCCCAAGGTCTATACAAATCAAGAGGAATTATCAAAACTATATAAAGACCAATACTCTCTATTAAGAGATAATATGAGTGAACTAGAATTTTATCGTATTCTCTCCCCAATCATGGCAAAAGTAAATTGCGGCCATTCGAATATAACGCTGTCAAAGGAATATGAAACTTATATTCGAGAAAGTGGTAATGTCATACCCCTTGATATGAAGGTAATTGATGATAAAATATACATTCTTAAAGATATGTCTGGAGAGGGTATTCCAGCCGGATCAGAGATTTTAACTATCAATGGCTATACATCAAAAGATATCATCTCAACATTTCTAGAAAATTTGGCTTCAGATGGATCAATTCTATCAAGAAAATATGAGGTGATTAATCTTCAGTTTAATGACCTGTTTTATACACTTATTGATAATGCTGATAAATTTGAGATTACATATCAAGAACCCCAAGAACTACAGGTAAACCAAAAAACTTTAGTTGCTATTCCAGTAACTAAAATAAGAGATCGTAAAGAAGAATTAATCTCCCTCAATATTTATATGGACATGAATGCCTGGGCTGAAGCACCTTCAAAAGAAATAAACCAAAATTATGCAGTCTTGAACGTAAATTCTTTTATGTCAAATCAGAAACTATTTAAAAAAAATATTGATGAATTCTTTATAGAAGTAGCTGACAAAAAAATACAAAATCTAATAGTAGACTTTAGAGGTAACTGGGGTGGTGCACCTAAAGGTTCAGTTCTCCTATATTCTTATTTATTAGAACAACCAGAAAGATACTTTACAGATGATGCTCCCATTTTCTTTTTTAATTACAAAAAACCAATAAAACCAGCAGAAAATAAATTTGACGGAAATGTATATTTTCTTGTGAATGGCACCTGTTTTTCTACTACTGGGCATCTAGTTTCTCTATTAAAACACCATAATATAGGGACTATAATCGGTGAGGAAACAGGCGGTTCATTTCTTTGTTCTGGTAATGCAAGAAATTACACCCTTAAAAATACACAGCTAAGACTTTACTGCTCACAAGATACTTATGAAGTAGTAACATCTGGAGCAACACCTGGAAAGGGTGTGATACCGGATTATGAGGTTAAACCTACAATTGATGACTATCTAACTGGAAATGATCCTGTAAAAGACTTTGCAATAGAATTAATTAGCAATAAAAATAGCGAAGCAGAAGCAGATAACCACCAGAACAGTCTTTATATCAACCAAACCTATAACTTCAACCTATTATTTCCTGAAAGCTGGGAGGGTAAATATTATATTACTGAGGTTGAACCCACGAGGATAGACATATGCCATATAAATGATATAGAAGATGAAAGAATAGCAAGGCTCTTTACCTTGCATGTGTTTAGCAACAATCATGATTTTGAAGAAAGATATAACAGTCTTCAAGAGACAATTCCCATGAAGAAGATTTATGAGGATACAGACCTAATTGTGGCTGTGACATATCCAAGTGATATAGCCTATGTCCATTCAGAACAAAAATATCTGGAAGAGTATAATGGGATGTTAGGAGATATTCCAGAAATACTATCTAGTATTCAAAGAAGCTTTTGAAATCAATTATAATAATAAAATGCAATATGATAAATTTTCTAATTGATTTATAGTAATAAGTTGTGATATCATTTTTAGTATATAAGTTTAACTGGTTTAATTTTTGTGACCTATATTTGCAACTTGTTAGTGTAGGATGGTAGAGCAGTAGGTTTTGCGATTAACAGTTATGGAATTGTTTAAGAAAGTAGAATGGTAGGATGGTAGTTATATGGAATGGTTTGATATTAATTGCCTGATTTTATGTGGCAATACTATTAACCTTGTTAATTAACTCCTCCTACGGGGTTTTTTGTTTTTTATAAAACTTTAAGGGGGATTTTTTAGTGAAAAATTTATTGTCAAAAGATCAAAAAAGGTTAAAATTAGGAATTTGTCTAGTAATTATGCTGATGCTGCTTATTACCATTACCAGCTGTTCTTCAGGTAATACTCCTGGCAGCAATGACACAGGCTCTGAACAAGATGCCATTGAGCTTAACCTAGCTCATTTCTTTCCTGGTACTCACCCAGCGGAAACTGAATTGATACAACCATGGTCAAAAGCTATCGAGGAAGCTACTGAAGGCAAAGTAAAAATTGTCAGTTACCCTGGTGGAACTTTGATTCAAGCTGATGCTATCTACGAAGGAGTTATTTCAGGCGTTGCTGATATTGGGCTTTCCTGCTTTTCCTATACTAGAGGACGGTTTCCAGTACTAGAGGCCTTTGAGTTGCCTGGTATAATTTACAGTAATTCCAAGGTTGCTAGCAAAGTCGCTTGGGAGGGTATAAAGGAGTTAGAACCAGAAGAAGTTCAGGATACTAAATTACTGATGGTGTTTGCCACAGGCCCTGGGGATTTGTTCACCAAGGTTCCTGTTAGAAATCTAGCAGATATGAAGGGACTGGAAATACGGGCTACTGGACTAAGTGCTAAGACAATAGAGGCTCTCGGAGGAATGCCCGTTGCCATGCCTCAATCGGATGCTTATGAAGCACTATCTAAAGGGGTTGTAAAAGGAAATCTTTCTCCAGTCGAGGTATTAGGAGGATGGAGACATGCTGAAGTAACTGATTACTTGACCCTAACACCCTTTCTATACAATACTCTATTTTTCATAACTATCAATCTAGATACTTGGAACTCTTTGTCGCCAGATGTTCAAGTGGCTATAGAGGAAGTTAGTGAGCAGTATTTTGAGCAGGTAGCCATGGGCTTATGGGATATGCAAAATGAAACCGCATTAAAATGGGCAGTTGAAGAAACTAAACAGGAGATAATTACTCTTACAGAACAAGAACAACAGCTTTGGATGGAGCTTATTGAACCTATACAAGATGAATATATAGATAGTATGGATAAACTGGGATACCCTGGTCAGGAAATACTAGACTCGGTTAAGGCTTTAGCGGATGAAAATAACGAATTGTATCAGGATTAGCGAAGTTTTTTCGCTAAATAATATAATTGTGTAGCATAACTTAGGGGATGTGATTGTGAAATGGTATCAATTAAAAAGGGGTCTAATTTATTTTCCGGATTTGTTGGTGGATTAAGCACCATCTTAGATAGAATAGCTGGCTTCTGTATGTTTTCCATCATGGGATTAATTGTAATAAATGTGTTGCTTAGGACTATTTTCAATAGCTCCATTCTTGGAACATATGAGTATGTGGGTTTCTTAACTGCTGCAATGATCGGCTTGTCTTTGGCAAACTGTGCTTATGTGAGGGGTCATATTGCTGTGGACTATTTTATGGAGCGTTTATCTCTCAAGACACAGAAAGTTACCGACGGCATAACAACCGGCACAGCTCTTTTATTTTGGGTTCTATCAGCATGGCATCTGAGTAAATACGCATATACCCTATCTCTGAGTGGTGTAGTATCACCCACTACCCAGACCCCTTTTTACTATTTCATTTATGTGCTTGCCTTTGGCCTCTTGGCCATGGGGCTAGTGTTATTAGCCAATCTAATGGAACACTTAAAAAGGTTGGTGGTAAGATGAGCACATTAGCTGTAGGTATTAGTGGCGTAGCCGCCTTTTTTATACTTCTGGTTCTACGAATGCCTATTGCTTTTGCCATGGCTATAGTTGGTTTTGTTGGGTTTAGTTACCTGGTTAATGCCTCAGCTGCATTCAGCATGGTGGCCAATGAAATATACTCTGTCTTTTCCTCTCACAGCTTAAGTGTCATTGCCATGTTTGTCTGGATGGGCTTTTTGGCCTATTATTCTGGAATTGGTACCAGGCTATATGTGTTTGCTTATAAGCTGATAGGACATTATGCAGGGGGATTGGCTATAGCAACTCAGGTAGCTTGTGCTATTTTTGGGGCTATTTGTGGTTCGAATACGGCAACAGCAGCCACAATGGGTGCTATAGCCCTCCCTGAAATGAAAAAGTATAAATACGACGATTCCCTGGCAGCAGCCAGCGTAGCTGCCGGTGGTGCACTAGGAGTATTGATACCACCTAGTGTAATCTTAATCGTCTACGGAATAGCAACAGAACAATCCATAGGTAAACTGTTTATGGCAGGAATTTTACCTGGAATTCTATTGATGTTTTTGTACATCGGGGTTATAGTTATAATTGCAGCTAGAAACCCTGAACTTGGTCCTCCTGGCCCTAAAGCCAGTTGGCCCGAGAGATTTAATGCTCTAAAGGGTGGTCTAGGAGAGGCCTTAATCATCTTTGCCCTATCCATGGGCGGCTTGTTTTTAGGCTGGTTTACTCCTACAGAAGCAGGCGCCATAGGAGCTGCCGGAGTGTTGGCAGTTTCTTTATTAAATAGGAGGCTAAGTTGGAATGGATTGAAAAAATCCATGGTGGATAGCACGAGAACTACTGCTATGATTATGCTGATGGTCGCTGGAGCAACTATTTTTGGTAGATTTATAGCAATTAGTCAAATCCCCTTTGAGGTGGCTAAATGGGCAGGAGAGCTAGCACTACCACCATTTGCCGTGATGGTAATAATCCTATCTATCTATTTAATATTAGGATGTTTTATCGATGCTTTGGCATTAGTGCTGCTTACTATTCCTATTTTTTTTCCGGTGGTGGTTGATACCTTGGGGTATGATCCTATTTGGTTTGGAATAATAATTGTTATGGTAGTGGCTATGGGTGTGATAACACCTCCTGTCGGTATGAATGTCTATGTAATCAAGGGTGTGGCACCCGACATCCCACTAGAAGTAATCTTTAAGGGCATTTGGCCCTTTTTATTAGCACTATTTATATGTATTGCAGCACTCATCGCCTTTCCTCAGATCGCCACTTATCTTCCAGAAATACTCTTTCGCTTGTAATTGCGTCTCGAATGAAGAAACCATTGTATCAGTATCACCATTCTATCAAAACATATGTGTGATGTATGTTCCCTCAGACTTGAGGGATTTTTTATAACGCCCCTATTCCCTGATTTGCTAGATATGCCTCTAAGGTTAAATTGTTTTCGAATATTTCCAAGGCGGTATCCATTCCTACATATCGAAGGTGCCAAGGCTCGTAGCTGTATCCGGTTATATCTTCCTTGCCCTTTTCATATCTGATAACAAAACCATATTTGTGGGCATTTTCAGCTACCCACTTTCCCTCTATTGTGTCTCCAAAGCTTTTTGATAAAGAGAATTCTACACTTTCGCTTGTGACATCCATTGCCAATCCGGTCTGGTGTTCACTATGGCCTGGTCTTGCGCTGATTTTATCGGCCCCTGCTTGTCCTAGCCTTTTAACATGACCCTTATAAACAGATTGCTGCAGGCTATAGGATCTAAATCCTGATACTGCATAGAGATAAGTTCCTTCATCTTCTGCAGCTATAAATAGTTCCTCTAGTGCTCTAGCTGCTACTTCACGCATGTTTTGTTTCTCATGGGAACCTGCGAAGCTAAATTTCACATCAGGGACAGTCAAATCACCTGGCGTATAATCGGATGGTAGCTTAAAGGTTTTGTTTACCAAAATAAGAATATCATTTAAATCTGACAAGGCAATAACTTGTTCAGTATTTGTTTCTAAATCAACCGGCTCTATAGGTTTCTCTTCTGTGAAAGGTTGTTCATCTATCTTAGAATTATCATCCCAGGTTGTTTCATCCGTAGTGGGAAACTCTCTATTGTCCTCTTGTGGTTCATCTTCTGTCACCGAGTTGTTCTCATGCGCCACCATTTCCGCATCTGCTTGTGTATTAGTCCATAAACTGATTGCAGCAAGAATAGAAAGAAATATTACTATTGATAAGAGTAATATTTTGTTCCTAAACATGGTTATTCCCCCAACAACATGGATCCTCTATAGTAAAGCAAATCATCCCCAGTCCCCCTTATGATACTAAAAAATTTAGCTATTACATTCATTATAAGGGGTTTTTTCATGCAAATACAACAAAATATCCAGATAATCTTGTTTTTTCGAAAGTTTTTTATTGATGCTGAATTTAGAATTTTTTATACTTAAATATTGAAAACATTACCAATGAAAACTTGTCCCTAAAGCTGGTATAATTACCATTGGGGAAACGCGATTTACAAAAAAATATCATTAAGAAATAGAGAGGGAGAGCGATGCCAATACATAATGTAAGGGGGATTACCCGTAGCCATTTTTTTATGACGTTTTGTATGATATTCTTACTTTTTATGAGTTTAAGTATAACAAATATAGCTCTTGGATTTACCGTTGAGGGGAGGGATACTAGTAAGGAAACTGATTTATCCTGGGCGCTAAATCCCATTGAGGATAAGTGGTTATATGAGGAGATTAACCCAGAGATAAATATTGGTAGAAATATAGAAGTAGAAAAAACACTTGATTTAATTAAGGAATTGGAAGAGCAAGCAGAAGAAGCTGGTGCTTCGGGAGCCAAAACAGAAAAAGAAGAAGTTAATAAATCAGAAGAGAAGCCGAAAGAGAAATCCGAAGAAAAATCCGAAGAAAAATCCGAAAAGAAACCTGTACAAAATCTGGGGGACAATTTAAATAGCTATGTTCTAAGTATAATAAAAACATATGAAATAGGTAAATACCCGTACATATTAAATACTGACTATCAAAACTATAATGGAGTAACTACTAATCTTTATTATAAGGACAAGCTTTTGCTTAAAGCCCATCCATCTGGCAATAGGGCTAGTCATTGTACAGGAATTACCTTTGAAGTACTCTTCAAAGCAATCCAAGAAAGAAATAGAAAATTAGGAATAGATCCTAATGACTTTAATGGAATGACCTATGACCAATTGTTTGATTTTGTAATGCAATGGTATTCAGCTTCTGGATCACAAAACGGTAATATTGCAACAGCTGTGGAGCAGTATGGAGTTGGTAAAAGGATTACAAACTTTGAAGAACTAAGGCCTGGGGACTTTATACAATTTTTCAGAGAGAATAATACAGGCCATGTTGTTGTATTTCTTGAGTGGATAAGGGAAAACAATAGGATAATTGGCTTAAAATATTGGGGAAGTCAGGAATCCACAAATGGAATAGCCTATAGAACTGAATACTTCAATATTACCAATAAGGACGGGAAAAAATATGGCAATGTAATTCAAAATAATATCTATCTTGCTACTATATTCCCAGTAAGTCAGTATAAATAAGACATCATACCCCTGTTTGAGGATAGGGGTATTTTTTTTGCGCCTGGTAATAAAATATTATTGACAGACAAAGACTATATATATTATACTTAGAACAAATAGTACGGTATACGAAATATACGGAGGATGCAACAATGCAGTTTGATAATTTGATGGACATTTTTTTTGATAATCTTAAAAAATTGTTTTATCCCGAAGAATGGATAGGTTTGGATCTCTCACTTTCCAAAACAGAGATGTTTACACTCTTGTTAGTAGATAGACATAAGGAAATAATCATGAGCCAGATTGCAGATTATATAAATATACCTATGAGTACTGCTACGGGAATTGTAGATAGACTTGTCAAAAAGGGATATTTAAAGCGAGATAGAAGTGATTATGATCGTAGAATTGTTGTACTCCAACTTACTGAAGATGGACAGCATTTGCTGGATAACTTCAAAGTAAGTGTAAATAAATATATTGATATTATTAACCAGGGACTTACTGAGGAAGAAAGAGAGTTTTTATTTAAAATCATGCTCAAAGCAGTAAAACTAGTTAGTCAAAGTAATGCCAGTGAACTGCAAGAAACAGAAGTAAAAAAGATTAAGAAGATTAATATTGAATAGAATAGGCTTTTTGTTTTAGTTTAGCTAGATAGCCCACCAATAGAGTGGGCCATCTACAAAGCATTTAGTACGAGTAACGTAATATCCTAAATATGAATGAATAATATTAATTGGGGACAGTCCTTTGCCACAAAGCTAGACCTGTAATTGAGGTGTGTCCCCATACATTAACGGAGGGGATTTAAATGAGAATTATATTATATACTGGAAAAGGTGGCGTAGGAAAAACTAGTGTTGCTGCTGCATCAGCAGTAAAAATTGCTAACGAAGGGTATAAAACCTTGGTTGTTAGTACTGATCCAGCTCACAGTTTAGGCGATTCCTTTGATCTGAAATTATCAGCTGAACCAATTGAAATAACAGAAAACCTATGGGCTCAGGAGATTGATAGCATGCACGAGGTAGAAAAGGGATGGGGTCAAGTACAAAAATATTTGACTACCCTTTTTACTGCTAAAACTGTAAAAGATATTACTACAGAAGAGCTTACTGTTTTTCCTGGCATGGAAGATCTTTTAAGTCTGATTAGGATTTTAAAGTATTACAAAGAAAAGACATATGATGTAATAATTATAGATTGTGCTCCAACTGGCGAAACCTTAGCATTTCTAAGCTTTCCTGATATGTTAAGGTGGTGGATGGATAAATTATTCCCAATAAAGAGAAAAGCTTTGAAGATTTTCAAACCAATAGCTGAGCCTATATTAGGACTACCCATGCCTACGGATGGAGTTATGGGCGAAATTGAAAATATCTATAATCAGTTGGATGAGATGAGGCATATTTTATCAGATAGAGAAATAACCAGCGTTAGGGTTGTAGTTAACCCAGAAAAAATGGTTATCAAAGAAGCACAACGTAGCTTCACCTATTTGAATATTTATGACTTTAATGTAGATGCAATTATAGTAAACAGGGTTATCCCCGACGATGTATCCGATGAGTACTTTAATATATGGAAGGATACTCAAAAAAAGTATAAGGAAATCATTTACGATAGTTTTTCACCTGTACCAATCTATAATGCTCCACTTTTTGAAAGAGAAGTTGTTGGTCTGCAAATGCTTAAAAGAATGGGAGATACAGTATTTGGCGAGGAAGATCCAGCTAGTATAAAGTTTAATTCTAGAACCCAATACGTTGAAAAAGATGGAGATGAGTACCTCTTTACAATCCATATGCCTTTTACAGAGAAGGGTGATTTGTCTCTGAATCAAAAAGGAGATGAGTTAATAATTAAAGTGGGAAGTATCAAAAGGAATATAGTTTTACCTAGAACTCTCTTAAATCTATCAGTAGTAGGTGCAAAATTTGAGGATGAAGTGTTAAAGGTTAGATTTGGAGGTGGCGGAGATGAAAAATAGCTCAATAAAGGAAATCATAAAGCTTAAGCTTAAATTAGCCGATAACGTAATAGATTTGTTTCCAGATCCAATAGGAGACCAGGTAAAGGAATTAAAGAAAACTATGTTAGACGCCATTATTGAAGCTGATCAAGAGAATCAAGACGAAAATCGGGAGCAAAAAGAAAGAGGTATGATTAAACCAATAAATATTTTAACCCTTTTGTAACTGGATAGTTTAAAATAGGGATAAGATTTGTTTTTCAGATTCGGTTAACGGGGGGATTACTGTGATAGGTATTTTTTTCCAATCACTACTTATTGGGTATTCTGGAGCGATGATGCCTGGATCTTTGTTTACATATACAGTAGATAGAAGTATACGCCATGGAACAAAGACGGGATTGATTGTATCACTTGGACATTCGCTTCTTGAATTGGTTTTAGTAATTTTAATATTTCTAGGAGCTGGAAAATATCTCTCTACAGATATGGCCAGAGCCGTCATAGGGCTGATAGGCGGAGTGGTTTTAGGATTTCTGGGATTTGGAATGATAAAAGACGTATATTTGAACAAAATTTCATTAGATACTGAAGACAACAAAAGTACTAAACAGGGAAATATGTTTTTAGCAGGTGCAGTACTAAGTGCAACCAATCCGTATTTCATCATCTGGTGGTCAGCGGTAGGTCTTACATTAATAATGAATTCTTACTATGCTTTTGGCATTACCGGTATTGCAATATTTTATATTGGACATATATTAGCTGATATTTCGTGGTTTACCTTTGTTGCTGCCCTTATAAGCAAGACAAGGCACCTAATAAATATTAAGGCATATAAGGTGATAATTGTTGTTTTAGCAGTTTGCCTTATAGGTTTCGGAGTTACTTTCTTCGCAAGCGGTATAAGATATATATCATAATTTCTTTAATATCAAGCACCTTTCTCTTATTGAGAGGTGCTTTTTGCAATTAATTGTCTCTGTATTTTACTTAGAGTAACTGTATGAAGCTAAGAAACTGACAAGATCCTGACAAGATATGAAATATATATATTATAAATTGCAATATATAATTTACATTAAGACATATATAATATATAATAATGACAAATGTTGCTATAACAGTTTTTTGAAAGCTTTTTTGAAAAGAGACGGGGTTATAGAGAATGAAGAATATAAAATTGAAGTTAGCAAGAGTTGAAAAGGATTTATCGCAAGAACAACTGGCAGAAAATGTTAATGTGACGAGACAAACTATTGGTTTAATAGAAGCTGGTAAGTATAATCCTACACTCAAACTTTGTATTGCGATATGCAAAGAACTGAACAAAACTTTAAATGATATTTTCTGGGAGGACTGAGTAATGAAAAAGATTGAAGATGAAAGAATCATCACAGAGAAAAGAAGGATTAATTCAAATGCATTTGGAATATGTTTTTTATTATTATGGGCGATATTATTAGTTAGGCAATTTGTGCTACAGCAGACTATTATGGAATATATTGATATATTTTTGCTAACAATTGGTCTTTCAATATATATTACTGCAAATAGTGTGCTTAAAGGTCTCTATTTAACATATAGGAGTAAAAATGTTAGAAAAAAATCAAATTTAATAGGTGCTTTTGTCGGGTTATCAACATTTACGATTGTGCAACTTTTTGTAATGAGTTATGATCTTACCAATTGGCAAGATGTTCTTAATTTGATAGTGTCAGGGATAGCATTTTTTATTGCTTGGATAACGATTCAAAATATTTTATTTAAAATTAGTGAAAAAAAGTCAAATAAAGATATAGAATAGTACGATCAATAGTACCCTCATTAGATTTAGTGAACTCGTTTAGCCAACCTCATTTGCTCGTTGGTTAAAAGTTATGAATAAGGATTATATTGGTATTGAGGGAATTGTCGGGCAATATGTAGATTTGCTAAATATCAAGTATATTAATATGGACAGGGAAAAGCGTCTAAAGAATCTAACCAAAATTGCTAAACGAATTGTTGAATTTAGTTCAGATGATGACCACCGAGAAATAAAAGAGGTTGTAGTAAAAGCGGCAAAAGAATATGGCTGCCCAGAGGAACACATTCGCCTTGAGGGCATTGAATACCCTGATGAAATTAGGTGGTAGGATTAACACTACTTATTCCATACGGTAGAATATCTGACCCCATCCAAGATTGTACCTTTGCACAATAATATAGTGCAAGGGTTTTTTGCTATCTACGGAACATATGAAAAATAAAAAACTATAAGTAGGATTATGAGCATTTTTCCCGAATTACATACAACAAATGTATTAAGAATACTTTTTCAAGGAGAAGGCCAAATGTCAATTATAAAAATGTTTCAGAGTAAATTTAAGAATCGCCAAGCTTCATATATGATGGTTACAATTCTAGCTATGCTGGAAAGCTGTTCAGGTGAAGGAGCAGCTAATATTGATGATGTCGTTACATTATTTCGGAAGTTTTATAAAACCAGAATAGAGAATGATAAGCTGCCTGAAAAAAATGATAGAGACATGGCAAATGTAGATTCAATGTCACTACAGCAAATTAAATCACTAGTATTAAGAAATCCGGTACATCATTTAAATGGTCTTATAATTTATGATAGTAATCAGGGTTTATTGAGGTTTAAAAAGGAAATTGCTAACCAGTTAAATGGCTCAACAAAAAGGGAATTAAGAATGGTAGCCTATCAGAATTTATATGGTTACTATAAAAGCTTAGATACCTATCAAATAACAACAAAAGACCTAGCAGATTTACCAATAGGTTATGCAGTTTCTGCAAAAGATATATCATTATTGTCTAAGCAGAATCAGATGAAAGGTATTCATCCAATACAAAATGATAGTTTCAAAGCCGTCATCATTTTATGCACAATCGGGGGTGAGCAGCATCCCAATGAATGGCTGGACCATGAAAAAACTTTATTAAAATATTATCTAGAAAGCAGAACCGGTGCAGAGGGCAAAAAAGTTTATAATGAAAACCTTTCTACAAATAGATCAATAAGCAACTCTTTGCAAGATGGATATCCACTATATGTTTTTGTAAGAGAACAAAAAGGAGAGCTTTTCCATTATGAAGGCAAATTTCTTTATAAACAACTGGTTACAGAGGATGATGGTGATATGTATTTTGAATTAGAGAGCGAAAAGGGTGAGGAAATAAGTAATGGTAGTATACCTGATGTTAGCAAAGAAGAAATACTGAAAGCCCTAGAAGAATTTGACCTTACAAAAAGAAATACACCAGACTGGATAGATTGGGATAAAAAGAAAAGACAGAAATATGCAATTCTTTTTAAAAACAAAATCTATCCACCTAAATATATTGTAAAAATGGCTACAGGTATTAATGTTGGTCTTTTTAGTGGAGGGGAACAAACAAATTCTTACCTTACTAAGAGAGGATTCGAAATAATAGCGTTAAACAATGAGCTTCCAGGAGATGTGAAAGATATTTTAGGGCATATCTATAAATATATTAAAAGTAAGGGGTTTAATTATGAGCTTAGCTTTATACAGAACTTTCTTCTTAGTTTAAAAACCAAACCCTTTTTAATTCTAGCTGGAATATCAGGAACTGGAAAGACTAAAATGGTTGAGCTTTTCGCTGAGGCTGTTGGTGCTACTACTTTAAATGGACGCTATAATTTAATTCCAGTAAGACCCGATTGGAATGACAGTACTGATTTGCTAGGCTACAGTAATTTGCAGGGTGAATTTGTGCCGGGAAAACTAACCCAGATTATTTTCGCAGCCCAAAGCAATTCAAAATATCCATATTTTATATGTCTGGATGAGATGAACTTAGCCAGGGTTGAGTATTATTTTAGTGAGTTTCTAAGTATTATGGAGTCGCGTAAAAGTATTAATGGGGTAATTACTAGTGCTCCTATTACAGTAAATGGACTCAAGGATATTATAACTTTTCCAGAAAATCTATACGTGATTGGTACTGTGAATATGGATGAAACAACCCATCCATTTAGTCGTAAGGTATTAGATAGAGCTAATACTTTAGAGTTTTCAGAAATTGATTTAAGTAACTTCCCAGAGCAGTCAGTAGAAAAACAAAAAGTTATGTTAATAGAGAATGACATACTTCGAAGTGAATTCTTGACATTAAAAGACTGTTATGCTGGCAATGAAGATTTCATTAAGGAAAAGGTTAAAATTCTTGGTGAAATCAATGAAATCTTAATGCCTTCTGGATTAAGTATAGGATATAGAATCCGAGACGAATTTAGTATTTATCTCTTTTACAATAAAAGGTGGAGTCTATTATCAGAAGATAAAGCCATAGACTATCAAATTATGCAAAAGATATTACCCCGTATTCATGGTAGTTCAATGGGAGTAGAAGATATTCTAAAAGAACTTGAGCAATTTTTAAGCAGTAAATATCCGATGAGCAAAAGGAAAATTGAGTTTATGTTGAGGAGGTTCTCTGAAGATGGCTTTACCTCCTTCTGGCTCTAAAGTTCAAGAGCTTTTAGTAATAACTACAGAGGATTTCAACCTAACTATTAAGGGAGTACCCAGCAATAAAACAGTTGAAGGGTTCAAGCTTCATTTAGATAATAGTGGAATTCCGATAAAAGCCAACTTGGAGATATCCCCTGGACATAATTCAGTTAAAGTGTATGACCCTTACTCATCTACAGGGCTTTCAGAATATGATGGAGGGAAGATTTCTCCTTGCTTTTTTGAGCGTACTAATTATGAAATTATTTTGGAGAGAAAAGAAGGATGTAAAAAGAAGATTACAATTGACCATCTGAATAGAAAACTGAGAGAAGCAATCACTCCTACTGGAACAAGTGGGAGTATACTTTCAGGTATTGTAAATTTTAATGATGAAGTAGGATTCTCGCGTTTTGATGTTTTAGGCGATGTTTACATATTGCTCTCATTTGAAATTGAAGTTTTTCCTAGCAAGTTGGATTATAGGAAGGATTTTTGGATTTTACTCCAAGAAGTCAATGAGGAGATATATAATTTGGCATTTGATTTCTTAATGAAAACTAGTTTTGCTGCTTCCATTAGGAGTTCTAGAGATGATCCGTCCCAGGCGGAATTTTATTATATTATTAGTTCCATTTTTGATAAATTACATAATTCTCTAAACAGAGTTTGTAATCAACCCCATCATAAAATTGTTAGGGTTAATAATATAGTATCACCAGAGAAAGTAAAGAAGACTGATACAAAAACCCTTAGTTGGATTAGCCGTAGGGCTCACCTTTTGCAGAAGTCTTCAACTGGTATAGATATAAATGGAACAAGATATATTCCAAGAAAGATTATTAACGGTAGAAAAGAATTAACATATGATACATACGAAAATCGATTTTTAAAATGGATAATTAAGAAAATAGACAGCAAACTTCATGCCTTCCTACAGAAGTATGAAGGCATTTCAGATAAGAATTTGGAAGGTAAAGTAATCAATAGTTGTAGGTTAATGAGAAAAAGGCTTAGAGCATTCTACAACAACAGCTTTCTAAAAGATGTTGGGGATTTATCTCAAATTGAACAGTTTTCATTGGTGATGCAAAATGCCCCAGGATATAAAGATGTGTATAAGTACTATTTAATGCTTTCAAAAGGTTTGAACATAAAGTCTGATCTATTTGATTTATCTATTAAAAACTTAGCTGAGCTTTACGAATACTGGTGTTTTCTAAAATTAAATTCTCTGTTACGAAAAAGATATATTATGGAGAAAAACTCTATGCTTTCCATAGATAGAAATGGTATGGTAGTAACCCTAGCGAAGGGGCAAAAATCCGAGCTAGTATACCTAAATCCAAAGCATAACGAAAGGATTAGGGTTATATATAATAAAAAGTTTATTGATCTACCAACAATTGCTCAAGCTCCTGATAATATGCTCATTTTAGAAAAGTCCAAATCTAGAACTAATTTTTACTATATTTTTGATGCAAAATATCGGATAAGTAATGATGATCAATACATAAGAACTTTTAACCAGCCTGGTCCACCTGAGGATGCAATCAATTCTATGCATCGTTATAGAGATGCTATAGTTTCTGCAGTTGAAAATAAGTCTGATTTTCAACGAAATATATTTGGAGCATTTATCCTATTCCCCCATAACGATGAATTAATGTTTTCTGGTAGAAAAGAAAAACAAGCAAACAAGTTTTTTGAGAGTATTGAAAAAGTAAGCATAGGGGCGTTGCCCTTTTTACCTAGCCAAACTACCCTTGTCGAAGAGTTTTTAGATGAATTACTGTTGGAATCTCATAATACTTCATTTGAGAGGTCAATAGTCCAAGAAGGAGCAGAGGAATATTCAACAACTGAAGCTAATAAACGTAATGTATTAATTGGTCCATTAGGAAGAAAAGATCAGCTTCAGGTTTGCCTTGACAATGACATTTACTACACATATTTAAAGGAAGTACAGTCCATCTTGAAAGATTTGGAATATGTTGCTATATATCAGTCAAAGGCTAAGTTCAAAAATTCTATAGAACAGGGAATTTTGCATTATGGTAGAATTAAGAATTTGGATATTCTTAGAAGGTCAGAATTAATAGAAATGCCAGCGAGAGGCAAATATGATCAACTAATTGTAAAGTTCCATGTGGAAAGATGGATAAAAAGGGATCCAAGAATAATACCTGCTGGTTACGGTCCTGCTAGCCCTCAATGTACCAGTTGGTCTCTATTTGAGGAAGCCAGAGTTTATCCAGAATTACATTTAGCGAATAAAGCTGAAATAAGATTATGGCGAGAACTAAAACGTTTTGATGAAAGAGGCAAGATTAAGTTTCCTAAACAGCAAATAGATAGCCAAGATGTTATAGAATTGCTGGAGTTTCCTGGGCTTGTAGTGGAGAGAAATAAAAATGATGGGTTTAATATTAATATTAATGGAAAAGAAAAGGAGTATTCTTTTGATACTTTAAATCAACGTCCTGGAAAAATTATAAAAGAGATATTAAAAATGTGGTATGGGGATTGTGGATAGGAGCACCTCAATATTATAGAAGATATGACTGTCTTCCATGGAAAAGGAGAAGATGAATGAAACGGTGCGTTTTTTGTGAAATATCCTATAAAGAAATTTTAATAGAAAATGAATTAGCTGTTGCCTTCTATGATAAGTTTCCTGTAAATCATGGTCATGTTCTGATAATTCCTAAAAGACATGTAGAAACTTTATTTGATGCTTCTTTCGAGGAATTGCAAGATATTAATAAACTAATATTTGAAGTAAAAAATTTTTTGGAAGATAAATATAAACCCGATGGATATAATATTGGAATTAATGTAGGTGAAGCAGCTGGACAAACAATATTTCATCTGCATTATCATATAATGCCCAGGTATGTAGGTGATGTAGAGGATCCCAGGGGAGGAATAAGAAATATAAAGAAAAGCTTGGTTCAATATTTGGACGATGGGGAGGAGTAGATGTAAGTTAGTCAAAATTGTTTTTTTGTAGTACCGTGCATCATTTAGAAGCCTTATATAAGATTATAGGCTTCTTCTTCTGTTTTTCTTATAATAGGCTAATTTAGAAGCAAGTAGTATATTTGCGTTTTTAGTTTGTATTACCAGACATAGAAATAATGTCTTATTTAGGAGGAATATGGAAAAGTTTGACGAATGTAGCTCTTATAATGAATATTCATACTTATTTAGCTGTATATTAGGTTTTCTTGACATGAGTAGATGATACCGGTGAATATTCAATTATATAAAATCCCATTACACAAAAAGATAGCAGGATTGATAATCTATTCAGGGATATAACTTGAATCAAGTTGGGGTCTAAATAGAGTTTCAACTAAATGTAGGCAAGCTGGGGGTATAAAGTTGACAAATAAACATAGATCTATAGATACTATATATTCTACAGGTAAAGTGTTTGTTTTGAAGGAATAGATCATGTAGGTAAATCAATGATTGTGACCAAATTGAGCGAACGCTTGAAAGATATGAATATCGATTATTCTGCTTATAGTTTTCCGGGTAAAGAGAGCCGTACATTAGGTGCAATTGTGTACGATTTGCATCACAATCAAGAAGCCTTTGTTGATAAACAAATTGACGCATTAAGCTTACAAATTCTACATGTGGCCGCACATATCGATACGATAAAAAATAGAATTATTCCCGATTTGAAAGCGGGAAAGATTGTTCTTTTGGATAGATTTTGGTGGTCAACTTATGCCTATGGAGTTGCAAATGGTATTAATAAAAGTATACTTAAGGATATTATTTTACCAGAAAAAAAGTACTTAGAAAGGTAGCAATATGATGGTAATTAATAATGCCACTATTAATGTATGTAATATGATGTTTATGATAACAGTTGAAACACGAACTCGAAAAAATAGAAGGGGGAATTAGAATGTCTGATGTTAAACATCGAGCTTTTATCTCATATCATCATGATGATCAAGAGGAAGTGGACGATTTCTTAACTACGTTCAGTGATGAACGAAACGTATTCACTTACAGAGCGGTTGGAGCAATGAGCGACGATATTATCAATAGTGATAATCCCGAATATGTGATGAGTCAAATAAGACAGAAATATTTGAAAGATTCTACTGTAACGATTGTACTCATCGGAAAATGTACATGGGCACGTCGTTATGTCGATTGGGAGATTAAAACTAGTTTGCGTCGTGGAAGTTATACTCCGAACGGTCTAATAGGTATTTTATTATCTTCAATGGGAAATACAGCTAAGCCCCCCAAACGTCTTAAAGCTAATTTGATAGGAGACAATGCGGACGAAGGGTATGCAAGGTGGTATACATATCCAAAGCGAAAAGATAGCTTGCAAAACTGGATAGAGGATGCATTTCAAGCACGACAATCGCGGGCTGACCTAATAATTAATTCAGCAGACATGTTCAAAAATAATCGTTCATGTGATTAGTAAGGGGGGATATGTACGAAAGAAGTAGTTTCAATCACATTTAATGCTTGGAAGTTGGAGATTCATATCTCACTACTTTTTTTGCTTGTATTATTATTAATGTTTTTTCTATGGAAGCAAGTTACATTACGCCGTTTTGGACATCACGAAGTAGTTGAATTAGAAATTACTCTTGGTGGAATGGGGAGAATGTTAATTAAACCAAGTTATGATGAAATGAGGATAGCACATAAGGCTTGGGTAGAGTTATCAACTCGTAAGGCAGGCCTTCTTTTTGATGAAGAAGACGATGTAATTGTTGAAGTTTATGATTCATGGTATCAGCTATTTCGGGAAATGAGGGTGCTAGTTAAGGAAATCCCTATTGAAAGAATCAGGACACAAAAAAGTACTGGTCAACTTGTTAAAGTGTTAATTGGAGCACTAAATAAAGGGTTGCGCCCACATCTTACAAGATGGCAAGCTAAATTTCGTAGGTGGTATGAATGGCGTATAGAACAAGAGAATAAAAATGATGGTATGCTAACGCCACAGGAGTTGCAACGGGAATATCCTCATTATGAACAGTTAAAAGAAGAGCTAAAAATTATCAATGTTGAGCTAATTCAGTACGTTAATGAACTTGAAAAGCTTGCACATGGTGATAAACCCTGATTTATCCTACACAATGATAAGAATTCTAGTAACTAATATTAGAGATACTTAAACGTGGTTTAAGTGGGATGACCCTATAAAGTATGCTTGAAGCCCGGGGTGCGGTAGTCCTGCAAGCCGGGCCAGTCGGGATTTGCAGAATGAGTCTGATGTTTTAATTGTTGAGCTTTTGTTTAAGTATTTCATTTAAAATTGGAATAATCTACCTTTGCAATGCTTTTAAATAATTGGGATTATGATATAATAAAATTGATATACATGCTTTGAAAGGGGTGGAAGAATGAATTCAAATAACAATATAGTTTTGAATAGAGTTTTCACCCGAAATATGTTTACTGATTTGCTCACGGAGCAGTCGAATAGTGCATACGGTGAAGTTATTAAACGATATATTGAAAACATTGGTACGAAAAGCAATAAAATCCTCATAAGTGAAATATATAATATTATGTCACATAGTTATAGAAACGAGTATATATATAAAAATACATTACTAAACAAATTGTTAATTGCCAAACATAGCTTGAGAACGACCACGGCTTTAACGGAGATACCAATTAGTAAATCAAAAGCTGACTTCTTATTAATAAATGAAAAAGCTGTTATTTATGAGATCAAAACAGAATTGGATAGTTTTGATCGTCTTGAAAGCCAATTGAACGATTACTATAAAGCTTTTGATCATGTTTGTGTAGTAAGTTGTGAAGAGAATCAAAAGAAGTTAGAAATATTATTAAAAGACACCCCTGTTGGTATTTATATTTTGACTAAAAGTAATAGGCTCAGGTACAAAAAAGAACCTGTTAGAGATGGCTCAAACTTAGATTCAAAAGTTATGTTTAAGATTTTAAGGAAAAAGGAATTTGAGAATATTATCAATACTGATTACGGAGAACTTCCTAAGGTAACGCAAGTAAATCATTATAATGAATGTTACAAGCTTTTTAAAAATATAAAAATCGACATTGCATACCAATATATGTTAAATGAGCTTAAAAAGAGAGCTACAATAGAAATCGAGGAATATAAAGATATTCCTTATGAATTGAAATTTTTAGCATATTTCTCAAAATATAAAAAGTCTGACTATAGGAAGTTAAATAATTTCTTAAATAATAAATTTGGAGGATAACTTTATGTATTTCCCATATTTACGTGGAAGACAATATGAGTTGCTTGCTTTATGCGAGTTAGTTGATGCTGACCGCATCGGAGATTATATTATACCAATAATTGAGCCAGTAAAACTATCCTCTACATTCAATAGAGTTCTGAGTTCTTTTATAAATAATGGGAAGAAAATAGCCGTTATTCATAATCCACAGGTAGGATCTTTTCCTAATGACCTAGAAGATGAAAAGAAAAATGTATATAGAGAGAAATATGAAGATTTATTGAAAAATGATTTAATTATTAAAGCTCATATTTTAAATAGCAGTTCAAAGAGAGAAATTAAGGATTTTGAAACACAAGGGTTTGATAAAAAAGATTTATTGGTAATATGTAATAACCGCGATTATATAGATTTATTTTTCGAAGTATTTTCCGTAGTAATTCCATATTATACGCTTATCCCGGACGAAAGTGTTTTTAGACGTAAAATTAAAAGAAACAAGGTTCTCCTCGATGATAAATTTGAAAAACAAAATAGGAATATTGATTATGTAGAGGTTTTTGATGAGGCCTTCTCAGATGATCATTTGTATTATAAAGATGATGGTTTTATAGCATTTTCAGACTATTCTATTGTAGGGGACAATTATTTAGAAGCAGGCTTTGCACCATATGCTGTAGCATTACATATTGTGTATTTTGCTGAAGATCAGAGTTTACGAGTTAGGCACTTCGTATCTAATTCCAATGAAGATATAACAAACCCAGCAGGAAAGTTTTATGAAGCATTAATAAAACTAAATGATTGGGATAAGGCACATGAAATGGATACAGCTGGCTTGACAGGACTATTAACTCATTTCGAGAATGAAACATATCCAGGTTTAGGAACGGTAAAGAAACTCTCAATGATGCATCATATCGAATTGCTTGGGCAATATCTTGATGGAGTGGAGTAAAGATGATATGTTGTGAAAAGTGCTTTAGTGATATAGAAATCAAAGCTGTGGTTAGTAGCTTAGGGGAAAAGGGTATATGTGAATTATGCGGAAAAAGGAATGTATTTATTTATAATACAGATACAAACAATGAATTAGCTGAGATGTTTGATGATTTGTTGAATATATATACTACTAAAGAAGATTTACCTGTTGATTATCCTCTTGAGAATGTAAATCTTTTGAAAGATGAGCTTTGTAGACGGTGGAATATTTTCAGTATTGAAAGCGATCTAGCATATAGAGCAATTACTAGTATCTGTCAGGAGAAATATGAAGAACATCCAGAAATATTTGATGGTCCAATAGGGATTTTAGAATTAAATCAAAAAGAATTTCTTAAAGAACATTCTATTATAAAAAACTTTGAATGGGAAAATTTTGTTGAAGGGATCAAGACTCAAAATCGTTTCCATACAGATTACATAAACAAAGAAGTATTATTCTCTTTCTGCAATTATATAAGAAAAACATATAAGGTCGGGACTGAATTCTACAGAGCAAGGATCTGCTCAAATGAGTTGGGATTTACTATTGACCAAATGGGTGCACCTCCTGTTGGAAAAGCCACAGCTGGAAGAGCCAACCCTATGGGAATAAGTTGTCTATATCTTGCAGATAGCGGTGAAACAGCTCTTAATGAAATAAGAGCGGGTGTTTATGACTATGTGGCTATAGGAAAGTTTGTACTTCAAAAAGAGATTGAAGTTGTCAACCTAACCCTAGTGGATCAGATTAGCCCTTTCTGGGGGATGGACAATACAATTCATGCAGTAAATAAAAAATATCTACAGAAAATAGGTATAGATATCGCAAAACCTCTCCGTAGATATGACAGTCCGCTTGATTATTTACCAACACAATATATTAGTGATTTTATAAAAAGCAGAGGTTTTGACGGCATAGAGTATAAAAGTACGATGAACAAAGATGGCTTTAACCTTGCCATATTCGATGAAAGACTATTTAAATGCATAACGGTAGGCGTTTATGATATTCGAGAGTTGAAGTATACTTATGATAAAATATAGTAATTATTAGCAAGTCTTAGGGTTTATGAGATATTTCCTGTTCCTCAAAGACTTGTTTTATTTTTTCAGCAAGAGATGCTCAGACAGCTTAAGGGTGCGATGTCCTGTCGAATATTCTAGCTTAGGGGGACTCATCCTTCAGATAACGAGCATTTATAAAAGCCTCTAAAGCACTCAGTAATAATAAAGAAGGCAAGCAGAATAATATAAATTAAAGGCTAATTGGATGGATTTTGATGCAAGTCCAATTGCAGCAGGTAAAAGCATGGATGAGGTACTGGTTGGTTTCTAACCAAAATCTGAAAAATTAATTCTTTAGAGAAATAGCAATTAGTAATACTGGAGCTACGTTGTAGCACAATAGTCATTAAAATGGATATTACTGTTTTGTCATTAGAAAACTAAATAAGGAATAAAAGACCTAATTATACGAAAGGTATTCCATTCTTGGTGAAGAATAATCTATAATGCAAAAAAAAGCGGGAGGTCTAAATAATATGCCTATTGTACAGATTGATTTATTAGAAGGAAGAACATTAGAACAAAAAAGGGCTATGGTTGAGAAAGTTACTGAGGCTATCTCTGAAACTGCCACTTGTCCTAAGGAAAATGTAACAATTATTATTAGAGAGATGGCACAACAACATCTAGGAAAAGCAGGAAAATTAAAATGTGACCAATAAACCTACTACAATTAAGCCAGCCTCTGCTGGCTTAATCTATTCAAGAAGCAAGATAATCGACCATTTGCTTCTCCACATTTTTCTTTGAATGATAATATCACAATTACAATCGGGGAAAAAATCAGTATATTTGGTACCAATGGAGCTGGCAAAACTTCTTTTTTGCGAGTTTTATCTTGTCTTAATCCGAAAAAGCTTACTATCCGGATTAGAGAACTGTTAAATCAATTTGATTTAACAGAAAAATGTATCAGAAGGTATCCCAGCTTTCTAAAGGAATGAAACAGCGCCTAATTATTACAAAAGCATTGTCTTTATGATAAGTTATGACTTTTTATTAATAACTATAGCATTCTTAAGTGAGTGAAAAAATTACAGCTATGGCAATTCAAAACATACTATAAAACTTGCAGTCAAATTTAATAGAAGTATACCATTTTAAATAGATTGTGCATTTAACTAATAATAGATATTCATTTAGCAAATTGGATTGTCAAAAGACTTGGCGAAAATGCCAAGCCTTTTTGCATTTTTTATAGAATTTTATGGGCATAATATTCGCAAAAGAACTTGACAATATTTAGTGTTATAACGTATAATAAAAAATAGGAAACAAATGTTACAAAACTTCAAAAGAGGAGGAATTTTTATGAAAGTAATATTACGAAAGAGTGATAGTGCAACTAGTTTATTGTTATTTATCTACAATAATTGTATTACCCAATACAACAAGGATACTCTGAAGTTATCTAGCCTTCTTGAAATCATGAAGGCCTTTGGAAAAAGTGAAACTGCTACAAGAATGTCACTATCAAGAACTGTGAAAGCAGGTATCCTTATCAACAAAACTGATGGCAGGGAAGTACACTACAGTTTAGCTCCAAGTGGTAGAGAGGCCATCAACATATGGAATGAAGGGATACATCAATTCTGGAAAAGGTATACGTTAAGAAATAAAACATGGGATAAAAAATGGCATTTACTTAATTTAAATTTTGGAGAAGAGAATAAAGAAAACAGGCCTGTCGTACTAGAACGATTGCAGCAGATTGGATTTGGTGTCCTAGGTACCAATACATGGATTACCCCTTACTGCCAAACCAATGATATTCAAAATATATTAACTGAATTTAATATGAACACAGGGGTAGTCGAAATGTATGGAGAGCTTACTATTTATCAAGACATGTACTCGTTTGTAGAGAGTGTTTTTCATCTTAAAGAACTAGAGAAACTCTATAAAAACTTTATAAATACATTTAGTGAAAAGTTTGAAGAGATTAAGAAAATATATCAGGAAGAATGGTTCATAGGGGGAGGGAAGGCTCTGCCGTTATTACATTCTCTTGGTTGGGAGTTTTTTAATATAGCCTCAGAGGATGTTATGCTGCCTAAAGCATTATACCCTGAATGGGAAGGCGATGAAGCAGCACAACTAATGTTGGAATTTAGGAGCATTCTTTTAGAGTCAACTATTAAGTACCTTAAAAAGTACGAGTGAATAAGAAGACAAATGTTTAATAGGAGGGTTTTATAATGCATTCACAAACAATTATAAAATATCTTGAAATGGTAGCAAACAATAATTTACTGGTTAATTTATTAATGCATATTGTGGTTTTTACAGCAATTGCATCAATATTTATTGTAACTAAAGAAAACTTAAGGCGATTTATATTCCATGCGGCGGTAGGTATTCTATTCACATCTGTAACATTAAATGCAGTTATTTTTGGCAACCCTTTTCATGCTGTTACATTTGGGATATTAGCATTAACAGCATTAGTTCAGCCATTTGTTAGAAAGAATAATATTCAAATATCAAGTAGTAAATGGAATATAGTCGTTGCCCTTTTCTTTATACTTATTGGGTTATGGTATCCAGAATTTGTAGAGAAAAATGCATTAATGCTTTTGATGGTATCACCTGTAGGAATTATCCCCTGTCCAACTCTTCTAACCGCTATAGGGCTATTACTGATTATTTTACCAAGCGTGAGTAGGGTTCAATATGTAATTACAATCATAATGGGTATTGTATATGGAGTAATAGGTGTGATGGTTTTTAAAGTATACCTCGACATTGCATTACTGGTATTAGCTTTGTATGCAATTTACATTTGCTTTAGAGGTGTTAAGATAATCAATTATGAATGGCAAAATATATCTTAAGGAATATGAAAGAGTCTATTGATATACTACTGATTAGTATGCAGATACCATTTATGCAAATGGTGCTAAGCGTTGAACCTATACCTCCTACTCAGTGGTTACAGACTTTAGCTCTAGGAGCAACAATCCTGGTCTGTATGGAAGTGTTTAAATTTATAAACAGCAAACTATAATGGTTTGCTGTTTTTTGCGGAGATTATGTTTTTTTCTTGTTATTTTTCATGGGGGGCTTTTCCAATAGTCCATAAAAAAACAAGTTGGTAATATCCAGTAGGGCTGTTTTGTCTAACTTAGCATAAATCTCAGGGCGGTTGAGTGTTTCCTTAAACAAACCTATGTAAAACCAAATTGCATCTGTAGAAAGATCATGATTAATGTAACCTAGCTCTTTTCCTTGTTCTATAATTTTCTTCATCATGGGAATTGTCCTATTATTATAATATTCCTCAATAAATCCTTGAATTTCTGGATCTTTTGATAAAAAAGCATTAATAAAATCCTGGTTTAACATTTTTCCTAATTCTCTCTTATTAAAAACTATTTTTTCTATTTTTTCTGGAAAGGGGAGATTGCTTTCCACTATTTCTTCGAAATCCTTCCATTTATTATTTGCAAATTCAAATAACACAGCTTTGAACAACTCATCTTTACTGCCAAAATGATTATATATTGTCACCTGAGATACATTAGCCTTTTTTGCAATTTCAGCAATAGTAACCTTTTGTATTCCAAAGGTTGAAAATAATTCAAATGCGGCCTGCCGGATTATTTCTTTCTTTTTTTCTCGGCGACGTTGAAATCCATCCATATTATCCATATGCCCACCACCTCTACTTTTAGAATACTAAAAGATATGAAATAAATCAATAAAGAAATTTCAAAAAATATATTGCCAAAACCAATGTATATGAATTATCATAAACATAAGATTAATCTCACAATCAGGATATCTTAAATTCTGTCTTTTGAGCTACATGCATATAGATTTAGTAGTATGTCTAAGGGGGAGGGCTACCGGTGAAGCCAGTTATAATAGCAAAAGATATGTGTAAGACCTATCAAATGGGGGAAGTGAAAGTAGAAGCCCTAAAGGGAGCTACCTTTGAATTATATGAGGGTGAGCTGGTTGTAGTTCTGGGCCCTAGTGGTTCTGGAAAAAGCACCTTGCTCAATATTGTGGGGGGAATGGATAAAGCTAGCTGTGGTGAACTCCACTTTAAAGGGACACCATTGCACGAAGCAAATTCTAAACAACTAACATATTATCGAAGAAATGATGTTGGTTTTGTATTCCAATTCTATAACTTAATGCCCAACTTAACAGCATTTGAAAATATAAACCTTTCGGTCCAAATTTCTGAAAACCCCCTTTCCATAGATGAATTACTGGGAAAAGTGGAATTAATAGACCGTGCAGATCATTTTCCATCCCAATTATCTGGAGGGGAGCAGCAGCGGATAGCATTGGCTCGAGCATTAGCTAAAAATCCAACTATGTTATTATGTGATGAACCTACTGGGGCACTAGATTTTCAGACGAGCATTATAGTGTTAAAGCTTCTTAAAGATTTCTGTAAAGACTACTGTAAAACTGTAGTAGTAATTACTCACAATACGGCAATTTCTCAGATAGCTGACCGTGTTTTCTATCTAAAGGACGGTATGATAGATAGGATAGAAAGCAATGAAAACCCACTTCCTCCTGAGAGGGTGAGCTGGTAATGCTATGGAAAAAGGTATTACGAGACTTAAATCAAAATAAGGGAGCATATTTGGCATGCGTTGTGATTGTAGTTATTGGACTAATGGTATTCACGGCGTTCTCTATGGTATTAGATAATCTAAATATGTCCCAGAAAAGTTTTTATGAGAATCAAAATTTTGCCGATGGTTTTATTCAAATTGAATCATTACCTTTTACTAAAGTAGAAGACCTGGAAGAAATAGATGGAATTGCTGATATTCAAGGGCGTTTGGTAAAAGATGTTAGAGTTTTATTTCCTGATAGGAATGAAAATGTTTATTTAAGACTTGTTTCCATGGACCCTATTAAAGAAAATCCCATTAATGGAGTTCTCCTAAGCCAGGGAATAGCTCTGGGTGACAGGGATGCAAGCATTTGGATAGATAACACTTTTTTTGAAGCCAATAGCTTGGAATTAAATGATAAAATCGATATTATTGCAAGTGGGAAGAAAAGAGAATTGCAGATTCTGGGTGTGGGGCAGAGTCCAGAGTTTATATATGCTTTAAGAACATCAGCTGATGTATACCCAGATCCTGAAACCTTCGGGATTGCATTTGTACCACTAGAAATTATGAAATCACTATTTCCACAGGAGAAAGCATTTAACGATGTAGTTTTTACACTAGAACCAGAAGCTAACTATGATGATGTGGAAGAATTGCTTGAATATGAATTAAAGCCTCATGGTCTAACAGCAATCTTTCCACGTGCTGACCAAATAAGTCATCTTTTATTAATGGGTGAGCTTGATGGTCTAGATGCCATGGCAAAGGCCCTGCCTATAATGTTTTTATCTATAGCAGCCATGATCTTATATATTGTTTTGAAAAGACTTATAGAACAACAAAGAGGTCAAATAGGAATACTAAAAGCTCTTGGTTATACTCAACGGGAAATAGTTATTCACTATCTGTCCTATGCGGTTGTTATTGGTTTAACTGGAGGAATATTAGGGGCACTATTGGGGATTTTTCTATCCTACCCATTTACCTCTCTTTATGAGTTGTTTTTTAATATGCCAGGTTTGGTAGGGACCTTCACGCCTAAGTATTTGATTTTTAGTATTGTACTTTCCGTAGGCTTCTCCTTGATTGCGGGTTATCAAGGCTGTAAGCGGGTTCTTACTTTAGAGCCTGCCGACGCAATGCGGCCCCCTGCACCTCCCATAGGCGGAAAGATACTCTTAGAAAAAATCACTTTTATGTGGAATATGCTTACTGTTCAAGGTATGATGGCGGTAAGAAATTTATCACGTAACAAGGGGCGTAGTATTTTTATATTTTTAGGTATTATGGTGTGTTTTTCTATATCCACATTTACATGGTCCATGAATGATCTATTTCAAAAGATGTTGTATGACCAGTATGAAATAGTAGAGGTATATGATGTAAAGGTAACTTTATCCAGGCCTCTAAATGGAAAGAATGTGATAAGAGACTTAGGTAGTTTTCCTGGTGTTAATAATGTAGAGGCCATGGCAGAGATACCAGTAACATTAAAAAACAAATGGAATAAAGAGGATACATTGTTGCTGGGTCTTCCTGAGGATAGTCAGTTATATAACATTGTAGATAAAGAATACAATAAGGTAGAACCACCCAAAAGTGGATTACTGCTTTCGGAAAGACTAGCAGATCTTCTTGATGCAGATATAGGAACCAAATTAAATGTAGAGAGTCCAATGCTGTATAATAAAGAGAGTGAACAATTGGAGGTTGTAGGGATTATTCCTCAATATCTGGGAATGAGTTCATATATGGAATTAACTTCTGTGCAGAGTTTTCTAAAACAGGGTGAGCTAGCAACCTCGATTATGGTAAATATGGAGGATCAAAGTGTTCTTCCCTTTCAGGAGAAATATATGCAAAGTGATGTAGTTGCTGGTGTGGACGAACAGAGCCAGAGACTTGAAAAGGTACAAGAAATGATGGAGTCATACGGTAGCATGATCTATATCTATATGATTATTGGCGTTATAATTGGATTTGCTATTATTTACAGTTCTTCAATCATTACTGTATCAGAAAGAAGCCGTGAATTAGCCTCTATGATGGTACTTGGAATGACACCAGCAGAAGTACTTTCTGTGATTACTTTTGAACAATGGTTTATCGGAGTATTGGCAATGATTGCGGGAATTCCCCTTGCAACTCTTATGCTATCGGGGATATCTCAGGCTGTAAGTACTGATGTGTTTACTATGCCGGTATTCATAACCTCTTCCTCATATGTGCTTGGTGCAGTCGTTACTGTCATGTCAATTTGGATTGCCCAAAGGGTTGCAGCTAGGAAAATAAGTAAATTGAGTCTTGTAGAGGTCTTAAAATCTAGTGAGTAGTGTAAAGGATTTGCATGAAAAGAATGGGATAAAAGGAAAGTGGGTGAGGTTTAAATGAAGAAGAAATGGAAGATTATTTTAGGGGTTCTAGTGGCAATTATTATAATTGGATTTATGGTGTATGAAAATACTAAAGGATTAGAAGCAACTGTTCTTGAAGTACAGCCTAATACAATTGCTACCACGTTTAAAGAAGAAGGAAGAGTGGTTCCCGAGGTTGAACAGCCTATTTATTCTATCTATGGTGGAGAAATAATTGAAGTAGCTGTTCAGGAGGGGCAAGAAGTAAAAGCAGGGGATTTATTAGCTGTTACAAATTCTAAAGAACTAGATTATCAATTACAACAATTATATGCTCAGTTGAAAAGTGTTGAGGGTGAAAGAACAGGAACATTTCAGGAACCACATGAGTCACAAATAACTAGCCAAGAACTGCTTGTAGAACAAGCACAAAGGGACTTGGAAGCTTATAAAATAAATTTTGAAAGAATAGAACAATTATATGAAGCAGGAGCTGTAACAGCAAAGGATTTTGAAGATGCAAAAAATATGATAGAATCAGCTCAAAACCATTTAGAACTTCAAAAGCAGGCACTTACATTATTACATGAATCTACAAGTCCTGGAAGTGGCACGGGGCAGTTTTACGCTGGAAGGATTGAAGCACTACAGGCACAAATTAACTTACTTGAATATCAAAAAGATAAAACAAATATTTTTGCACCTGTAGATGGAATTGTAAGTAATCTTTCTATAAAAAAGGGAGAAATTGCTAGTCCAGCCTTAACGCTAATGAACATATTTAAGAAAGACTCATATGTAGTTGAAGTATATGTTCTTACTGCAGATATACGTAGTATCAATACCGGAATGACAGTAGACTTAGTCCTAGATGGTAAGGGCGAAGATATGATTTTTAAAGGTACCGTAACAAGAATAGCTCCATCTGCTGTAGAGAGGATGTCTGCCTTAGGTTTAGAAGAGCAACGCGTTAAGGTTACTGTTGAACTTAATGATTCTAGTGATGTTGAAATTTTCCCGGGTTATAGGCTAGATGTAGAATTCACTACTGATAAAAGGGAAAATGTACTTACTGTTCCAAGAACGGTTCTTTTCCCATATGAAACAGGGGATGCCGTCTGGGTAGTAAGAGATGGAAAAGCAGAGGTTCAGCCTGTTGAAACTGGCTTTGACAATAATAGAGATGTAGTGATTATTGATGGACTAAACGAAGGTGACTTAATTATCCTTAATTCCCAACTGGATGGACTTAAGGAAGGAAAAAAATTAGTGGTAAGTAATTAAGTAAAAAACTATTCAATTTTAGATTATAAAACGGCCTCACTTCAAATTGTGAGGCCGTTTTAAATTAATAGGCATTTACCTTGGGTCCTGGAAATATATATCTCTTAGGATTATTAAATTGGGGATATTTGTGTCCCTTTTTTATAAAATGGAGGTCAGTAAATGAGAGATATCAGAAACCTCTTAGTTATTAAATGGGCTATTTTTATAGTTGCTTTAATTGGGTTGGTAGGGGGAACTATATTTGTTTTCACAGGGAGGATGCCAGAAGAGGCAAAGGTTCCAGAGGAACCTAAAATAGAAATGCGGACTGATATCAAAGTAGTAATTGACCCGGGGCATGGGGGGAAGGATTCCGGAACTCATGATGGGCATGGAGTCTTAGAAAAGGATATTACCTTAGATATCGGCCTAAGAATGCGTGATTTTCTTCATAAACAAGGAATTCCAGTAATTATGACCAGGGAAACAGATGAAGATCTTAGTGATATTGACGGACGGGGACGCCATCTTAGAGACTTGCAAGGGCGTGTCAAAATAATTGACCAGGGAACAATAGCTATTAGCATTCATATTAATTATATTAGTGATCCACAAGAAAATGGGGCTGTGGTATTTTACGCTAAGGGCAGCGAGCAGGGTGAGGTAGTGGCTAATAAAGTACTTCAGGCTTTATCTTCAGTTCAGCATCTTAATCATGATTTTCCTGTTCCTCGTAGTAATTTATATATTCTTAGCAAATCCCAAATACCAATAGTACTGGTAGAAGTGGGTTTTATTTCTAATGCAGAGGATAAACAGAAGCTTCAAGACCCAACTTATCTGCAAACTATAGCTGAGGCGCTAGGAAAGGCAATAATAGATTAGAAAAAATATAAAAAAACTTCACTAATAACTGCTATAATATAGAGTATTGAATTAGTGAGGTGCTATTAATCTATGGGGAACAAAAACATTATATATTTCTTATGCCTAAGTTTTGTGATGATTTTATGGGGTCTTAATATGGTTGCTCTTAAAGTTTTAGTTCAGGTTTTTCCGCCTTTTACTATGACATCTTTACGGGTTTTTGTTGCAGGTCTAGTAATTGGATTGTTTATGTATTTTAAGAAGGAGTTTAGGAAGCCTACTAAAAAAGAGTGGTTCTTAGCTGCTGGTGCTGCACTATTAGGTGTACTTGGGCATCATTCCTTTTTAACAATTGGGCTAGTACATACTACTGCATCAAATGCAGCTATCATCATAGCACTATCGCCTTTAGCCACGTCTCTATTTGCGGCTATGCTTATCAACGAAAGGCTTACTTTAATGAAGTTAGTAGGTATAACATTGGGTATCTTTGGTGTTTACTTAGTAGTATTTCAAGGGACAATTAATGTTTTAAGTGTTTCCATTGGTGATTTATATGTTTTCGGTGCAATGCTTACCCAGGCTTTAAGTTATATTTTAATAAAGAAAGCAACCGATTCAATTGATCCTAAAGAGCTAACAGCAATAATGTTTTTTATTGGTTCTATATTATTATTTATGTTAAGTTTTTTTATCGAGCCAAATGGAGTATCACAAATAAATACAAGCAGTATTGCTATCAAGTATTGGTTACTTTTCTTTGGATCTGGTGTCCTGGCAACGGGATTTGGGCATTTAATGTATAATGCTACTATCCACAAGGTTGGTGCAAGTCAAACTGCGATATTTTTAAACATGGTACCTTTATTTGCCCTAATAGGATCCTCAGTATTTTTAAAAGAGGAAATTAGTTATATTCAAATAGGTGGGTTTTTACTAATAGTGACAGGAGTCATTATTGGTGTAGGAGGAGCCCTTATTAAAAAAAGCATAGGTACATATCTACATAAACCAGCTTAAGAAATGGATATCTAATGAAAGAGGATATCATAATTCATATCTCGAAATACTATCTTAATCTTACTTGAAGTAACAATGGTGAAAAGGAGTATAAAAAATGGATGTTATTAAAAAGGAAGATATTGAAAATATCCTTAAGTATACTCACGATGCTATCATTGTTGTGAATAAAAGGGGCATTATTACCATATTTAATGCCGCAGCTGAGAAATTTACAGGGGTGGATGCAGGTGATGCTTTGGGCAAGCCTGTGGGTGAGATTATCCCTAACACAAGGCTGCATCAAGTTTTAGAAACAGGAGCACCTGAACTGAACAGGCAGCAGGAACTCAGGGATGTTACCATTATTACCAACAGGGTACCCGTTATAAATAGGGATGGAAAAATTATTGGAGCTGCAGCAGTATTTCGTGACATCGCTGAAAGAATTGCCATGACAGCAGAGATTTCTAACCTCAAGGAGATACAGATACTTCTAGAGGCTATTATTAATTCTACCCAGGATGCTATTTCAGTAGTCAATGAAAAAGGCATCCATGTTTTGATTAATTCTGCTTATACTCATTTATCCGGTCTTTCCAGAGAGGAAGTTTTGAATAAACCAGCAGATGTTGATATCGCGGAAGGAGAAAGCATGCATCTCGAAGTGTTGCGTACCGGCAAGCCGGTTCGGGGGGGGCGTATGAAGGTTGGCCCACAAAAGAAAGAAGTTGTAGTAAATGTTGCCCCTGTCATTGTTGGTGGAAAGTTAAAGGGTAGTGTTGGTGTAGTTCGTGACATTTCAGAAATTATTGAATTGAATGAAGAATTAAAAAAAGCCAAGAGACTAATCAGGCATTTGGAAGCGAAATATATGTTTGAAGACATCATTGGTGTGAGTGACCATATTCTAGGGGTTATTGAGCAGGCCAAAAAAGCTGCTTCAACTCCGGCAACGGTTTTGCTTAGGGGTGAAAGCGGTACTGGTAAGGAGCTATTTACTCATGCCATACATAATGCCAGTAAAAGAAGTAAAGGGCAGTTCATCCGTGTAAATTGCGCTGCCCTAACTGACAATTTATTGGAAAGTGAGCTTTTTGGCTATGTTGAAGGAGCTTTCACGGGGGCTAAAAAGGGTGGTCACAAGGGCATTTTTGAAGAAGCAAACGAGGGTACTATTTTTCTGGATGAAGTAGGTGAAATGTCCCTGCATCTCCAGACAAGGCTTTTGCGTGCTCTGCAGGAAAAGGAGATTACCAGGGTGGGGGATAGTAAGCCTATCCAGGTTGATGTGAGGGTAATTGCAGCAACCAATGCCAAGCTGGAGGAACTCATTCAAAAGGGTATGCTGCGAGAGGATTTGTATTATCGTCTTAATGTTCTTCCTATATTTATTCCACCCCTGCGCCATAGAAAAGAGGATATTTTACCCCTGGTAAACTACTTACTGCCCAAATATAATCAGGAATATGGTCGCAATGTAGAAACTATAGCAGACGAAGCTGTGGAGATACTTAAAGGCTATGACTGGCCGGGTAATGTACGTGAATTAGAAAATGTGCTGGCCCGGGGTATAATTAATATGAAATTTAAGGAGACTGTCCTTGAAGCGTATCACTTGCCTGTATTAGATGTGAAAAACAATCATAGTGGGGTAATAATATATCGGGAAGAAGAGCCTCTAATGTCTTATGAAGAATTACATCAGAGATGGGAAAAGTATACCTTACAGAGGGCCTTGGCCAAAACTGGGGGTAGCAGGAAAGAAGCGGCAAAACTGTTAAAAATATCTCTACGCAATCTGTATTACAAGATCCAAATGCATGGTCTTAGCTAATTATATCTGCATTGGTGATTTCCAGTATGTCAAATGGATTTTACAAAAAAGTGCAAAATAGTTCTTTTTTGCAATAATTTGCACTTGTACAACTGCAAAAGTTTGCACCCCAAGGTTATGGGGTGCTTTTATATTTTTAGTAACATCATTGAGCCTTTGCGTAACAAGAGAGTAAATAATAATTACTGCCTTATGCTTTTTAGGCATGTATTTTGCACTGTTATCTATTGATAGTAAAAGACAGGATGATAATTATTTTCCTCCTGTATGTAATAGCCCTTTAGCACGAAGACAATCAAGTAATGAAAGACACAGGAGGAGTTGCTTATGAAAAATTTTCAGGAATTATTGGCAGTAGCAAAAAGTTATGATACCCCAAGGTTAGCTGTTGCAGTGGCCCAGGATGAAGATGTGATGCGTGCTGTAGATGAAGCTTTTAAGGCAGGTCTGGTTGAGCCTGTTTTAGTTGGTGACGAAGAACTGATTGCCTCGGTGGCTGCTAAATTGGAAATAGATTTAGACTCATACAGAATAATTAATGAACAGGATAGCCTGCTGGCGGTCAAAGAAGCAGTTGCCCTGATACGTAATGGAGAGGCTGACATCCTTATGAAGGGAATTGTAGGAACTGCTGATTTATTTAGAGAGGTTTTGGACAGGGAGAGAGGCTTACGCACGGGAAGAATCTTAAGCCATGTTGCTGTGATACAGCTGCAGCGATATCCTAAATTCATTTTAATGACTGATGCTGCCATTAACATTGAGTATAGTATTAGCCGCAAGGTTAATTTAGTTAATAACGCTCTTGAAGTGGCCAGGTTTTTAAAGATTGAAAGGCCCAAGGTGGTCCCTATAGCTGCTATTGAAGTGGTTAATCCTGATATGCAGGCAACGGTGGATGCAGCTGTGCTGTCTAAGATGTGCGAGCGTGGGCAGATTAGGGATTGCATAATTGACGGACCCTTTGCTTTTGATGTGGCTATTTCAGTCGAGGCTGCACTCCATAAGGGTATTCAAAGCCAGGTGGCTGGGGATGCTGACATACTGCTGATGCCCAATATTGAAAGTGGCAATGTCATGTACAAATCTCTGGTTAGCTTTGGAGGGGCCAAGACAGCGGGAATTGTAATTGGTGCAAGTGCACCTATACTTGTTACATCAAGGTCTGATTCAGCAGAAACAAAACTTTATTCCATTGCTTTAGGGGTTTTAATGGCTGCAGACAAGCAGATTTACTAGGAAATTATGCTGCCCGAGAAGGTTGAGCTGAGTTAGTTGAGACTAAGCTGAGAGTGTATTCATGAAAGGAGAAATTTTATGAAAATGCTTGACAATTTCTTTAAGTATGACTATGAACAGCTTGTACTTTGCCAAGATCAAACATCGGGACTTAAGGCCATAATTGCCATCCATGATACCACATTAGGACCAGCTCTGGGTGGAACTAGAAAGTGGAATTATGCATCTGAAGAGGAGGCAGTCATTGATGCTTTACGCCTTTCCAGGGGAATGACATACAAAGCTGCAGCTGCTGGTTTAAATCTGGGGGGAGGAAAGGCCGTGATTTTTAACTCACCCCAGTTAAACAACGAACAGGTATTTAGAGCTTTCGGTAGATATGTAGAAAGCTTAAATGGTCGCTACATCACTGCAGAGGATGTAGGCACATCGGTACAGGACATGGAATATATCAGGAAGGAAACTAAATATGTTACTGGGATTTCCAATGGTAGTGGGGATCCTTCACCAGCTACAGCACTTGGAGTCTGGTATGGAATGAAAGCTATGGCCCAGGAAGTCTATGGTAGTGATTCCCTGGAAGGAAAAACAGTAGCTATGCAGGGAGTAGGGCATGTGGGGTACTATTTATGCAAACATATTGCAAAGGAAGGGGGAAAGTTAATTGTAACTGATATTAATCAGGAAGCCATTAAAAAAATAACAAATGAAGTTGCTGCCGAAGTAGTAAAACCTGAAGAAATATTTGGCGTAAAATGCGATATTTTTGCACCGTCTGCTTTAGGAGCTGTGGTTAATGAGCACACTCTACCGCAGTTTAAGTGTGATATAATTGCCGGCGCTGCTAATAATGTTCTTGAAGATGATCGCCACGGTGAACTTTTGATGCAAAAGGGAATTCTGTATGCACCAGACTTTGTGATAAATGCAGGAGGCCTGATTAATGTTTCAGAAGAACTCCATGGATACAATAAAGAGCGAGCTTATAAAAAGATTGAAACAATTTATTCAAATATTCAGAAAGTACTTGCCATTTCCAAGGAACGTCAGATTCCCGCCAACATAGCTGCTGATAGGATGGCAGAAGAACGCATTGAGAAACTCGGACGCATTCGGAATATATATTTAAATCACTAAACAGGTAGGAATAAGAAGTGGGAAGTGAGTTGTATGTTAGATTTAGGCTATGAATGGCTGCTTGTGATTAACCCTGGTTCAACTTCAACAAAAACTGCAGTATTTAAGGGTGATGACTTGAAGTGGTCAGGGTCTCTCGAGCATACTGTGGATGACCTAAAACCCTATGACCGGATTGTTGAACAGTTTTCTTTTAGAAAGCAGGTTATTGAGAGAGCTTTGATTGAACAGGGTTTTGATTTGCAAGGGTTTTGCGCAGTTGCGGCCAGGGGTGGATTGTTAAAACATGTTCAGGGCGGGACTTATCTAGTGAATGAGCAAATGCTGACTGACCTAAAGGAATGTAAATATGGGGAGCATGCATCCAATTTAGGGGCTTTGGTAGCCAACGAACTCGCATCATCCCATAGGCTGCCGGCTTATATAGTTGATCCAGTTGTAGTTGATGAATTAAATCCATCAGCAAGGATTTCAGGGATGCCTGGAATTTCCCGTAAAAGTATCTTTCACGCGTTAAATCAAAAGGCTGTAGCCAGGCGTTACTGCAGGGAACATAACAAGAATTATGAGGAAGTGAATTTGATTATTGCCCATTTAGGTGGAGGAATTAGTGTAGGAGCTCATGAAAGGGGCAGAGTTGTGGATGTCAACAATGCTCTTAATGGTGAGGGACCTTTTTCACCTGAAAGAGCAGGGGGGCTGCCTGTAGGGGAAGTAATAGGAATGTCCTTTTCGGGAGATTTTACCCAGGATCAACTAAGGAAACAATTTGTAGGGCAGGGAGGTATGGCAGCTTATCTCGGGACTAATGACGCCCGTATAGTTGAGGAAAGAATCCAGGATGGAGATGAAAAAGCAAAGCTTATTTATCATGCCATGGGATACCAAGTAGCTAAAGAAATCTGTGCCTGTGGAGGGGTATTGTTAGGAAAGATGGAAGCAGTGATACTTACCGGCGGGCTTGCCTACAGCAAGATGCTGACAGGTTGGATTAAAGAAAGGGTCAAGTTTCTTGCACCGGTCGTGCTCTATCCTGGAGAGGACGAGATGGACGCATTAGCGCAAGGAGTATTGCGGGTTTTAAGGAGAGAGGAAGAGGCTTTAATTTATTAATAATACATAAGTAAAATAATAAGGTCATATGGGCTGAAGTTACATGACTAGAATTAAAGGTATTTGGGATTAAGGAGGAGAGTACTATGGCAAGAGTTACTTTTCATGAAGATTGGTGTAAAGGGTGCGAACTGTGCAGTGCCTTTTGTCCCAAAAATTTAATAAGTCTAGCTGACAGGATAAATGAAAATGGCTATAGGCCGGCTGCAATTGTTGAAATTGAAAAGTGTACTGGATGTATGGCATGCGCCATTGTTTGTCCGGATGTGGTAATTAAATTGGAGAGAGAGGTGAGTTAAGGATGGTAAAAGTGCTAATGAAGGGAAACGAAGCTATTGGAGAAGCCGCTATAAGGGCTGGCTGCAGATACTTCTTTGGTTATCCTATTACGCCTCAGACGGAATTACCTGAATACTTGGTTAGGAGACTTCCTAAGGTAGGCGGTGTTTTTTTACAAGCTGAGAGTGAAATTGCGGCCATCAATATGGTATATGGAGCAAGTGCTGCTGGGGCGAGAGTCATGACCTCTTCCTCGAGCCCAGGCATTAGTTTGAAGCAAGAGGGAATTTCCTATTTAGCCGGTTCTGAGCTGCCATGCGTAATAGTAAATATAATGCGAGGTGGACCTGGACTTGGTGGTATCCAGCCTGCCCAGGGTGATTATTTTCAGGCAACAAGGGGTGGGGGGCATGGTGATTACAGATTATTGGTTTATGCCCCTGGTTCCGTACAGGAATTAGCTGATCTAACCATAAAAGCCTTTGATAGAGCAGATGCCTATCGCAATCCGGTAATGATTTTAGGAGATGGTATTCTAGGCCAGATGATGGAACCTGTAGAATTTAAGGAATATAAGGCTAAAGGCGTCTATCAAAAACCCTGGGCGACTACAGGTACCAGGGAAGAAAGAAAACCGAATATTGTGAATTCCCTTTATCTTGACCCGGAGGAATTAGAAGAGCATAACTATTCCCTATTAAGCAAGTATGAAACTATAGAAGCAAAAGAAAGGCTTTATGAGCAGTATCTTACATCGGATGCGGATATAGTTTTAGTTGCTTTTGGAACAACTGCAAGGATAGCTAAAGCTGCGGTTAAACAAGCTAGGGAAAGGGATATCAAGGCAGGACTGTTTAGACCTATTACCTTATGGCCCTTTCCAGACACGGAATTAATCAGGGCTATGGTTCCAGGAGCTAAAGCCGTCTTGACTGTTGAACTTAGTATGGGGCAGTTGGTTGATGATGTACGTCTAGCGGTTGGTAGCGAGATGCCTGTTTACTTCTACGGGCGTGCTGGTGGTATGGTACCTAGTACCAAGGGCATATACCAGGAAATTTGCCGTATTCTCGGAATTTCAAGTGAAGTACCACCAGTATTAGAAAAAGGTGTTAGGTATTCCTTCCAAGGAGGAGGCAAGGTATATGATAAAGGCATTTCAAAAATCCAAAGTGCTATCTGATGTGAAGTTTCATTATTGTCCAGGATGTACCCATGGGATAATACATCGCCTGGTAGCAGAAGTTATAGAAGAGCTTGGAGTCATGGGGAGGGCTGTGGGTATTGCTTCTGTGGGATGTTCGGTATTTACTTATAAATATTTCAAAGTAGACATGATCCAAGCTGCCCATGGTCGCGCTCCTGCAGTTGCTACTGGAGTTAAAAGGGTGCACCCGGATAGTGTAGTCTTTTCTTACCAGGGCGATGGAGATTTGGCTGCTATTGGAGCTGCAGAGATTGTTCATGCAGCTGCCCGTGGAGAAAACATTACCATAATTTTTGTGAACAATGCCATTTATGGAATGACAGGAGGGCAAATGGCGCCAACAACTCTTGTCGGTCAAAACAGCACCACCACAGGACCAGATGGACGAGAAAAAGGCCATTCCGGTAGTCCGCTGCGTGTATCTGAAATGTTGTCAACTATAGAAGGTTCTGCGTATATAGCTAGGGTGTCCTTGCACAATCCGGGTAATATTAACAAGGCTAAAAAGGCCATCAAGAAGGCCTTTGAAGTTCAGCTTCAGGGAAAAGGATTTTCCCTGGTGGAAGTCTTATCTACCTGCCCCACCAACTGGAAAATGACACCCATTGCTGCCATGCAGTGGCTTAAAGATAGTATGGTTCCTCAGTTCCCCTTGGGTGAATTCAAAATACCTGTGGAGGTGGGCTAAATGCTGCATGAGATTATTATAGCAGGGTTTGGCGGACAAGGAGTCATGTCAATGGGACAACTGCTTACCTATGCCGGTATGCTCGAAGGAAAGCATGTATCCTATATTCCCTCTTACGGACCGGAAATGCGGGGAGGAACGGCTAATTGTACCGTGGTCATTTCTGATGATGAAATTGGTTCGCCAATTGTAACAGAACCCAACTGTGTAATTGTCATGAATTTGCCTTCCTTGACAAAATTTGAACCGGCTCTTGTGCCAAAAGGAGTGCTGCTTGTAAATTCTTCCATGATTAAAGAGGAATATTTGAGGAGAGATATCAAGGGTTACCAGGTTGCTGCTAATGAGCTGGCAGGTGAGTTGGGAAATGACAAGGTGGCCAATATGGTTATGCTGGGGGCTTTCTTAAAAGCAACGGCAGCTGTTTCTCCCAAAGCTGTGATTGAATCACTAAAAAAGGTCTTGTCCAAAAGGAGGCATAACCTTATTCCTTTAAATAAGAAAGCTTTGGAACTAGGTGCTAGTATAGTCTGACAGAATTCTAGCAACCCATGTTCTCTATATATAGGTCATGAAAGACCCCCGTTTCGCAAGATAAACAGATGGGGGTCTTTACATTGGGTTATGCTAATAGAGATTTTCAAATTTAATTCGCAAATAAATATTTACAGCGAAATACTGGTATAGTATACTCTTAAATAGAGTATATCAGGAAGCTTTCTTATTGCTAAAATGGCTAGCTTTAGTGTATGCGTAAATCAACAAAGGGGAGTGTTCATCATGGAAGCAAAATTTTTTATTAAAACAAATCGTATTTTTACTCCATTAAGAAATTGGTCGTGGGTATTTATCCTATTGGTAGCTTTTGCTGGGCTTTGGTATCCAAAATTAGGACTACTTATGATTCCGGTAATGATAGCGTTACCAATATTTGGTTTCAAAAAAGGAAAGTTTTGGTGTGGCAATATTTGCCCTCATGGAAGTTTATTTGATCGTTTTATTCTTCAGGTAAGTGCTAATAAGAGGATTCCTTCTTGGGCTATATCAAAAATTACCATAGGGTTAGCACTATTTTGGTTCATGTATATGCTGGGCAATAGACTTGTAAAAGTATCTGAATTATGGGGTTCTACACCATTTCTTGATAAACTAGGATTTATATTTGTAATGAATTACCTAGTAGTAACAATAGTCGGTACAATTTTGGCAGTTTTTATATCGCCAAGAACATGGTGTAGATTTTGCCCCATGGGTAGCGTGCAAATTCTTTTATATAAATTAGGAACATTATTAGGAATGAATAAAGCTAGTGATGAAAAGGTTACTATTGCAAGCACAGAAGCCTGTCATAAATGTGCCAAGTGTTCAAGAGTTTGTCCGGTTCAATTAACTCCATATCTTGAGGTTTCGGAAAACAACCAGTTAAATAATGCTGCCTGCATCAGATGTGGTACTTGTGTTGTAAACTGTCCAGCTAAAATTCTTTCACTTAATAGTGAAGAAGAGGCCATAAACATTTCAAAAACTATCAGTCTTGATGGCTACAGAAATAGAAAAGAAATCCTAGCAACAATAAGTGATATCAATTATTTGGATAATAATGTACGAGAGTATATTTTTGAACTCCGAGCTAAGCTAGACTTTAAGCCAGGTCAATTTATTCTAGTAAAAATTCAAGATAATCCTGAGATGTATAGAGCATATTCAGTCTCAGACTATGATGAAAATTCGAAAAAGGTAAGAATAACAATTAAGCAAGCTCCAAATGGTTACGGTACAGGCATTATCTTTAATAGTTTTAAGAAAGGTGATAGTGTTCAAATATCTGGACCGATGGGCAATGAACTTGTGGTCGATAAGGATGCAGACAAAGTTGTCTTTGTAGCAGGTGGAATAGGAATTACACCTTTTGTTCCTCTAGTAAGAGAAATGATAGAAAAGAGAAGTAATATCAAAGACGTTAAGTTAATATATGGAGTGAATAAAGAAGATGAGTTTCTGTATGATGAATTCTTCAAAGAAATAGAAAATAAAAATGACAATTTTGAGTATATAAAAGTGGTTGCCATGGATGAGCAATGGCAAGGCAGAAAAGGTTTTGTTACAGATGTTTTAAAAGAAATGCAATTTGAAGATTATAAGATTTATCTTTGTGGCCCACTACCCATGACCAATGCAACTTTAACTGTATTGTCACAATTAGGTGTAAATAACCAAGATATCAACTATGAAAGTGCGTAGGGTCAGGCTTGACAAATTGACATTTTTTCTTCCAATCTTCTGTGACTACAATTGAAAACAAACACCCCCAGCTAACCTTGGGAGCAATATGCTCCTAGGGGCTGGGGGTTTTTTTATTAGGCAAGAAATACTCTTTAAGTTTCTTTGTTATAATTCTTTTGTCATTATTAGTATTCATTCCATCACTTCCATATCAATTTGATAATTAACCTGATTATATCTTAATTACCTTTTTCTAGCAATAAGGTCAATGGTGGGACAATAGAAGTATTTTGTTAAAAAATGTTTGGGAGATTCAATAGACTTTTGTCGTAGTAATATATAGGAGACAGTTGAAGGGGGTTCAAGATGGAAATTACTGACGAAAATGTAATACAACAATTAAAATATAAAAATCAAGATGCCTTAGAGTACATAATGGATACTTATTCTGCTGGTGTTTATGGATTAGCCTGTAACATCCTTAAGGATCTTGGGCAGCAGGAAGATATAGAGGAATGTGTTAGCGATGTTTTTGTGTCTGTTTGGGAAGACTGTCACCATTATAACCCAATCAAAGGTTCAATAAAAACCTGGCTGCTTATCTTAACAAAGTATAAAGCCTTAGATTATCGTAGGCAGATGTATGGAGAGAAAAGGATTACTAGAGCAGATAATGTTGAAAAATTAGTTTCTCCTAAAATGGTGGAAAATGAGATTATTTTGAAAGAGGAAATAAGCCAGATTACTGCAATTATCGATCAACTAGGAGATAAAGATCAGCAAATTTTCTATAAGCGATATTTTTTGTATGAAACCATAGACAAAATTGCTGGGCAGCTAGGATTAACTAGACACGCAGTAGATAATAGGCTGTGGCGTATTCGAAAGATTTTAAAAGAAAACGTAGCAGAGTAAAAAGGAGGGATCTAAGTGAAAGACTATGAGGATAAAGATATTATTTCTTTAATGGATAGGGTGGAGGAACAAAAAATGGTACAAATTATGGAGCAGAACAAGGGAGATGTTTCTAACGAGCTTCCAGATGATATTTTAAATAACATAAAAGCTAAAACCTATAAAAAAATTGGAGTAAGTAGTATGCCTCAGCCTCAAAAGAAAAGCAATTTGTCTTTTAAGAGCTCTGCAAAAATGTGGAAAAACTTAGTTGCTTCCTTGTTGATTTTGGCTCTATTGGGAATTACTATTGTAGGTTATGAGCCGGCATTGGCAAAGGTTAAGCACTTTCTTCAATATATTCCTGGAATGGGTATTGTCCTCGAAGATGAAGGTGAAGCCCCAAGGTATGTTTTAGAGAAATCTATAGTAGAGAATATAGGAAATGGCATGATAGAAATTAAAGGAGTTATTATTGATAATGATAGGACCATTGTTACTATTTCCGGTAGCAATTTACCCATATATAAAGATATTAGGTTTAAAGATATTGATGGTCTAGAATACAAAGCAGATGGTTATTCAATAAGTAGTAGTGGAGCAGGCCCAAGCCTAGGTAAACCCAACATTTGGGAGGGCACTTATGTTTATGAAGGTACAATAACTAACATTAATGGTCTTAGAGTAGTATTATTAGATGGTGAGATTATTGATCTACCCATACCTTTGGTTAAAGCAGAAACCTATAAAAGCTATGCTGAAATGGGGCCTACAGTTACTGTTGAAGATCTAAGTGTAACTGCCATTACTACATTAATGGATGATAAACTACAGGTTAATCTAATCTCTCCTCCACAGGCAGGCAGGAAAATAAATGCTTATGGTGGTAATCCTAATGTCTCTAATGATGGAGAGGTAATGACGCTCAAAAATATAAACAATGAGGAGTTTAAAATATCAGCACCAGGAATGTATTCTCCGCCTTTAAGCGAATTCTATTTTGATATAGATGGTAGTGCAGAAAAAGAATATTTGTTGTCAATTCCATTCATAGAGACTGTTTATGAAGCTAATGCATCGCTTAGTCTAGATATTCCAAAAGAAGGGTTAGTAGAAATTAATGAAGAAGTGGAATTAGCTGGTTATCCAATAAGCTTTAAAAGCGTTGAACGAACTGATGAGGGACACATACGTATATTTGTAGATTTAAATTATGATGAAAAAAAGGATAACAACCTTATTGGCTTTAGGATGGATAAGACAAAGGTGTCATTTAGCTTAACTGAGATGAAGCCTCCCAAACGAGTTACGGGATGGGGGTATACTATAAATGAAAAAACGAGAGCAATGGAATTTTTAGATATATCATTACCAGGAGATGCTGACGTGAGAAAACTCAAACTGTATTTACATGAACCAGTAGTAGTAAAAAATGGTCCTTGGGATTTAGAAATAGCTCTTCCATAGAATTGTCGTAACCTATTTTGATGAGATAGCCTCACACATATAATTGGCAGATACCTATGCAATGCTTATATAAAAGGATAAATTTGGCTGGAACAAGAGGGTGTTTCTTTTCGTCTATAATACTGTAAGGCCTAAAATAAAATCACTTAAGTGGAGGTCAAAGATGAAAAGTAAAATATTTATTGTTATCACGCTTCTGCTAATATTTATTCCTAACATTGTAGGAGCTGCTGAAAGTGAGTTTCGTATCTTTATCAATGATGAACAATTGAGCATTACTAGTGACATGGGGAGACCTTTTATTGACGATCAATCTAGAACTCAAATTCCATTAAGGGCAGTTAGTGAAGGGTTAGGAAAAGAAGTTAGGTGGGATGGTATCAATAAAAAGGTTACTATTGTCAACTCTAATAATCAAGAAATCCTTCTTGCTATTGGTAGTAACAAGGTAATTACCCCTAATGATACTATCACAATGGATACAGAGGCTGTAATTGTAGGAAGTAGGACTTATGTACCTTTAAGATTTGTTAGTGAAGCATTAGGATATGTTGTTGATTACCAGAAGAAAGGGTATCATAGCATAAGTATTACGGATGCTATTGCTGAAACCAAATTTTATAGGCCTGATTATCAAGCTTTGTCTGCTGAGATTTCAGATTGGATAGAGTTTTCCAAGGAACTACCCCTAGTCCAGGAAAAGGAATACGATGGCAAAAGATTTATCCTGATTACTGAAGGAATGAAACCAACAGGCGGATATTCGGTAGAGGTAGAGGAAGTAGAAATTGTTGACCAAGAATTAGTAATAAAAGTAAAATCAATTGAACCTGGAGAAGATGACGTTGTAACTCAAGCAATTACCCATCCATACGATTTAATTGTAGTTGAAAATACAGAACTGCCTTTAAAGTTCGTGGATGTAGACGATGAAGACAGGTATTTTATGGGTTTATTAGGTATTGATGAGATTGATAGCCCTATCGTGGCTTCATCAGACTGGATTAAAGTTTTTGAGCCAGAACTAAATGAAGAAGTTGAGGGAACATTTAAATTAGCAGGAATTGCAAGTGTATTTGAAGGGACTGTCAGCTATGAGCTGATAACCGATACAGGCGATGTAGTGCTTGAAGGTTTTACAACAGCAGCTATGGGTGACTGGGCTTATTTTGAAGAGGAAATCCAAATTCCCGAGGATTTGGATGATACTGAGTTATTCTTAGAGTTGTATAGTGAGAGCATGAAAGATGGTTCAAAAATGTTTACAGTTACTATTCCATTAACTATAGAGCTCTAAAGTTTTCACTAAAAAGGGGGCGTAACGAAGCTTTAGTTTCGTCGCCCCCTTGTTTTACTTTATGTCCTAAGAGCACTTAAGCTCCAGGGATCTTAGGTTGTTCTTCAGGTTTTTCCCTTTTGATAAGTCTTTTTCTCCCGTTTCTAGTAATAAAAAGGGAAAATATTATCAGACAGATGGCAAGGGTAACTCCAATCATATTTATAAATACATCAACCGTACTTGAGTACCTACCATCTACAAAAGACTGCCTATATTCATCCAGAAAGGATAAAACGCCCCCTCCTATAAAAGAGAGTACCAATGCAAAGGCTGACTTTCTAATATATTGATGAAGTAGAAAGAATATGGCAGTAGTAATTATAAAGAAAATAGATATGTGAGCTAACTTACGTAGAAAGAATTCTATAATAATGGGGTTTTCGCTGGCATATCTAAAAAAATCTCTAGTTAAAGTGTCAATGTGTCCTAATTCTCCAAAGTTAAGAGGGATACGTGCTGCTATCCACTCAGAAAACCTTACAACAGTAAGATCTAACCTTAACAGTATTGAGTTGATAAACTTCAGTACTGGTAGCACTCTTAAACCTGGAATTGATGATAAAAAATATAAAGTTCCTATTAAAAATAATACTACAATCCATGCACTCTTCTTCATAAGCATAGCCCCATTTCGCATATCTACATATAGTTTATAATAATATAATATCATATGGCTGCTAAGATGAATAACCAGTTATTTTGTGCTATCAAATATTAAGTGGGTATTTCCCATACTTCTTAACACCCCTTGCCATGGCTAGGACATTTTCAGTCTTAACATAATGGGGCAAGCAATTTGCACTTCCTAAAATATAACCACCATTTGCTCCAGCTGCTTTTATACACCTTAGTACTTCTTCCTCCACATCTTCAGGAGTGCCACGTGTTAGTGCATAAGTGAGATCTACATTGCCCCATAGACACACTTTATGGCCATAGGTTTCTTTAATAACTTTAAGATTCATAGATAAGGGGTCGATTGGATGAATGCAGTCCATTCCCAAGGTTAATAAATCATCCATTATGGGTATTATATTTCCGTCACTATGAAAGACCCAAGGTATTTTACATGAATCAGAAATCTGTTTGACCTTGGGAACAAAAACATCTCTAAAGATCTGTGGGGACACTAATGGACCACTATTATATGCGATGTTATTATAGGTGCTAATAAAATCAATCCCGACAGAATTTAACCGTTCAACAATGCTACAATTCCATTCAATATAACGATCTAATACCTTTTCAACTAACCTCAAATTATCGTATAATGCGTAGGAGAATGTTTCGATTCCCATTGAATGAAGAACACAATCAATCCCCCAAGTCATATATACATAAAGTGCTAAATCTTCCTTCCCATAATGCTCAACAAACTTCTTTACAGGTTCGTACAGCTTTTCATCATGGGGGTCAGGAAAAACCATTATCTCTAAATCATTTTCTGTTTTTATTAATCCATCCATAAGAAATTCATGTCCATCCTTAACTATTTTATTACAGAATAGTGGAGACCAATATTCCAGAGTTCTTAAATCCATGGCATCCAATCCTAATCTACGAGAAAACTCTAAATCACTATACTCAGTAGTACCCATTATTTTCTCTCTTACTTCTAGACCTACGTCATCCATAAAAGGTATCTGATCTGGTTGTTTTAATTGAAATGCGGCCAAAACTCTTTCTCTTGATGTCATTTGTTTCACGTATATGCCCCCTAGAATATCAACAGTATCTTAGCGCGGAAATCTGTGCTTATTAGTTTCTCCAAAGTAGTTATATTTCCTGTAGGAATTTAGTAGAAAATCTACTTCTTTAAGGAGGAATACCCCTCCCATAATGGGAATTATTAATAAAGAACAAATTAAAGGAGTCAGCCATGAAAATATTAAAAAACGACTGGAATGAGTTATTGGGACAAGAGTTTCAGAAGCCTTATTACATAGAATTAAAAGAGTTTCTTATAAGTGAATATCAATCCCGGGCTATCTATCCAGATAAGCATCATATTTTTAATGCGCTGCATTTTACCCCATATTCTCAGACAAAGGTAGTAATTTTGGGGCAGGATCCATACCATGGTCAGGGACAGGCCCATGGTCTCAGCTTTTCTGTTCAGCCTGGTGTTGCACCACCCCCATCTTTGAAAAACATTTTTAAGGAGCTAGAAGCTGACCTGGGTTGTACAATTCCCAACCATGGATATTTAGTACCCTGGGCTAACCAGGGGGTATTACTGATAAATGCAGTATTGACTGTTCGTGCTAGTGAAGCAAATTCCCACAGGGGAAAGGGCTGGGAGATCTTTACTGATAAAGTTATTTCGTTATTAAATCAGAGGGAGCAGCCAGTTGTCTTTATTCTATGGGGTAAGCATGCTCAGGAAAAACAGGCGCTAATTTCAGCTCCTAGGCATTTAATAATTAAAAGTCCCCATCCAAGTCCATTTTCAGCAACTGGAGGATTTTTCGGAAGCAGACCTTTTTCTAGAACTAATAGATTTTTAAAGAAAAATGGGCAGGATGAAATTAGCTGGCAACTACCAAGCTTAAGTGAACTGCAGAGCAATATTGATAACCATAAATGATATAATATACAAGATTTTTCATATTAAGAATTTTAATATAACAAAAGTAATTATTGTTGGGAGGAATGGCAGGTGGGTGAAAGTGAAGGTGGACTGTTTAATGTTATTGCCCCGATTTATAACCTGTTTTTCAATTATCAAGTAAAATATTATGAAAAAATACTAGCTAGGGTTAAAAATGAAATTGATGTATCCCAATATGAAAGTATAATAGATATAGGGTGTGGAACTGGCGCTCTAAGTCAGGTATTATACGAAGAAGGACTTAAGGTTACTGGAATTGATGCCGCACAAAAAATGATAAAACAAGCAAAGAAAAGATTAAATAAAGACATCAATTTGGTTCATGCAAGTGCATTAGAACCCATTCCTTTTGAGGATAAAAGCTTTGATATTGCAATCTCATCCTATGTAATACATGGAATGAAAGGATATGAACGACAAAAGGCTTACGCCCAAATGAGTAGAATTGCAAAGCACCGGGTAATTGTTCATGATTACAATGCAAATAGAGCAATTCCTACTGACCTAGTTGAATGGCTCGAAGGAGGGGATTATTTTAACTTTATAAAGAATGCTAAGGCTGAAATGGCCCAAAGTTTTGAAGAAGTTCAGGTAATCAACGTGGGCACACGCGCAGCATGGTATATCTGCACCCCACAATAGGGTCAGGCTTGACAAATTGACATTTTTTTCGACCGCTATGTGCGTAGTGAAAGGAGGTGTGAGAAAATTGAGAATTGGTTTAGCTTTAGGAGCAGGTGGTGCCAAGGGGATGGCTCACTTAGCTTTTCTCCAGGCAATGGAAGACTTGGGGGTAAGACCTACAATAATATCTGGTTGTAGCATAGGAGCTCTCATTGGAGCTTATTATGCTGCTGGGTTATCGCCTAAAGATATAAATAGTATCTTACTTGATATCGACTTAAAGGATATGACCAAATTTTTGGATTTCTCATTTTTTGACTCTTCAGGAATTATTAAAGGAAAGGGTGTCGAAAACTTTATTCGAAATACTTTGCCAGTACATGAATTTAAGGAATTAAATATTCCACTAAAAATTGTGGCTACAGACTACTGGAAAAGGGAAGATGTTATTTTCGAAAGTGGAGATTTGATAAAACCAATTAGAGCTAGTATATCCATCCCAGTTTTGTTTGAAGCAGTATCACATAACGACACAATCTTAATAGATGGGGCCACAACTAACCCAGTTCCATATGATATTTTAAAAGATAAATGTGATCTAATAATTGCTATTGATGTAACTGGGAAATATACTCCATCACCTACAAGGGGTATTTCTAGTAGGATAGAAATGATTATAAATACTCTTCAGATTATGCAATCAGCTATCGTTAAATGCAAGGGAGTTGACACGGCTGTTGCCATATTTGCACAACCTGAATTAGAAAATATAAATGTGTTAGACTTCCATAAACATGAGGAGATTATGCTGAGTGTCATGCCTCATGTAGTAAAATTTAAAAAGGATTTAAAAAGTAAACTAAACCTATAATAGGGTCAGGATTGACAAATTGACATCCAAAATTTAAGCCAGAGGTTTACTATAATATCGGATAATGTAGCTACTAACCAGGAAGGTTAAGGGGAATAAGATCAAAAGCTGCAAAACAGGTACTAGTCCAATGGGACTTTCTAGAACTAATGGCATAAAGTCACTATACACCCATCTTCCCTGATCTAAGGCGCTTATTTCAAAGTAAAAACTCAGGAATAGTGCGTATAAAATCATTATTACACGGTCCTTCGAACTCCATCTATGCAATAACCAATTAGAATTTTTGTTAAGTACTGCTAATAGGCAGAACAATATCACGGACATAACCATATCTCCAAAGGTTGCACTTACCATTAGCAATAGATGTTCGGTACTGTTAGTGTCGTCCATCGCATAAAAAGTACCACATACCCAGTATTCCCATAGCCCCTGAAAAATGAGAGAAACAATTATCACGATTAAAATGTTCCTTAAAAAGTACTTCATAATTTTTTTAACTCCCTTACCATATTTTTCTGATATGTTTATTATACATTTTCTCAACCCTTTGTGGGAGGTTCCTAAGAAAACTTTAGTAGGGCTATAAACAGGATTCTTGACTTCAGGTGGATTTTCCCACAGGATTAGTTCAACTACAGTACAATAAATTTGGCAATAGAAAGTTTTGGAAGAATTAATATCATGGTATAATAAATTTATTGAAAACACAAAATATTTATTTGTAAAAAATCATAAAAATTCTATAAGAGTCTAACATAATAATTATTTTTTAGGTAAAACAGTAGATAGGCAAATAGTGATGTTCTGGTCATTTAAAGTAAATCAAATAATTTTAAGAACATGAAATCAAGTGAAAAAGGAAGCAACTAGTATTTTAAATCATAGGGGAATGGTAGCTAAAATGTTAGAGAAAAAATAACAAAAGCTTAATAAATTGCGAAGCTGTAAGAAAGGATAAAATTTTATCCGATGGCTAACTACCACTAGCCTTGCATGGGTTCAGCTATGCCAACAAGTTGACAAGTTTCACTCCAAGACTCCCACCTCTTGCTCTGCACTGGTATTTCTACGTATTGTAAAAAACACAATACTAGAACTACTGGCGGCTCTGCACTGGTATTTCTACGTATTGTAAAAAACACAATACTAGAACTACTGGCGGCTCTGCACTGGTATTTCTACGTATTGTGAAAAACACAATACTAGAACTACTGGCGTAGTGGGAGATAAGTGGTACTAAGCCCCTGGATAACGGTTTCTAATATTCAGATGGAGTCATTCAGTGAAACTTAGTTCAGGTGCTTTTTCCTGAACTCTAGTTGAACTAATCCTGTGGGAAACTCCACCTGAATAAAAAATCCTGTTTATTATTAGGGAGGAGCAAATGTTATTAAAAGAATTGCAGTCAGCACTTGATTTTTCCTATGATGGAATCTACATTACAGATAGAAATGGTATTACAGTCTATGTGAATAATTCATATGAGCGAATAACGGGTATTAGGAGAAGTGAGTTTGTTGGTAGACATATTCAGGAACTTGAAAAAAGCGGAATGTTTTCGCCGATTATAACTCCTTTTATATTAGAGAAAAAAACTCCCATCACTATAAATCAGATTATGAAAAACGGTAAAAAAGTTGTAATTACAGGTAACCCCGTCTTTGATGAAAAAGGAAAAATATCTTTCGTAGTCACTAATGTAAGAGATGTCACAAAAATAGAAACACTCTCTGCAGAAATAGCAAGGCACAAAGAACTAAATAGCGAGTATCTAAATAAACTGACACAACTTAAGAAAGAAAAGGAAATTTCAGAAAGTATTGTTTTCCGAAGTTCCATAATGAAGAATGTGATTAGTTTAGCATCTAAAGTGGCAAAACTTGACACTACAGTATTAATTACAGGAGAAACAGGCGTTGGCAAAGAGGTACTAGTGAACTATCTGCATCACTTAAGCGATAGAATGAATAAGAGGATAGTTACGGTTAACTGTGGGGCCTTAGCACCCAATCTATTGGAAACTGAGTTGTTTGGTTATGTAAAAGGTGCTTTTACTGGAGCTATATGTAAAAATAAACTTGGGCTGTTTGAAGTTGCGGATAAGGGGACAGTTTTTCTTGATGAAATTGGAGATATGCCTTTGGGCTTGCAAGTGAAAATCTTGCGTGTATTGCAGGAAGGTGAGATTAAAAGAGTAGGTAGTACGGATACAATCAAGGTTGATGTGCGTATCATAGGTGCAACCAATAAAGATCTTTACCAAATGGTAGCAGATGGCAAGTTTCGTAAGGACTTGTTCTATCGTTTAAACGTGGTAAATATTGAAATACCGCCATTAAGAAATAGAACTGACGATATTGCACCATTAGCTTACCACTTTTGCAAGTATTTTAACAATAAATATCAATTAAATAGAAAATTAACAACGGACTTAGTTGATGTATTGATGGAATATTCATGGCCTGGCAATGTAAGAGAACTTCAAAATACTATGGAAAAACTAGTTGTTCTATCAAGTGAAAATGAACTTTCAATTCAGGATCTTCCAAAAACAATAAGGGAGGGCACAAGTGAATTACATTCTAAGGATGAAAAACTTACAACAGATAAATTGATAGTAATAGAAGTTGAAAACCATGATGATATAGAAGTAGCAGTTAAAAACATGCACAAAATTAGTGACAAAAGAAATTATCCATTACTTATTATTGACAGTCAAAAAACATCACTACAGGAAATGCAAACACTATTTAACAGTAAGAGTGGCGGTACTATATACATATCCCAAGTTAATGTAGAAGCTCTAACGATATTAATAGAACTTTTAAATGCAAGCAGAAATAGTATGCGTATTATATGCTCAGTTAATAGAAATGTAATGAATAGTATTAAAGAAAAAAAGAAATACGAAAGATTGCTCAAGAGCATTGAAATGATTAAGCTTAGTCTTCCAGTACATAATCATCCTAATGGGTCTGATATTACTACTCAAATAAAATATTATTTTGATTATTTTTGTAATAAGTATAATATTCAAAGTGAGTTGCCTACCACTATTCAAGTTATTTTGGCTAATCACCCGTGGCAGGATAAAGATGAGCTAAAAGGAGTTGTGGAAAGTTTAGTGCTTAAGAATGCTAAGGAGATAGAACTATATCATTTACCAGAGAATATTTATGATATATACTCTAAAAATCAGGTTCCTATAGCTGTAAATTGCATAATGCCTCTAAAAGAGGCTGTGAAATTGTTAGAAGAACAACTAATAGAAATGGCAATAAAGAAACATGGTTCTAAAAGAAAAGCCGCTATGAAATTGGGAATGAGTCCATCAGCTGTATTAAGAAAACTTGAAAAACACAAGAAGTATGATAAATGATTCAAAGTGATGCAAATTAGCAACACTATGATGCTATTAAGCACCATGGTGTTGCTAATTTGCTTTTGAGAGGTAGGAATTTTCCAGGCTATATATTTTGGGTTAAATGGATTAAGATTACCAGATACTCCCAGAGTAAGTGTCTAAGATTTTTTTGGTGAATAAGCAGTTTTGGCACATTGATTGCATTTGTTATATGATTAAGTCTTCATTGAGTAAATTAGCAAAATTACTTAAAGGGTTTTAAGAAAAATGTAAGGGAGGAGTAGTTAAATTGAATGTACAGAGCATAAATACAATTGGTATAGCAGGAGCCGGAACAATGGGGGCGACAATTGCTCAGATTTTTGCCCAATTCCAATATGAGGTTATTGTTTATGATTATGCTGAGGAAGGTTTAGTAAGAGGTAAAGAAATTGTCAAAAATAATCAAAATAATCTGATTAATCAATCCTTGTTGAGTGAGGATAAAGCTCAACAGGCTATAAATAGAATCGTGTTTACAACAGATATAAATAGTCTCTCCAGCGTAGATTTGTTGGTAGAATGCATTAGTGAAAATCTAAATCTAAAACAAGATTTTTTTGAAGAGATAAGTAATGTGGTTAGGGAAGAAGCCATACTCACTACTAATACATCAGGGTTAAGTATTAACAAAATTGCTATGAAAACAAAAAACAAGATAAGGTTTGCAGGAATGCATTGGTGGAATCCTCCTCATCTTATTCCTTTAGTAGAGATAATTAAAGGGGATTATACTTCTATAGATATTGTAAATATCTTGATTGACATAACAAAACAACTTAAAAAAATGCCAGTTATTGTGAAAAAGGATATACCTGGTTTTATAGGAAATCGATTGCAGTATGCTTTGCTAAGAGAAGCTTTACACATTATACAGGAAGAGGCAGCATCCCCAGAGGATGTAGATAATACAATGAAATACGGTTTAGGTTATAGATATGCAGGCTTAGGTCCGATTGAAACCTGTGATCTTGGTGGAATAGATGTTTTTAATAATGTTGGGTCATATTTGTTTAAGGACTTAAATAAAGATATTGAAATACCTAAAAAACTTCAAGATTTATACTTGCAGAATCATCTAGGAATTAAAACTGGCAGGGGGTTCTATGAATACTCTGGAGATAAAGACAAAGAAGCGTTAAGAAGAAGAGACACCCATTTTGTTAAGATGTTGAAATACATATATTCTGACTTACTAGTATGAGTATTAGAGTTTAAAGGGCTATTTAAAAAAAATTAAAAGGGGGTAGTGAAAATTGTCAGATAAGACGGAAATTGTGCGTAGTGATGGAAGAGGAATTTTGGCTGGAGATTATTTAAATGAAGAAAGAGACATTACTAGGGAACAATGGCTAGAAGATAGCTTCCCAGAATGGGGGACGTTTTTAAACAAGCAGATTGAGTCTTTTGAAGTTCCTAAAGAGCAGGTAGCCCTATGGTGGCTAGGCGGTCCTTCATGGGTTTTAAAAACAGATGCAGGGGGAATTTTCTTTATTGATGTGTATTCAGGTCCTTCTATGTATACTTCCTATTATTATTGTGGTGTTTGCAAACAGTCAGGAGCTGAAAGTATTGATTGGTTACGATTGAACCCTCAACTAATAGATCCATGGAAGTTCAATAGGCTTGACGGAGTATTCTGTACTCATAAACATCAAGATCATTGTGATATTTATACGACCAAAGCCACACTAAAAACAACGAGTTGTAAGTTCTATGGACCACCTGATACTGCTGAAAAACTTCGCCGCTTCAAGGTTCCAGAAGATAGATTAGTTGTGACACGGGTAGGTGAGTCAATTAAGGTACCTGGAGCAGAAGTAGAATTCTTAATCAACTATGATGAAACAGTCATCCGTACTGGTACGACTAATGAGGTACAACCATACGAGCACATGGCAACGAGCTTTCTGTTTAAAACCTCTGGGGGGAATATTCTCTTTCTTGGTGATACTTGGTACCACGATGGATATAGAGCGGTTGGTGAAAATCATGATATCGATGTGGCAATATTTGATATGGGTTCTAATGCCCCTGGAGCTACTGATAAAATGCCACCTTATGACTGTGCCAGACTTGGGGCTACCCTTGATGCAAAATTACTAATTCCGGATCACTATGATAACTGGGCCAACACGGCTGGTGATCCTGAACTGCTTGTTAACCAATTTGAAAGAATAGTATCTGAAAATACACCTCATATTAAAACAGCTATTTTACGTCCTGGTGCCTGCTTCTTGTATCCCAAAGATCAAGATATCAAGCGCTATCGGTACCCAGATTGGAGAGAAAGATATAATGTACAACGATCCTTATTGTACGGACCAAGGGCTAAGGATAAATAATAAGAATATAAGGGAGGTAAAAAATAGTGGCTGAAACTTCCTATCTTAATGCAAAAGATGTTAATGAGGCTGTTGATTTGCTATCCAGCTATCATCATAAAGCGAAGATAATTGCTGGGGGAACGGACCTTATGGTTAGCTTCAATAGAGGCGGACAACTACCGGAGGCTTTAATTTATATCGGAGATATTAATTTGAATTATATTAACCAAGATGAAGAAAACCTGGTAATTGGGTCAACTACTACACTCTCAGATTTGTTGAAGTCGGGAATTATAAAAGAACATGCGGGAATTTTAGGTGAGGCAATAAAGAATATGGCCTCAGTAGCTGTTAGAAATAGTGGAACCATAGGTGGCAATATTTGCAATGCTTCACCAGCTGCCGATACTGCAGTTCCGTTGCTAGCTTTGGGTGCCAGCTTAATATTGATTTCAAAAAGTGGGGAAAGAGTAATAGATTGTGAAAAGTTTTTTGTTGGACCCGGTGAAACAGTACTGACCTCTGATGAAATTTTAAAAGAGATCATTATTCCTAAAAAAGTTAATATCAAATGGGCTTATAAAAAACTCGGTCGCAGGTTAGCGGATACTTTGTCTGTCGCTTCGTCAGGGGTGACAATGCAAATAGAAAATGGTAAATGTAAAGACGTTAGGATTGTACTTGGAGCAGTAGCGCCAATTCCACTTGTGTCTAACAATGCAGCAAAAATATTGGAGGATAAAGTCCTTGATACATTAGCTATTGAGGCTTCTGCTTCTGCTGCTTCTGAGGAAACTAAACCTATAGATGACGCAAGATCAACAGCTTGGTACAGAAAACGTGTGAGTAAGGCTCTGGTAAAAAGTTTACTTAATCAAATTGCTGGAGAGGGGGACGAGTAGATGCAAATGCTAAGTATAAAGGTTAATAACCAAAGCTATAGGGTTGAAGTAGAGGAAGACATGAATCTATTGGAAGTATTACGGGATAAGCTATTTATTACTAGTCCCAAAGCAGGTTGTAATACTGGAGATTGTGGTGCGTGTTCTGTTTTGCTCAATGGGAAACTTGTTAAATCGTGCATTACTAATGCTCTAAGCACTCAAGGTAAAGAAGTTTTTACAGTTGAAGGATTGGGTAGACCAGGTAATTTACATCCTCTTCAGAAGGCGTTTCATGAGGTATATGCATCTCAATGTGGTTTTTGCACACCGGGTATGCTTTTGGCTGCCAAGGCTTTATTAGACGAAAATCCTTCTCCAAATGAAGAAGAAATAAAAGAAGGTTTAGCAGGAAACCTTTGCCGTTGTACAGGGTATGAAAACATTATTAAAGCTGTAAAAGAAGCGGCTAAAGAAGTATCCGAAACTGGTAATCACTGTCGTTGCAATATGATTAGTAATGTCTTAGACACAGTTATGCCTGCTATTAAGAATGAGAAATGTATTAAGGGGGGTGAAATATAATGGAACAAAGACTGGTTGGTAAAAGCGTACCTAGACACGAAGGACTAGATCATGTAACAGGAAACACTAGATATGTTGATGATGTTATTATTCCTGGAGTTCTGGTCTGTAAAGGCTTAAGGAGTCCAGTAGCTAAAGGTACGGTTCAAAGAATTGATACTTCAGTTGCTGAAAGGCTGCCAGGTGTTTTTGCAGTTATAACCAGCAAGGATGTTCCCAGTAATGTTTATGGAGGGGATCAACCTGTTTTTGCAAAGGATATTCGCTTTAGAGGTGAATTGTTAGCGGCAGTAGCAGCTGTAGATGAAGATACTGCTGAGGAAGCAATTAAACTGATAAAAGTTGATATTGAAGAGGGAACTCCTGTGTTTGATCCTCTAGAAGCAGTAAAACCTGGTGCTCCTAAGGTCAGACCAGAGGGCAATATATTACCAGTTGGAGATAAAAATCATAGACTGGTTTACCTTGGTGACATAGAAAAGGGTTTTAAAGAAGCAGATATAATTGTGGAGAATGATTTCTTTTTCCCGGTTGCTGAGCATACCCCCTTGGAGACACAAACTAGTTTAGCCATACCTAATGCCAATGGTAGACTTACAGTATACACCACCAGCCAATGTTTATATTTTCACTTGGGAGCTTTGTGTAGTGTGTTGCAAATGCCAATGAATAAAATAAAGTATGTTGGAGGTACTGTAGGTGGTGGATTCGGCTCAAAAAATGATCTGCATGCTGATCCTGTGACAGCCTTACTGGCACTCAAAACTGGCAAACCAGTAAAATGGCGTTGGACTCGTGAAGAAGAACTAAATTCCTCGACCGTAAGAGGTGCATGGAGCATTAAGATCAAAGATGGCGTTAAGAAAGATGGACGTATAATAGCACGTCAAATGGAAAGTATCATCGATGGAGGTGCATATATATCTTTTAACCCTTATGTTGTTGATAAACATGCATTTTTGGCAGCTGGGCCATATTATATACCCAATGTCCATACCACAGTATCTTGTGTTTTCACTAACAAGCAGCCTGCCAGTTCCATGCGCGGGTTTGGAATAACTTCTTGTTCTTTTGCAAATGAAGTACAAATAAACAAGATCGCTGACCAATTAGGTATAGACTATTTTGAAATTCGCTTTATTAATGCTTTGAGATATGGTGAGCCAATAGCAATTGGGGATTCGCCTGATAGTGTAAGTACAATAGAGGTATTAAAAACTTTGGCAGATAAAGCAGGGATAGCTCTGCCTAAAAACCTCATGGACATGACATCCCAATACAGGAGGTTTTAAACAATGAAAAAACGCGGATCTGGGATTTCTTTAGTGTATTATCCAGTAGGTATGAGTGGTGGTGGTGATACTACTCAGGCTATAATTAAAATTAAACCTGATGGTGGAGTTGATCTATACATCGGTTCATGTGATTTAGGGCAGGGCATAAAAACAATTGCTGCTCAAATTGTAGCAGAAGAATTGGGAATTAGCATGGATGAGGTAGTTATTCACAATGAAGATACCGATGTTGCAGGCATCTGTACGGGCAGTTTTGCTAGTAGGGTAACGTACTTTGCAGGTAATGCAATAAAACGGGCTGCCGAAGATGCGAGAAAGCAAATGTTTGAATTAGCTACTGAAGATTTAGGAGTTGAGTTTGATGCAATGTCGGTGTCAGATGGTAAAATTTTTGTTACTGTCAATCCTGAAAAATTCATAAAAATTAGTGACTTTGCCAATAAGATAAATTTCGGATTAGGTAAAATCATTGTTGGCAAGGGATATTTTTGGAAGGAACCTGCTTGTTATACTGATGTAGACAAAGGACAAATAAATGCAATTAATACTTTGGCGTATGGGGCGAGCTTGGCAAATGTGGAGGTTGATACTGATACTGGTGAGGTAAGAGTATTGAAAATGATCAACGTTTTTGATGCAGGAAAAGCTATTAACCCAATGGGCGTACTAGGGCAGATTGATGGAGGTGTAATGATGGGGCTTAGTTCAACATTAATGGAAGATTTGTTGCCTAATTACCCCAACATTGAGATGCAACCTAAAACACTAGGAGAGTATATAACACCAACTTCCATGGATAAGCCAGAATTAATATCGTTAATTTATGAGAATCCTTCTACACATGGACCTTATGGGGCAAAAGGCTTAGGAGAGATGACAAACAATACTGCTGCACCAGCCATTGTAAACGCAATACATGATGCAGTAGGAATATGGATTGACAAAATTCCAGTAACACCTGAGAAGGTATTAAAGGCTCTCGAAGAACTGGGTAAAAATTAATAAGCATCATAGTACAGATTATTCGGAAGAATGTTCTTGAACGAGAACATCTAAATTGAAGGTTTGTAAATTATAGTTCAAAATATTGAGCTTGGTACTATAGGCCAGGCTCAATTATTTGAAATCTTGGAAATTTACAAGGGAGGGGTTAGTTTTTGGCTACAATCATAGTAAATGAAGAAAGATGTAAAAGCTGTGGGCTATGTATCAGTAATTGTCCTAAAAATCTACTAGAATTTGTTGAGTATAACAACAAACATGGATTTAAGCCGGTAAAACTAACGGATGTTGGGATTTGTAACGGTTGTGGAACCTGTTATAAGATGTGCCCTGACTGTTGCATAGAAGTATATCGCTGTTAAGGATGTGATGATGCATGGAAAAGGTATTAATTAAAGGAAGTGAGGCAATAGCTGAGGCAGCAATTTTGGCTGGATGCAGATATTTTTTTGGATATCCTATAACTCCACAAAATGAAATACCAGAATATTTTTCACAAAGATTACCACAGGTAAATGGGGTGTTTTTGCAAGCTGAAAGTGAAATAGCTGCTATCTATATGGTCTATGGAGCAGGTGGGACTGGGGCTAGGGTTATGACATCTTCTTCAAGTCCTGGCATGAGTCTTAAACAGGAAGGTATTTCTTACCTTGCAGGAGCAGAGGTGCCTTGTGTCATTGCTAACATGATGAGAGGTGGTCCGGGGTTAGGGGCAATCCAAGGGGCCCAACCAGATTATTTTCAGGCTGTAAAAGGAGGCGGGCATGGTGATTATAGACTGTTAGTATTTGCGCCAGCTTCTGTACAGGAAGCGGCTGATTTAACCTATGAGGCTTTCGACTTGGCTGATAAATATCGAAATCCTGTAATAATATTAGGGGATGGGGTTTTATCCCAAATGATGGAACCGATATTATTACCCGAGACAAAAACAGACTTTCCGAGAAAGGACTGGGCTCTAGATTATAATCCCCATAGAAAAAGAAATATCATTAGTTCCTCTTATCCACAGATAGAAGAACTTGAAAAAGTGATTATTAGGTTAAAAAATAAGTCGGAAGAAATGAAAAAAGAAGTTCGTTGGCAAACATATAGAACCGAAGATGCAGAATATATTATTGTAGCTTATGGAACATCTGCTAGAATAGCTGAAAGTGTAGTTAATATTGCACGAGAGCAGAATATCAGGTTAGGTTTATTTAGGCCTGTCACCGTATGGCCATTTCCTTATGACCCACTATTTTCTTTTGTACATCAAGTGAAGGAATTTTTGGTTTTAGAAATGTCTACTGGGCAAATGATTGAGGATGTTCAAATAGCTGTAGGTAAAGCAAAACCAGTTTTACATTTAGGGAGATATGGAGGGGTAATACCACTTCCTTCTGAATTATTGGATAAGATTAAAGAGTTAACCATGGAGGATTGAAATGGAAAAAATAATGTCGAGACCAAAATCTTTGATAGACGTTCCCATGCACTATTGTCCTGGATGTACTCATGGTATTATCCATCGAATAGTGGCTGAAATTATTGATGAAATGGATATAAGAAACAATACTGTTGGGATTGCTTCAGTAGGTTGTTCTTGCTTTTGTTACGATTATTTTGATATAGATATGTCTGCTACAGCTCATGGCCGTGCTCCTGCTACGGCTACAGGTGTTAAGAGAGTACAACCGGACAAATTAGTTTTTACCTATCAGGGAGACGGAGACCTATGTGCTATAGGTTGTTCCGAAGTTATTCATGCGGCTGTAAGAGGTGAAAACATAACTGTAATATTTGTAAACAACGGTATTTATGGCATGACAGGTGGACAAATGGCTCCCACAAGTCTGCTCGGAATGAAAACTACAACTTCCCCTTATGGAAGAACCGTAAGAGATGCAGGATATCCTATTAAAATGATAGAGATGCTAGCTCTACAGGAAGGCTGCACCTATGCAGAACGAACAAAAGTAAGTAGTGCTAAGAATGTAAATAGGACTAAGAAAGCTATACGTCAAGCTTTTGAATTGCAACTTAGTGGCAAGGGTTTTACTGTAGTTGAAATTCTCAGTACTTGCCCGACTAACTGGGGTTTAGATCCTTTGGAGGCCATTGCTTGGATGGAAGAAAAACTAGAAGCCAATTACCCACTGGGTGTTATTAAAGCACCTAAGGAGGTTATTTGACAATGAAGCATGAGCTAATATTTGCTGGTTTTGGTGGTCAAGGAATTATGTCAATGGGAAAGGTCTTATCATATGCGGCTATGCTAGAAGGAAAGCATGTAATGTTTATACCTGCATATGGGTCAGAAATGCGAGGTGGGACAGCTAGTTGTACCGTAATTATTTCTGACAGATCAATTGACGCACCAGTAGCTCCTTTCCCATCCCTATTGGTAGCAATGAATTCACCCTCATTGGATAGATTTCAACCTCGCGTCCGTAAGAATGGGATAATTATTATAAACGCTACAATACTCGACAAGGAACAGGAACGGCATGATGTTAAAAATATTAGAATTCCCGCCGATAAGATTGCTACTGATTTAGGTAATGAAAAGGTATCAAATATGGTTATTTTAGGTGCAGTATTAAAATGCACAGAATGTGTTGCTATGGACTATATTATGGCTGCTCTAAAAAAGACTCTGCCGGAAAGGCATCATAAAATGCTACCCTTAAACGAGAAGGCCCTATATAAAGGAATTGAGATGGCCGAAGGTGGTGTAAATTATTATGGTTGAGAACAAACAGGCATGCTATCAAGCTAAAAAAAATTGGAAGCAAGTGGATAGTTTGCGTATGGGAATGGATTGGGATGAAGAGGACTTAGAAAGACCACAAATCCTTATAGATGATGTATGGGGTACTACTCATCCAGGAAATTATCATTTGGATACTCTTACAAAACAAGCAGGTATTGGTGTATACCAAAGTGGAGGCAAACCAACCTATTGTCATATTTCTGATGTTTCATCTGATAAAACTCTCAATACAACAACAGCATTAATTACAGAAGGGAGATTTTCAGGGTTTTCAAGTGGGCTCTGTATTGGTCATGTATCTCCAGAGGCAATAGATGGTGGGCCAATTGCTGTAATTGAAAATGATGACTTAATTCAGATTGATATACCTAATCGCGAACTAAATATTATTGGTATCAAAGGGCAAAAGCGAACACAAGATGAAATTATAAAAATCTTAAAACAACGTAGTAAAGGAGTATTGAAACGCTATACTGATAATGCAGTTTCCGCAATGAAGGGTGCTTATGTAGAATGAAAACTACCATTTTTACTGGTGATTATGGATGCGGAAAAACATTACTAGCCTTGCATTATGCTTTAAGGTTGGCTCATGGGGCAAATAGAGTCCTTCTAGTTGATGCTGACAACTCTAAGCCATGTTTCCGGTTACGGGATGCTGTTAAAAAATATAAGCTTCCTGAAAATATTGATCTCATTCAACCCGAAGGAAAGGTAGCACATACAGATATTCCTACAGTAACCCATACCCTTGGCGCCCTTTTAAAATCCATAGAATACGATAGTGTGGTTTTAGACATACCTGGTGACTTCAAGGGCCGTTCTGTTCTAGGCCGGTTAAGAAAGTCCATTGATTTATCCTTCGAGTTATTATTTGTTGTGAATACCAGCAGGCCTCTTAATAATATCTTAGCAGATATTGTAACTCATGTTAGAAAAATAGAAATGGTATCAGGTATGAAGGTGACAGGACTTGTTTCTAATACAAATATTGCTCAAGAAACTACTATGGAGGTAGTACTAAAAGGATTTGAAATATTATTACAGGTATCAAAACATCTACAAATACCAATAAAAATGATTGGATGGATACCAGGTAGCCATGGAATAATACCTGATTGGGATGGAATATATTTGGAGGTTAATCCACCTCAGCAATTTGTGTAGAATCTTAACCTTTGGATCTTGAAGGTCTTAAGAAAGGAAGAAAGGATGCTTAGGAGGGGAAAAATTGAAGACAAGAGATGACTATATAGAATCCTTAAGAAAAATGGACTTTAAGCTTTATATGTTTGGTGAGGTCGTTACAGACATTGTAGATCATCCAATTATTAGACCGTCTTTAAACTCTGTGGCTATGACATATGAATTAGCTAATGATGGACAATATGAAGATTTAATGACAGTCAATTCTAGTCTCACGGGTAAAGTTATTAATCGTTTTACCCATTTGCATCAAAGTACTGATGATTTAATAAAAAAGGTGAAAATGCAACGTTTACTTGGTCAGAAAACAGGGTCTTGCTTTCAGCGTTGTGTAGGCATGGATGCCTTTAATGCCATAGATAGTGTAACATATGAAATAGACCAGAAATATAAGACTGAGTATCATAAAAGATTTCGAAATTACTTAGTAAGAGTACAAAACGAAGATCTGGTTGTAGATGGAGCCATGACTGATGTCAAGGGAGACAGGAGTTTGTCCCCATCAAAGCAGAAAGATCCGGATATGTACTTGCATATTGTAGAGGATAATAAGGATGGAATTATAGTTAATGGAGCAAAGGCCCATCAAACGGGGGCCTTAAATTCCCATGAGATTCTTGTCATGCCGACCTTAGCAATGGGTGAGCAAGATAAGAACTATGCTGTTTGTTTTAGCGTTCCTGCTGATGCTCAGGGGATTACCTATATTTATGGACGTCAGTCCTGTGACACACGAAAGATTGAGGAAAGTGATATAGATGTTGGTAATGCTAGATTTGGGGGTCAGGAAGCCTTAGTTATTTTTGATAATGTATTTGTGACATGGGATAGGGTTTTTATGTGTAGGGAATTTGACTTTTCTAATATGTTAGTGGAACGTTTTGCAGGATATCATCGCCAGAGTTATGGTGGATGTAAGGTAGGAGTAGGAGATGTTCTAATTGGAGCGGTTGCTCTAGCCGCTGAATATAATGGAGTAAGTAAAGCGAGCCACATTAAAGACAAAATAATTGAAATGATTCATTTGAATGAAACTTTGTATTCGTGTGGAATAGCTTGCTCATGTCAGGGTTGCCCAACAGCTAGTGGAACCTATTTAATAGATTTGCTGCTGGCAAATATCTGTAAGCAAAATGTAACTAGATTTCCCTATGAGATTGCTCGTTTAGCTGAAGATATCGGTGGAGGTTTGATTGCGACTTTACCATCAGAAAAGGACTTTAGGAATTCCGAAATTGGCCCTCTTATTGATAAGTATATTAGGGGAGTATTCGAGGTCCCTACAGAAAATAGATTGCGCATTACTAGGTTAATTGAAAACATCACCTTAGGGACTGCAGCCGTTGGATACCGAACAGAGTCTATGCACGGAGCTGGTTCTCCACAAGCTCAAAGAATTATAATTTCGAGACAAAGCAATCTAGAATATAAAAAAGGATTAGCCAAAAATATTGCAGGAATAGTTGACTAAGGTTATATTTTCATAGTAATTAAGCATTCCATAGAAGACGTCCAATCTTCTACAGGAAATATAATATACTTGCTAAAAAATAGCCGTTTTTTAATCCATTTACTCCATATTTCTAATTCTTGTAAATTATTACATCCTACAATATAATGAAAGACATGAGTGTGATACGATTATGGACTCTTGAATTGCAGAAGAAATATGGCGGGGGAGTAAAAAACATGAATGCTAAATTGTTCAAACCTAAATTATTGCGCCGAAAGCGTATTGATAAATTATTTGAGGGGATACTTGAATTCCCGCTTTTCATCCTGCTTTCCTCTATGGGCTACGGCAAGACAACGGCAGTAAAAGATTTTCTAAACTCCAAACCAAATCTTCGGAATATTTGGTTTTCATTAAGCGTCGGAGAAAATGATGAGCTGTGGATGTGGCAGAAGTTCTCTCAAAGCCTTGCAGACATAAGCCTTGAGCTTTCCAAACAATTTGTCGGACACGGGCTTCCGCAAACCTCCGTAGATATAGATCGTATCCTCAATATCATAAGAAAAACGGTTAAAGAGCCCACGGTTATTGTCATAGATGATTACCATGAAAACAAAAGTGTACATATGAATCACTTGCTTACGGCCATCGCAAGAGCCTCCATTTCCAAACTACATATAGTGCTAATTAGCCGTAGCATCCCTGATATCTCAATTGATGAGCTTGCATTAAAGGGTATGTGCATGGAGCTCTCCCAGGACCAATTCGAATTTAATGGGGAGGAAACAGTTGAGCTGTTTAAGCGAAATGGATTTTTGCTTTCCATTGAGGAACAAGCAATGCTTGTAAAAAACACGGATGGTTGGGTGGCAGCTATCTATCTTTCCCTTCTTAAATACGCTGAGGACAAAACTGTTGAAGACATTCGAGACATAACACGGCTGATTCAAACAGCTGTATATGATAAATTTGACAAGGAGACACAACAAGTTCTGCTGAAGCTTTCCCTTCTTGATAATTTCAGTCTTAATGGAGCCATATTTGTGACCGGAAATAAAAAAGCAGGGGAGCTGATACGCGAAATTGAAGCAAACAATTGCTTTGTAAGATATAACAACAAAGACGGAACCTACTCCATACACGCAATATTAAAAACAATGCTGATGGAATTATTTACGATTTCTGATATAGACAAAGCTACTCTGTTTTCCCGCTGCGGCGATTGGTGTGCGAGGAGTGATAGGCGCATTGAAGCGGTGGATTTTTATCACAGAGCAGGATGCTATGAGAAAATTCTTGATATTTATGAGCTACCAGGCTCAGCAGAGCTTATGGAAAGAGCACCCCATATCATGGTCACTGCTTTTATAGACATGGATAAAAAGCTGAAGCTATCATATCCCCTAGCGTACATTACCTACATATACTCTTACATGCTGGCAATAGATACTATAGAGGGCGCAAGTCTACTTTATGAGGCAAAAGCGATCTATGAGGCAGACGACAACCTTTTGGATAAGGAGCAGATTTTAGGTGAAATCGTCCTTATTGAAAGCATTCTGGACTTCAATGACGTATCTGCTATGAGCGAATATCATAAAAAAGCTTACGCCCTCTTTGGCGGCACAAGCTCCCAAATATTAAATGCCGATTCCGTATTCACCTGTGGTTCACCCCATACCCTCTATCTCTACCACAAAAAGGAGGAAGCACTACTTTCGCTTGTAGAGCTTATTGAAAAAGACAATTGGTATCATACCCATGTATCAAATGGCTGCGGAACAGGCTTTGAGCATGTGGCAAGGGCAGAATACTGCCTTGAAACCGGTGATTTGAATAACGCAGAGCTTTTTGCTTACAAAGCTATTCACAAGGCAAAAACCAAAAACCAGTTGAGTCTTATCATCTGTGGGAACCTGTGTCTTGCCCGCTTGGCAATCTTAAGCGGCAAACCCAATGAGGTGCTTCCTTTATTGGAGGAAGTTCAGGCAGAAGCAGAAGCTGCAGGCAGACCAATCCTACTAAATAGCGTTGACATTGCGGCAGGGTACATATACGGTATTTTGGGTAAATTGGAGCAGATACCAAAATGGCTGCAGGAGGGAGATATATCTCAAAACAATCTTTTTCATGAGGGGATGGGCATCAACTATATTGTTAGTGCCAGAGCGGCTATACTAAGAAAAAGCTACGCAGAGCTTGAGATTATCGTAGAAACAATGAAGGAACTCTATCAGTCTAATAACCATATATTTGGTTTCATTTATGCAGGCATCTATGATGCAATAGCAAAGAAACATCTATATGGCATGGAAAAAGCAAGTGAAATACTGCTTCCTGCCATAAAGCTTGCACAATCAGATGGCATTATTACACCATTTGCAGAAAGTATGCCTGAGCTTGAGCCGATTCTACAGAAAATAAAGAGCACTCAGTACAGCGCATGGACTGACAAGGTCCTTAACCTGGGAGAACGCTTTACAAAGAGTATCCAAAAAATCAACAATCAACAAGAAACCGAACCACTAACAGCTAGGGAACTAGATGTACTAACTCTCTTGGGAGAGGGGTTTAAGCAAAATGAAATTGCAGAAAATCTTTTCCTGTCCAATAACACAATCAGAAGACATTTGCAAAACATATATGAAAAACTCAGCGTAAACAACAAAACTTTAGCAATAAACAAAGCGAAAGAGCTAAACATGATCTCCTAGGGGCGGTCTTAACTAGCCAATGCACCAGGAAATTAAAAATAAAAATGGTACTTTTATGTGATATGAAAGCCCAAAAAAATCCACTATGCTTGTCGTATGGTGGGTTTTTTATGTGGAAAAGGGGGAGGACATGAATAAAATACGATCAATACAGCTTCTCGACGATCACAAAATAGCGGTTGAGCTAGAAAATGGTTCAAGCTTTGTGTATAACCTTAAACCTAGGTTGCAATCTATACGGTTTGCAGCTCTTGAGGATATTGAATTTTTTAAACAGGGAAGACTTGTGGACAATGAGTATGTATGGTGGAGTGACAGTCTGATGCTCTACACCTATGAAATGCTGGATGCAATGAAAAAATAAAGCCTGATAACTTCAAAAAGGAGGTTACTATGGAAATTATAAAAGAAATAAAATACGGGGAGGAAAATCAATGAAAATAAGAATAATGTTGGTACTATTGATGTTAATAATGGTGGTGGGACTGATGCCTGTCAGCACAGGTGCCGTTGAAGTACGTTATCCGAGTGAATTAAGCGGATCTACTGGCGGCGGTAACTATCAGCACGTTTATTACGGAGAATATGGCGGCAACTCAATAAGATGGCGTGTTCTTGACAACAGAGAGGGGGAGCTGTTCCTGCTGTCCGAGGGATTGGTGGCAAAGAGATTTTTTGGATCAAATAAATATGGCACAGCGTCTATTCGGACTTGGCTCCTGGGATATTTTATGAGTTCTTTTACAGGCGAGGAACAGGAAATCATTCGCCCACAGCAGGTGTTTGATCCTGATACTAAAGAAGGAATCAATGCAACATACGATCCAAGCGGCGATAAAGTTTTCCTGCTTTCAAGAGGTGAAGTCAGTGTAACCTATTTCCCTCGTCTTAAAGCAGACCGCATAAGTACGGATATGTGGTGGCTGCGCACCTCTTATGATACAAATGTCCAGATTGTTAATGATAAAGGAGAAATCAAGTTTTTGCCTGGGGGGAGTAGCTCGTTGGGTATTCGCCCCGCTTCAAAATTAGATTTGTCATCTATTCTCTTCGCACCTGCCGCTGATACTGGCGAAACTGCAACTTTGGGAAAGGATCTTACAGCGGTAAGCCAACTGACCGGTGATATGAAGTTAACTATAGCCGACGACAGCAACCAAACATTGTCCATTGATGACGTTACAGCCAACAGCTCCACAAGCGGCAGCGAAGTCACAGTCAATTACAGCGGGGCAACCCCAAGCTCCAGCAACTACCTTTGCGTAGAGCTTACCAGTGAAAGCGATACCTATCGGGGTGCCATCAAGGAACTAACAGCAGGCAACGCAAGCGGCACAGCAACCTTTAATCTGCCCACAGCACTTACCTATAACAGCTACACCCTTAAGCTGTGGAATGAAAAATATAACCCGGCAAACCACACCAACTATGGGAGCACTCCAGTAACAACAAGTATTGAATTTGCCAATCCTATTATTAATGTTATCCCGTTCAGCGGTATTGTGGCAACCCAGTTTAATGGGAACTTGACCGCCCAAGGAGGATTTGGGCCCTACAGCTGGAGCGTTACCGGACTGCCGTCCGGGCTTAGCTTGGACTCTTCCACCGGTGAAATCAGCGGCACCCCGGAGGATACGGGAACCTATAACTTAACAACTACCGTCACCGATAGTGATAATAAAACAGATACGGCAAACTATACCCTAACCATCTATCAGACTTTCTCCATTGACCTAGCTAATCTGACGGTTGATCCCGGGACATTGAGCCCGGGCTTTCACAAAAACATTGTGACCTATCAGGTGAATGCCGTTTCTAGCATAAACAGCATAGACATCACCGCAGTAATGGAAGACCCCGGCTCTACCTTGACCATTGCCGGGAGCCCGGCAACCCACACCGTGACTCAATCAGTCTACCTTGATCAGGGTGCCAATCTGATTCCCATTGTAGTCACGGCCTCCGGGGGACACACTCAAAAGTCCTATGTCATCTCGGTCAACGGTACAGCAAGTGACGCAAACCTGGCAAGCCTTTCGGTTAATGGACATAGTTTAAACCCGGTGTTTTCAGCAGGGGAAACAAACTATACTATCAACCTGGACAACAGTGTTGAAACATTGGAACTTTCAGCGTCAACTAGTGACACCAAGGCCTTGATGCTTGTAGAAGGGGCCATTTTAAATAGCGGGGATTCGCAGACAATTAACCTGGATACAGGGGAAAACACCATAGAGGTGATGGTGGTGGCCCAGGACGCGTCTACTCAGACCTATACTGTGACGGTTAACCGTGCTACGGGGAATGTAGATCTTAGCGGTCTGACCCTAAGTGATGGAATCTTGAATCAAACCTTTGACCCGTCAGTTAACCAATATACTGCCGATGTGGTCAATAGCATTTCTGAGGTTATAGTGACACCAACCCTGTCAGACTCTGAGGCAACCACTACAGTAAACGGGGATGCACCATCCCTACCAGTCAGTCTTGAAGTAGGGGAAAATACCATTAACATAGTAGTAACAGGAAAAGATGGAGTAAGCACAAAAACCTACCAGGTCATCATTACCCGCAAAGAAGTACTGACCATAAACAATGAAAGCCTGCCCATAGGAATAATAGGAGGATCATATGATGCTACTATGACGGCAGCAGGGGGAACTGAAGCTTATACATGGACAGCAACAGGACTTCCTGCAGAACTCACCCTCAATGAAAATGGAGAAATTACAGGAACCCTTGAGAGTGAAGGAAACTACCTAGTGGAAGTCAAGGTAACTGATAGCACTGGAACTGAGGCCAGTAAAACGTTATCTCTGAGGGTTAATCTGGGCTCTGGCAACGGAGCCTACATCATCCATCCTATTGATGACACAACATATACAAAAGGATATACAGAGGGTGCCATTCCAATAATGACAGTAAAAGAAGGCATATCCGGTTTTAAATACTTTTCGGCATTAATTGAGCCTGTTACAGGAAATAGTGGGAATGAGGTATGTGTTTTTATTCATATAAGAAACGGACAGCAGATATCAATTAATGCAACAAAGGCGGATTTTGATACAGTAAATCAAGCAAAGGCCGCATTCAATGTGAGGGCAGGTGATATCATCAAATCCTATATCGTAGACGATTTAACCAACGACCCGGATACCAATCCCAATGTTTTATAGACGGACACTTTTAAAAAGAGGTGATAAAATGATTAAGAGAAATTCTATTCTGAGTGTTTGTAGAATTTTCATATACAGCTTTTTGTGTCTGGCATTGGTTGTTCCTGGTTCAGCTTTTGCAGATACTATCAGTCTAACAATTGAACCCACAAGGGGATATGCAGGGGATAGTGTAATCGCTTCCGGCACAGCAGGTCATTCAGAATGGGTGACCATAAAGGGCTTGGATGGTGAAGGTAGCATTGTATACTTAAATTCTATTATGTCAGATGAAAACGGTAATTACTCCGATACATTCAGAATCCCGGACATCCCACCAGGGGAGCTTCGGTTAATAGCGGGGTATGGAAGTAATATAATCACAGAGCTGTTTACAGTTGCTGCTTCCCGCTCCGGTGGTGGAGGAGGAAGGAATGTAGCACATACCTACAAAGCAGTTGTTTCAAGAAACAGTAAACCGGAGACCAATCTACCGGTCAATGTCAATTCTGATAAAGACAGGGCAACAGTAAACCTGGAAACTTTGACGGGGGATATTTTCACAGGCAAGGAAAGGACCACCGTCATCGTGCCTTCCATCCATGGAGTGACCTCCTATACCTTGGGGATTCCCGCAGATACCATGTCCCGCTCTCAAAGGGAAGGTGCATTGACCTTCTCTACTGACCCAGGAAGTATCACCATAGGGGATAATATGCTTTCAGGGATTTCGGAAACGGAAGGCAAAGAAACATGTATCACTATAGGTGAGGGAAACAAATCCCACCTGCCTGATGAAATAAAAGCAGCTATAGGTGAACGACCCTTAGTTCAGCTCACATTGACAGTAGATGGAGAGCAAACCCAATGGAATAACCCAGAGGCACCAGTCATGGTCGCCATACCGTATATTCCTACAGAAGAGGAGCTAAAGGACCCAGAGCATATCACAATATGGTATATTGACGGCGAGGGTAATGTAGTGGAAGTACCATCAGGAAGGTATGACCCTGCCACGGGATTGGTCACCTTCACAACCACACATTTTAGTAAATATGCTGTTGTATATGTAACAAAAACTTTTGAAGACTTGGAAAGTGTGGCATGGGCGGAGAAACAAATTGAAGTCCTTGCATCTAAGGGTATATTGAAAGGTACATTGGAAAAAGAATACGCACCTCAAACAAACATCACAAGGGCAGACTTCCTGTATTTTTTCGTAAGGACCTTGGGTGTCGATGCCAAGGTTGATGAAAACTTTGATGACATAAGTGAAGATGCATATTACTACAAAGAAATAGCAATAGCCAAAAAGCTCGGCATCACCAATGGCATTGGAAACAACAAATTCAACCCCAATGAAAGCATCACCAGGCAGGACATGATGACACTTACGGAAAGGGCCTTAAGAATGCTGAAAAAACTTGAACAACAAGGAACAGCTTCAGACTTGGAGAAGTTTGTTGACCAATCCAGTATTGCAGCCTATGCTGTAGATAGCGTTGCTTCTGTAGTAAAGGAAGGGTTGATCGTGGGTAGTGCTGATAAGATTAATCCCCTGGGCAATACCACAAGGGCTGAAACAGCCGTATTCTTATACAGGATATATAATAAATAGTAAACGTCTTATCCTAAAAATGGTGAGATTTTAGTTATCGGAAAAAGTAGTTGGCTCAATGAATAGAGTCAACTACTTTTTACTAGAGCAATATGATTATCCTAATAAGTCATATTTTTTTAATTTCCGATAAAGCGTGGCTAAACCTATATTCATGTTGTGGGCAATTTGCTTTTTAGCTCTCAAAGAGGTTCCTCCTTTTTGTAAAGCTTCCATAAGCATCTGTTTTTCACTAATCTGAACTCTTTCTTTAAAGTCTTCCGGTTCCGAAATAGGAATATCAATGGGCGTAAACAACCAGGGGGGCAAATATTCATTGGAAATAATTGCTCCGGTAGGAGAAAAGTTAATGGCATATTCCATGGCGTTTTCCAATTCTCTTACGTTTCCTGGCCATGGATAAGATAACAGGACATTGAGGGCTTCTGGGGAAACCCCACGGATATTTTTTTTCAAGCTTGCAGCGTATTTTTCGCACATATAATCAACGAGGAGAGGTATATCTTCTGGCCGTTGTCTTAAAGGGGGAATGACGAGAGGAATGACATTTAGGCGGTAATATAAATCTTCCCGAAATAATTTTTTTGCAATCTGTTCTTTCAAGTTTTGGTTAGTAGCTGAGATAATTCTGACATCCACATGAATTTTTTTTGTTCCACCTATTTTTTGAATGGTTTTTTCCTGCAAAACTCTTAAAATTTTAACCTGCAGGTGTAGGGGCATATCTCCGATTTCATCTAAAAAGATGGTGCCCCCTTCAGCCAGTTCAAATAAGCCGGGTTTTCCGTCGTGTTTAGCCCCTGTAAAAGCACCTTTTTCGTATCCAAATAGCTCACTTTCTAGTAGTGAGTCTGGAATGGCACTACAGTTAATGTCCACAAAAGGTTCCTTTGCCCGAAGGCTGGAATTATGAATAGCCCGAGCAAACAGTTCTTTTCCAGTCCCACTTTCCCCTGTAATCAAGATCGTGGAATAGCTTTGGGCCACATTTAAGGCCATTTTTTTTGCTTCTTTTATAATTAGGCTCTTGCCGATGATATGATCAAATGCTGTTGTTTGTTCCCTCTTGGTAAGACGGTAGGCTACACGATAAATGCTTTCTTCTGGAGAAAAAGACTCTACGGCACCGACGATGGTATCTGCGTCTTTAATTAGAGTAGCATTAGAAACTAGGTTAATGCTTTCTCCTAAGGTATTATTACAGTAGATTTTTTCTTCATAAAATGAAGCAGAATTGGATAAAGCTTTGTTAAGCAAACTGTTGGGAGCTACATTGGATATATGTTTTCCTATAGCGTCCTCTTTAGAAATTCCATAATTTCTTGCGGCAGATTGATTAAAGCAGGTGATGGTGCCGTGCTCGTTGCAGGATATGATTCCCTCGTGTACCGAATTTATGATTGTCTCCAAATATTCATTAGTCCGACACACCTCTTCCATAAAGATAGCTTCCTGAAGTTTTGTTGCCAAAAGATCGGCCATCTTCCCCGTAAAATCAAGGAAAATATTTTGATTGTTTATAAGAATTTCTTTTTGAATTTCGTTAAACCCCACTAAACTTATTACTCCATAACACTTTCCATTTGCGGTGATGGGATAGTAAATACCACCTAAATAATAACAATCATCTTTATCGGGACAGGGAGCACACATTTTGTGTTGACCAGGCTTAGTTAAAACGAATGGATGATTGCTTTCTAGTACGTACCGGTTAATATGGGAATCAGATAACCTTTGATGCAATAGTAGTCCTCTTATTCGCCCTGTGGCACCTAAAACAATGTAATCCTCATCTACAATTTCTGTTTCAACCTTAAGTGCTGCGGAAATCACTTCTGCAACACTTTGTACATCTTTTTGAATTTTATAGAGATAACCCATAAAAACCTCCTCAAAAATTATCGATATTAATAACTTCTTCTCATTTGTTAGAATTCCTTTCTTGAAAGTTGACTATTTCTCAAGTGGTGAGTATTCTTTTTTGTTCCATTAGCCTTTAAAATAATACTAGGAGAGCTTTCAGCAGATTTGTTAAACAGTTGGCATAATGTTTGCAATATATAACAAAAAATAGGAAGACAAAAGGAGGGACAAGTTTTAGATGAATCATGTTAAATGGAAATCAACAATGGAAGTGTTGACAACAAAGGAGATTAATACTGTTCATGAAGCGAGTCTGCACATCCTTGAGAAAACTGGTATTTTAATGCCATTAGACAATCCCAGGTATGATCGCCTTCAGGACTTAGGTGCGAAAGTTGATCGAGAAAATAAAAGGGTCTATTTTCCACCCAATGTTATAGAGGATGCTTTAAAAAAAGCTCCATCCAATTACACACTTTGTGCTAGAGATCCAGAAAATGATCTCCCACTTGATGGTGAACATGGCTACCTTACCCTAGATGGATGCGGAAACCAGGTTATTGATATAGACACTGGTGATGTCTGTTTATCTTCAAAAGAAAGCCTTGGTAACGCCATAAGATTGGCCGACTTCTTACCTCAAATTGCTTTTTTGTGGCCTTGTATTAGCGCTCAGGACTGTAATCCAAGAATTCAACCGTTACATGAACTGCATGCTATGTTGCTAAATTCAAGTAAGCATATTCAAGCAATGACGGCGGTAGATCCTGTAAATGCTCATGGTACCGTGGAAATTGCTGCTGCAGTTGTTGGAGGCAAAGAAAATTTAAAGAATAGGCCGATTATTTCAAATTTCCAGTGTAGTATTAGCCCACTTTCCTATGATGGTCATGGACTTGAAGCAGCTTTGATATTTGCAGAAGCTGGGGTACCAACAGGTTTTATGATCATGCCTATAGGTTGTGCAACTGCACCGGCAACCTTAGCAGGAGAGATTGCTCTTGGAAATGCTGAGATTATTGCCGGAATGGCTTTCTTGCAAATCATGTGTCCAGGCACACCTACTTTTTACGGATCTTGTGCTACCATGATGGAGCTAAAAAGGGGAGGAGTTACCTGCGGGGGACCAGAAGATTTTATACTGCAAGCAGCAGCTGCCCAAATGGCTCATTTCTATCAGGTGCCAGCCAATATAGGCACCTTTGCTACAGGGGCAAAAGCAAGCGATTGGCATGCAGGAGTGGAGAATTCTATATCTGGAGCAGTAAGCATGTTTTCAAAGGCTGATATGATGTGTGGTGCCGGCTTAATTAACGGGGCCAGTACCTTCTCTTTTGAACAGTGTGTCATGGATTGTGAAATTTATGAAATTTTACGAAGGGTGACGCAAGGATGTGATGTAAGCCCTGAAACACTAGCATTGGAAGTAATTGACCAAGTAGGTCCGGGAAATCACTATATGGTAGAAGAACATACAGTCAAGCATTTGAGAGAAGTATGGCAGCCAACGGTGATAGACCGCAGTCTTTATGATGAATGGGTAATAAAAGGTAAACCGTCACCGGAGCAGATTGCCCGGGAAAAAGCCAAAGAGATTTTGGCTAAACACCAACCTATGAAGCTTCAAAATGCCCAAATAGTTCAAGAAATAATAAATGAGTATGAGAAGAAAACCAAAAGAAGGTAAGAAACCAGATACTCGGATAAAAGGAATAGGAGGACACAAATGATTGAAAATATTTTTACCAGAATGGGAGATGGATCTGGAATATATATGAGTCGTGAAGAAATCCAACATGACTTGCAAGAGGGCACCCGTGATGCTGCAGATAGGGGGAATATTTCAGAACTGTCTAAAGAAGAATTAGATTACCTGTTTGAAATTATTGCTTCACCTGTTAATGTTACCAGTGTGATAAGAGGAAAGGAAGTAGTGACTTCTTCGGATTCAGGAGCTTTTAAAATTACTTATCAGGCCAATATAGCTATGGACAGGGCTACGGCTATACAAGTTCATGAGAAGGTTCTCTCGGCGGATTCCCTGGACCTGGGAAATATAGACTACAGCTACAAAGCTGTAAAGTCCATTCTCCATGACGAAGCCAAGGTAATGGAAAATGTACAGTTGAACACCACAATACCGATTTTATACGGAGCCATGCCAAACCTAGGTTTATATACTAAACCAGATGGTCCTGTAGAAAACTGGTCGGAGTTGCTGCCTCTAGGAAAAATAGCTGAAGCTAGAGCTGCTCAGGAAGAGGCAGTTGAGCATGCTGTAAAAGATATGGTGTATATTGCGGAGGGTATGTATGAAGCCGGAGCGGATGGAATGAATTTTGATACCTGTGGTGCCTCAGGGGATGCCGATGTTCTAGCAGCACTAAAGGCAATTGAAATTATAAAACAAAAATACCCTGACTTAGGGATAGAAATGGGTATGGCCGGAGAATTTATTTTAGGTATGCATGGTCAACTAGAATATGATGGAACGCGTCTGGCCGGCTTATATCCTCATAAGCAGGTAGAAATCGCAGAAAAAGCAGGGGTAAACATTTTTGGCCCAGTAGTAAATACCAACAGCAACAGGTCATTCCCATGGAATATTGCCAGAGCAGTAACTTTTATAAAAGCTTGTTCTGAAATATCAAATATTCCAGTTCATGCAAATGTGGGAATGGGGGTAGGAGGCACACCAATGTCACCAGTTCCCCCGGCTGATGCGGTGTCAAGAGCTGTTAAAGCCATAGTAGAGATTGGGAAGGCTGATGGATTGTAGGTGGGTTCCGGAGATCCATTTGGAAATGAAGCGACTCAAGAAGTAGCCGTTGGCATGGGCGGAATTCGTACTGCCGGAGATCTGGTATTACGTCTGCAACTGGCCAAAGGTATGAAGATAACAGAAGCTAAAAAATATGTGGCCCAAAAGTTAGGCATAACGCCATTTGAATTGAGTGACTGCTCAATAATGCGGGAAATACGCGAGGAATTGGATATAGGATATCCTATGCCAAACCATGGGGCAGCTAAGGGAATTGAAGCTAAGATTCGGATTGCTAGTGTGCTTGGCATCAAAATCAATTCTGTGGAAAGATTTAAGAGAAAAACGGATTTAAAATAGATTTTTACAGAAAGGGTGAGGATATGAAAAGAAACTTGCATGCAGGCAGAAATTCATTTATTGGTTGTGGTATTAACCTCTTTAGTGATGAGGATTTAGAGATGATTCATGATGCCACACTAGAAGTACTCGAAGTTGCCGGATTATATGTTCAGAGCAATGATGCTATGGATATCTATGAAGGTGGAGGGTGTATTGTCGATAGGAAAGAACAAATTGTTAAAATCCCCGCTCATATCGTGGAGGAAGCAATAGTTTCAGCTCCTAAAAAGGTGCTTCTAGCCGGAAGGGATCCTAAACATGATATTGTGATGGAAAGCGGCAGAGTTAATTTTTGTCCATTTGGAGAAGGAATTATGGTGATTGATCCTTATACTGGAGAGTATCGAAAATCTACCAAAGCAGACAAAGGAAATGTTGCGAGACTAGTTGATGCCCTGGACCAATATGATATGTTGGAGAATACTGTTGCTCCCCGGGATGTGCATCCAGAAATGGAAAGCTTGCATAATTATGAAGTGACAATTTCAAATACCACAAAACATGTTCCGCAGCCTTGTCATGATAAGCGTTCTGCTCAACTGCTGATAGAAATGGCTGCAGCGGTAGCAGGTGGGAAAGAAAAACTTAAGGACAGGCCTATTGTTTCTGGCTGTACTTGTCCACAAAGCCCATTAACAATTTCGGAAGGGTGCGCTGACCCAATTATTGAATATGCAAAAGCCAATTTACCACAGAATATTTTATCTATGGCTTTAGCAGGTGCTACTTCCCCGGTGACTTTGGCGGGTACATTAGTAACTCATAATGCTGAGGTGCTAGGTGGGATTGTTTTGGCCCAGTTGACGAGGAAAGGGGCACCTGTAATGTACGGTAGCTCTACCTCAATGATTGATTTAAAACTAAGCACAGCCTCGGTAGGTTGCCCGGAACTTGGACTGATAAGTGCAGCCGTGGCTAAGTTGGCTCGATTTTACTTGCTACCCAGCTATGTAGCTGGTACATAGGGCGATAGCAAACTCTCCGACGCACAATCAGGCCACGAAAAAACTTTAACAACCCTTTTACCAGCATTGGCAGGTGCCAATATGATTTACGGTGGGGGCATGTTGGAGATGGGTCTTACCATGAGTTTCGGTCAATTAGTAATGGATAATGAGTTTATTGCAATGACGAGAAAGGTATTGGAAGGAATTCCAGTCAATGATGAGACTTTGGCAGTGGATGTGATCAAAAGTGTAGGTGCACGAGGACACTTCCTGGCCGAGGAGCATACTATAAAACACATGAGGAAATTATCGCAAACTAAGATCATGGACCGCAGGATGCGCCAGTTTTGGACAGAGAAAGGTTCTAAAGATTTGGCAACCACCTGTGATGAAAGGGCAAGGGAAATACTAGAGACGCATAAACCAGATCCATTGCCGGATCATGTCCATAAGAAACTTCTCTCTATTATTAAAGAAAGAGAAGAGGAGTTGGGAATTAATGGGTAAAGAAAGCAGGATATACTAAGCTATTATTCTGCATAGTATAGTAGCAATAACATAAACAAGGAAAGCTGAAGGCAGCAACATTAGGTTGCTGCCTTCAGCATGTTTGAGTAAGGTCTGGGTAGTGTTAATTAGAATATCTTACTCATTAGCATAATATCGGAAAACAGAAATAATATTATAACAAACCTAATTTGCTTTCCATGTCAAGGTAACCTTATTGTTTGATCATCTAGGAGGCTTTTTTAAATGGTGATTCTATATATTAAAAAAAGAATTCTTTATCTGTTATCTATAATATTGCTTATGCTGATTGTATTTCTCACCTATTCTTTACATAGCTCGAATTTTATTAATACTCTTGCCCAATTAAACTCCGCAGAAAGAATTCACTTTTCCACAATTGTGGTAGATACTCACTGTGACACCTTAAATAAAATTTTAGATGAAAACGGCTTCCCCCACATAAATCTAGGTGAAAATACTAATTTTGATGTAGATATTCTCAAGCTGTATGAAGGAGGAATCAATATTCAATTTTTTGCTGTATGGGCACCAGAACGCTATTACCCCGGACAAGTCTTCCAGCAGACTTTAGCCTTACTAAATGGACTCCATTATACTATAGAAAGGAATCCATATGCAATTGGGTTAGCTTCATCAATTAATGATATCGATAGGTTAGTTCAAGGAGGAAGAATTGTAGCTATAGCAGCAATTGAGGGTGCAGATTCTTTAAAAGAACCTGATGGTTCCATATTATTACAACAATACTATGATCTTGGGGTGAGGGTGATAGCTCCAACCTGGAATGATTCAAACCAGCTAGCAGAAGGATGCAGAGGAACATATTATGACAATACTCTCTCACCAAAGGGACTTTCCGATTTTGGCAAGCAAATTATTAAAGAGGCAAACCAATTGGGGTTAATAATAGATGTTAGCCATTTGTCACAGGCAAGCTTTTGGGATGTTATGGACTTAATTGAAGAACCAGTTATAGCTAGCCATTCTGGAGTATATAGTCTTAAAAAACATGCTCGAAATCTCACGGATGAACAAATTATAGCAATAGCTGAAAAAGGCGGAGTGGTTCAAATACTATATCATAAACATTTATTAGCTGATCCTGGTACTCACGTAACGGTAAAAACAGTAGTTGACCACTTTGATTATGTAATCAATCTAGTTGGAATAGACCATGTAGGTCTTGGTTCAGATTTTGATGGAAGGGGCTGCAAAATGCCTGAGGACCTAACAAATACTTCAATGGTAGTTAATATTACTCAGGAGATGCTACGACGCGGTTATTCAAAGACAGGAATAGAAAAAATCCTTGGTAAAAATACTTTAAGATTGTTAAGTGAGGTCTGGAAGGAATCTGCTCCTACTCATTTTGGAGATAATAACTTAATTCCTATTATTCCTTCCCATACGGGAGAAATAATTCAGAATCCTTACCCTACCTTATCCGCAAGAATAAGTGATAATAAAGACATTGAAATTAATGACTACAATTGGCAGGTTATATTAGATGGCATGCTTTATCCACATCAATTCCAAGAATCAACAGGCACAATATCTATTTTATTAAAAGAACAACTACAAGAGGGATTTCATGTAATAACTTTTGCTGCAACAAACCACTCAGACAAAACAATTCGCCAAACAATGATTTTTTATACGGAATACTAAATCTGATGCACTTTTAACCAGAAAGGAAAAAGACCCTTATTAACACCTCTAGGATTAGCATATTTGGCAGGAGTTTTACTAAAAAATGACCATCAAGTCAAAATTTTTCAAAGAGAAGTTGACTTCATTAAAAATGAGTTTAAATTAGACCGAGTCAATAAAAAAATGCTAAAAATGCAAGAAACTTCGCCATTTAATAGATATGGACTTTTTCTACCATTGCTTCAAGCTCAGCAATGGTTTGTTTTTTATGTCTTTTATCTTTTGGTGACTTGTTTATCATAAGGTTCATATAATCCCAAAAGGCCGCAGTCATATTGTTCTCATTAATAGCAAATATGACAGATGGTATTGAAGACTTTCCAACAAGCACTCCAATATCCTCTTTTACATAAAGCATACAACCCGGCAAATGGTTTGTATTTGCCAGATGCACGTTATAGTTTTCAGAAGCCTGAAGAAGTCTAATAATATTTTGAAAATGTCTGCTAATTTCCATTGTTGTATAAAATAGTGGAGTGTCACCAAGCATATCGGAAAAGTTAATCATTACTTTTCCTTCTTTGATATTTTCCAGGTCAGGGATGGTAATTATTTCAGTAAAGCTATGTTTTTGTAAACTATCTTCGAAGTCTTTTATTCGCCTTCTATGGTATGCCAGTAATTTGTCTTTTGTATCACTTTCTATTCGTGAATGAATACTTTCTGCCACATCAAGGGGTATGGTTATACTTGAAAGAGCATCTGTCTTAATAATTCTATTTGCTCCTTCATCCTCAAACTCTGAAAGAACGGTTAAATATTCACCTTTGCTAAAAGGTGTGAATATCTGCATAAGTGGCCTACATAGGCCAAGAAAGTCGTTGTATTCATCTGTAAGTGCCATAATGGCACGTTTATCTGTAATTAGAAAATTAGCAGTATTTTTTGTACCATTTCCTATAGAGGTTGAAACCACAGCAGCGGTATCTGGAGCTACAAACAACGTACGTCTAAATACCCCATCACGAGTTTTTGGATAATAATACGGCTCAATAGTACCGGTCATATAGATTGGTACCCACTGTTTAATAGCAGAGAACATTTCGTCTAGACTACGATTTACGGTATGAATTATTTTTATTTTATTTCCCCTCATTATTATGTGGGACAAAAGTGATGCCCATTTTACAGTAAATTCACGGTTGCCGGTTAACCATTCCATGTCCTCATCGCTGTGTAAAAGCAGAGTTTGCGGGCTTTTGTTTTTTAATACAAGGGATAAAAATTGGATAACTGCATTTTGCTTACCTTCAATACCATACAATACCTCTTCTTTGTATGCATTATTTTCGGATATATTTGAAACATCTATGGCTGCAGCCTGTGGTGCTTTTTTAAAACTAAAGTTTTTAAAACCTTCAAGAAAATTCTCAATAGGTTTTGAATTATCTGCCTCCTCTTCAGAAAACCATTTATATAGAAGATTCGCTATGGTTTCACTATATTCAGGCATAAGTCTTGAGGTGTTTTTTATTGTTTCAAACAGTATTGTCTTTTGATATTCTGCACTACAGTTTTTAGCAAAATATTCGGCCATTTTCTTTATGTAATTCTCATTTTTTGCAGGAGTGCGTATGCCGCGGCGTAATCGACTGACAAATGATGGATCAAGTGAAACATTTCTGGCAAGAACGCTGTTTGCGGTATTAGTAATATTCATTAGGAAATTAAGCTTTTCATTAAATTTCATGCATATCACCCCTTATAATCAATGATATCATCTGTTTAATATTCAAGCAATACACTTGGCACAAGTTGTGTCAGGCTTTTGTCATTGCCAAACCGTGTAAAAGTATTTTCAAGAAAAATTAAGCTGATAGAATAGGTCTAGAGGTGATTTTTCATGAGTGTGGATATTAGGCTCAAAGCAGGTTTTTTCAAAACTCAGCTTTATAGCCTTGGTGTTTGCCAGAACCAGTTAATTTTGATTCCAAAAGAAAATACTGAGCTTAATAGGATTATTGTAACAGCTAACGAGCTAATGTCAGTAACGGTATTCAAACGAGGTTCGAAAATAGTTGAACTTGAAATTAAGACAAAAGATACAAGTTATATTGGACATACTGCTTCAGAGACAAACCTAGAGGAACTTTTCTTTACTTTTTCAGGGGAGTTTGGAAATAAACTTACAATTGTTAATATTTGAGTTTAAGTACCAAAGCACTATTATTGTTCTTCAGCAGGGTTCCATTGGAATGAAAAATGGGGAGGTAGTTTTCTTGGATAGAGTTCAAAAGTATATCATTCTGTCCATAGGTCTGTATTTTGGTTGGTTGTTGTCTGTTCCATTTAACGGACCTATTATATATGCCACCATGGCATTCGTAGAAACTAATATATCAATACCTACAATTTATATATTTTTCCATGCAATAGGACTGTTAGTTCTTGGAATAATGGTAAAAATAGCTGAGCATTGGAGAAGCCTAATTATATATGGAGGTGCTTTATCATTAGTACTTGGTTTATTGGTATTCTTTATGCCACCAATAATGTGGCCATTTATCTATGCAGTCATTGGTTTCTGTTCAGCAATGTTTGTCCTAGGTTGGAGCTATCCTTTTGCCCATGGTATTGATAATAAGTCTAGAATGAAATACATGGCCTTGGCAATAATCCTTGCCAACATTGTATATGTTTTATTAAGTATTCTACTTACTATTTTAACCCTTCAGCTAGTGTATATTATGGCCTTATTATGCATAGTAGTGGCTTTAAGATTTTCCTTGTTATTAACTAGGGTAGAATTTCAAAATATCCAAAACAAAAAAGATGAAATAGAAGAAATTCCAGTATTCCCAGGGGCATTTATGTTAATCGTTAGCCTGCTGATTTTTGGACTGTATATTAATGGTGGGTTTATGTATCAGGTAATGTATCCTTCTTTAGAAAGGTACGAGAATATTGCAGTTTTTTATAGGAATATACCATACATAGCCGTGCTGGCAGTTATGTGGCGATATGGTAATCATCTTCAAAAACAACTGCCAATTTATATGGGAGTATCCTTTATGGGTTTGGCATTCATATCCTTTTTGTTGATGCACAATACTCTTCCAGGGTTTTTCCTGATAGAAACTTTGATACAATCCTCCTTTGCCTTCTTAGATCTTTTCTTTTTTACAATTCTAGGGGATATTTCGGCAATTAATCGGAAACCTATTAGAACATTTGGTTTTGGTATGACAGCCATGGTAGGTGCCATTCTGGTAGGAGGTCTTCTAGGTGGGCAGCTTATGATGATTGGGGAAAGGTATTATTTGTTTACTGCCATGTTTGCTCTTTCAGCCATTTTTTTAACATTTTTGATTATACCGTGGATGTTTAATAAAATCGAAGATTTTTACTACAGCAGCAACCATGAGGAATCCAATAACGAGCTAACAAATATGGAGATTGTTCAAAGTATATTTGAGGCTCATTCACTTACAGTAAGAGAAACAGAAATAGTTGAACATTTACTTCAGGGTTTGACAAATAAGCAAATTGCAGCGGAGTTATACGTGAGTGAAAATACCCTCAAAACCCATATCAAAAACATCTATTATAAATTGCAAATTAAAAGCAGGCGAGAGCTTATGCATAGAGTCCTTGAAAACAAAGAAAATCACTCCTTGGGATAATAAATCACCCTTAGGGGTGATTGTTTTTATAGCCAATAAGTGTAAGCATCTAGTTTAATAGAACATCAAAAGTGGGTGGGTAAAAAAGGAGAGATGAATATATGGATGAACAAAGTCGAAAAATAGTCATCTATTCTGTTGTCATAATAACAATAACTATTCTAACGGTGTATTTGCTCAGTAGTTTTTAAGAAAAAGGGGGCAGGGGAATTAATGAGCTCGGACCAATCAGCATCATTTTTGATTAGAGTATGGAGGAATAAGGAAAACCAATGTGTAGGGCATATTGAAATTATTTTAACAGGACAAAAACTTCATTTTGAAGGATTAGAAAACCTGCAAGTTACCCTAGAAAATTTATTGGAGGAGAAATCACAAGAAATTAAAAAAAGTAACACATTTTAGAATATCACCCATATGGGTGATATTCTTTTACAGGGTATCGGAGCTAAAATAAGTCTAGTAATTCACTATATTTTTCTATCGATGTTCTATAACAAAACATAGAAAGAGGAGGAACTAAATTGTCATTATTAATTAGAAGGCTAGTGTGGATGGTAGTGTTTGTGCTGACAATAGGTTTAATGCCCGGTACTGTATTAGGATTTGCTGGTGGTGATGGATCATCTGATAATCCCTGGAAGATTACCACAGCGGAGCATTTAGCAACTGTTAGGGAGGCAGTATATCTAAATGATCACTTTATGCTTATGAATGACATAGATCTTGCTGATTATCTATCAGCAACGGGTGATGGATACAATAGTGGTGCTGGATGGGAGCCCATTGGTTCTTATGCTTTACCACTATCCCAATACAGCTTTACTGGGAGCTTTGATAGCGGAGGGCATACCATTAGCAACCTCTACATAAATCGACCGTCAGCGGATTACATTGGTTTGTTTGGCTATACTGGATATTTTGATGGAGACGGTTACCCTAATAAAGCTACCATTAAAAACGTAAAACTTGAAGGTGTGAATATTACAGGTAAAAGAATAGTGGGTGGTCTAGTTGGATATGCTTCATCTACATCTATTACTGATGTAGTGATTGAAGGTAATGTTACAGGTAATGGTGATTTTGTTGGGGGTCTTAGTGGATCTTCTTCCTATGCTTACGTCTCTGATGCTTATGTTGAGGGAAACGTGAATGGGGCACAGTACGTTGGCGGTTTAACAGGCAATGCTCATAGTGGGGATGTGGAAAATTCATATGCTTTGTGTAACGTTATTGGCACCAATTATGTTGGCGGTTTGGTTGGTGCGGCTGCCAACTCTTGCGGTATTCATTATTCTTACAGCGGAGGAAGTGTTACTGGTAACGAGCGCGTGGGAGGTCTTGTAGGAGATGTAAGTTTTGGAGTAAGCAACTCATATTCCATGAGTACTGTAGATGGAGATGACATGGTAGGGGGCCTTGTGGGGTTTAGTAGTGCATCTTCGATTAATAGATCTTATTCTGTGGGTAAGGTCACCGGTTTTCCAAGTTCTACTACTGTGGGAGGCCTTATTGGATCCTACTGGGGTACCAATTATACTTATTCCTCCTATTGGGATACTGCAACATCTGAGCAGGCTTTAAGTTCCGGCGGTACTGGTAAACCTACTGCAGACTTGCAGATTATATCTACCTTTGAGAACTGGGACTTTGATGATATTTGGGGCATAAATCCTGGAGAGAATGATGGCTACCCATTTTTAAGATGGCAGGGGTATGAACATATAGAACCAGGAGAATTTGCAGGTGGTTCAGGAACAGCAGCATCTCCCTATCAAATTTCTACAGCAGTACACTTAGATAATGTCAGAAACTATCTTGGCAGCGAACACGCAGATAAACATTTTATATTAATTAGCCATATAGACCTGGACTCAGCACCCTGGAATACAGGTGAGGGCTGGGACCCCATAGGCACATATGAAGAACAATTTGTTGGCAGCTTTGACGGGGATAATAAGATGATTACTGGTTTAACAATAAATAAAACAGATACAAATTATATGGGTTTGTTCGGGTACCTTGGAGATAATTCGGAGGTTAAAGATTTAAACCTAGAAGATGTTGATGTGAATGGTAGAGGAAGTGTTGGTGCATTAGCTGGGCGAAATGATGGAGATATAATTAATGTCAATGTTTCAGGAACGGTCACGGGCACAAGTAATAGTGTAGGCGGTCTGGTAGGAACAAATAGTGGTGAAATAACAGACAGCTATACCACATGCAATGTAACTATGTCTGCAAATTATCTATATATAGGTGGTCTTGCGGGTACTAATTATGGGGACATTTCCAATAGTTATTCAACTGGAAATGTAAGTGGGTATTGGTATGCTGGAGGTTTAGTTGGAACTAATGGGGGAACAATTGAGAACAGTTATGCCACAGGAACTGTAAGTGGTACGAGATATGTAGGAGGCCTGGTGGGTGAAACTGGTGGAACTGTGGAGGATTGCTACAGTATTGGTTCAGTTACAGCCACTAATGATACTGCCGGAGGATTGACTGCTTATAATACGGGAACTATTTTAAAAAGTTTTGCAGGAGGTAATGTACAAGGGCGTAGCGAAGTTGGCGGTTTAGTTGGAGTTAACTATCTTGGTTCCATCTCAAATAGTTATGCTACGGGTAGTGTCACAGGAGAATCTAACTCTGTAGGCGGCTTGGTAGGGATAGTTTCATCCGGCTCAATTTCAAATAGCTACTCCATAGGATATGTAGATGGAGGCAGTCAAGTGGGCGGTTTGACCGGGGCTAATCATGGCACTATTATAGAGAGTTACTATAACTCTGATACATCAGGACATACAGATACCGGCAGGGGAGAGCCAAAAACAACTGGTCAACTCAAAGACAAATCTACCTATATAGATTGGGAATTTCCTGCCATATGGACTCTCAACAGTATAGACAATGGTGGATATCCTGCATTAGAGTGGCAGGGATACTCCCACGCAAATCCGGGAATTATCCAATTTGAAGCAGGATACTACAGCACTTACGAAGGGTATAATGGCTGGATTCGCGTTGAACGTATTGAAGGAACAGATGGAATTGTAACTGTTTCATATACAACAGTTGATGATACTGCAAAGGCAGGAACACACTATATGGCATATAGCGGTACCCTAACCTGGGCTGATGGAGATGGTGACAGCAAGCCTGTACAATGCACAACAATAAACGATAGTATTTACAATGGCAGCTTATATTACAGCTATGAATTATCAAATCCCACAGGTGGGGCTGTTTTTGGAGACCAGAACCCATTAACGGTTCAGATTAGTGATAATGACAACCCACCAACACCTACCGGACTTACAGCTACTGCAGGTAATGGTCAGGTTACTCTAAATTGGGATATGGTTAATAGTGCAAGGTATATTGTTTACTATTCAACTACATCTGGAGATTTTACAGATGAGAATAGTCATACTATTTATGATGAAGATGTAACAACATATACTAAAACAGGGCTTACAAATGGTGTACAGTATTACTTTGCTGTAAAATCAGGTCACAATATTTATTATAGTCCATTATCTGAAGAAGTAACGGAAACCCCTACAGCACCCAGAAGTGGTGGAGGTGGGAGTTCGACTCAAACTCCTGAACCGGAATTAGAACAGATAGGTGTTCAGGTATTTATTAATCAACAAGAAGAAACTGCAGGAATTGAAACAGTAACAGAAGAGAATGACCGGACAATCGTGGAAATTGAGCTGCAGGTGGATTTAATGAACCAAATACTTGACGAGGTCATTAAAGAACAGGAAGAAAACAGGCAAAACTTGGCGAACATTTTTGCTGTAACGAATAATGGTTCAGATAAGCTGTATGTCAGGTTAACAGGTGACGTAGTTAAGAAAATGGAAGATAATGCTTTTAGGTTATCTGTTAAGCTGGATGAAATTAATTATGTAATTCCAGCCAAGGAAATAGGTATTATAAGAGCAGCGGAAGAGTTGGGAATACCAATAGAAAATTTACGACAAATTGACGTTGAAGTCATAATTGATAAAGCTGATGATGTAGTTCTTAATAGAATAACAGAAAGTGCGGCAGCAGAGGATTATGAAATAGTCTTTCAGCCAGTTAACTTTACAATTGTTGCTAAAACCATGTTAGCAAACGGAGAAGAGAAGAAAGTAACTGTATCCACATTTACTCAATATGTAGAAAGGGTAATAGAATTACCATCAGGGGTAGATCCGAGTAAGATTACAACAGGTACTGTTTATAATCCCGATGGCACCTTCTCCCATGTACCAACATATGTATATCTAGAAAACAGGAAGTATTATGCAAAAATAAATTCTTTAACAAACTCAAATTATACTATAATATGGAATCCAGTAGCCGTATATTCAGTAGAAAATCATTGGTCAAAGGAAAGTGTTAATGATATGGCATCAAGGCTGGTTATAAATAATCCGGATACATTTGAGCCTAATGGAGAAATTTCTAGGGGTGAATTTGCAGAGTACATCACAAAAGCCCTTGGCTTATACAGGAAAGGTGCAGCAAAAGGGGATAAATTTAGCGATGTAGCCTTGCATAACGAGCTAGTAAGTGCCATTACAATAGCTACTGACTATGGTATAATAAACGGATATACAGATGGTTCCTTTAGACCAGATAATAAAATAACCAGAGAAGAAGCAATGACCATGTATGCAAGAGCCATGGATATAGTTAAGCTAGAGGAAGTGAATTATAATAGAATTGCTTCATACAAGGATGCCGACAAGGTTTCTAAATGGGCGTATCCATTTGTTAAAAAGTCCGTAAGTGCAAATGTTTTTAATGGCAGGACATCTGAGACAATAGTGCCACAAGGTACGCTAACCTATGCAGAAGCAGCTACAGCTATTAGAAACCTGCTTGTAGAATCAGGGCTGATAAACAAATAGGGAATATAAATCGTCGGTCCTTCTGAAGGGTAATTTCGGAAGGACTGTTGATTATTACAGATGCCATTGAAATTAATGTATATATGGTTAATCAAAATGCATTATAAACCTTAGTAAACTAAAATTGAGAATGGAGAATGGAAATGTCGATGATTAAAACAGCAATGATTCAGATGTCAGTCTTCAAAGACAAATTAAAAAATATCGAAAAGGCGGGAGACTACCTGCAAAAGCTCGTGGATCAGAGAATTGATTTGGCAGTGCTCCCTGAAATGTTTTGCTGCCCTTACCAGACGAATAACTTTCCTATCTATGCTGAAGAAGAAGGCGGAACATGCTGGCAGCTGCTTTCAAATATGGCAGCATCCTATAATGTTTATCTTGCAGCTGGTTCTATGCCTGAAAAAGATGAAAAAGGTCGAATTTTCAATACTGCTTATGTATTTGACCGTCAGGGGCATCAGATCGCAAAGCACCGTAAAATGCATCTCTTTGATATTAACGTAACCGGTGGCCAGAGTTTTAAGGAGTCAGAAACACTTACAGCTGGAGACCGGGTGACTGTGTTTGATACTGAATTTGGTAAAATGGGGATTTGTATCTGTTATGATTTCCGTTTTCCGGAACTTACCCGCCTGATGGTAAACCAGGGGGCAAAAGTCATCCTAGTACCTGCTGCGTTTAATATGACAACTGGCCCTGCACACTGGGAAACCATGTTCCGGCAGCGTGCAGTAGACAATCAAGTGTTCACCATCGGTGCTGCTCCAGCGCGCGACCCAGCTTCAGCCTACATCTCGTGGGGGCATTCTATCGCAGTAGCTCCATGGGGAAATGTATTAGTTCAGATGGATGAAAAGGAAGGCTACACAGTCCAGACACTAGATCTTGCTGAGGTAGATAAAGTACGCAGAGAATTGCCTTTGCTGAAGCACCGCAGATTAGATACCTATACAATATGAAAACTAATAATTAGAATAAAATATCGTATTTAAATAAAATAGGCTTAAATAAGTGCAATTTTAATATTTACAATTAGAAGTCGTCATAGTATACTTAACATACCGACGGTCGGTTTAATTACTGGTTTTCCAAAGGGGGTAGATCAAAGTGGGTACAAATATGGTTCTAGGTTTTTTAAAAGCCATTTTGCTTTTTAGTACTGGTAGAGTAAGTTTTTTAAAAAGTGATGTCGGGAAAGAATTGAATGAGAGTGGGCAAGTCTTTACGGTATTTAGACATGTCCAAATTAAAACGTTCTGTAAGCGTTCGAACCCTGAAGCAATATTCAAAATTACATTTAAGCCAGCAAATATGGGCATTGAACAAAACAAACGATTTTCTAAATTGCCAATGTTAGTATTTATGGGCTTTAAAGGATTTAGGTCCAAGTACTGGGCAGTAAATGAAAATACAGGTCTATGCCTAGGAATTTATGAATGGGATACAGTTGAAGATGCTGAAAACTATTCTAAATCCGTTGCTGTAAATTTCATGAAAAAGCGCTCGGTCCCGGGAACGGTTGAGTTTCAAGTTATTTCCAAAATAAATGAGTAGACATGATTTGATTTAGAATCATTATAAAAAAGGAGAAATGTATTGATGTTACCAATAGTTAATAATACTGAGATTAAAGAAGAAGTGCAGAATTATGACATAATTACAGGTGGTAGTCTTTATACACGAATAATTAGTGGGAAAAAGGAAGGTAAAACAGCAATCTATATTCATGGAGGAGGTTCAGGGGGGAATCACACTATGTTAGTTAGACCTTCTAAATGGATGATTGAAAAAGGTTTATTTAATAAGGTGATTTTACCTGACAGAAGAGGAGAAGGTTTAAGTAGCCCCCTTACACATAAAGTTACAATAAAAGATCACGCACTAGACATGAAGGCATTACTTGATGTGCTTGATATTAAAGAAAAAGTAACAGCTATAGGAATTTCATATGGAGGCCCTATTGCCCTTACTTTAGCTAGCCATGATCAGCGCGTTGATGAAGTAATTTTGATGGCATCATCACCTTCTTTAAGAGAAGTAAAAGGGTTTAAAGGGTATTTGTATAAACATAATCTATTAGAACCAATTGCTAAGCTTTTTTATAAGCTGAATTTAGGAAAAAAAGAAATAAAGTATTCCAATTTTGAAGGTGTTTATGATTTAGAAAGTGAAAAAGAATTAATAAAGCTTTTTACCGATGCTATAAAGAGTACTGATAAGAAGATGTTTGAGAGCCTTATTTTACAAAATGCATCAACTCTTGATGTGGATAATAGCAATATTGAACAGAATATAGAGCTTAAAATTCCAGTATATCAGGTAATTGGGGATAAGGATGAGATATGGGAAACTGATTTGAATCCATATATAGAGAGATTCCCGAATATAAAAAATGTCATAATTCCGGGAGCAAACCATAAGGCATCTTTATTAAGAGCTAGTGAGTTTTATGAGGCGTTATTAAGAATATATAAAAGAGAAGGTTTTACTATTTAACTAAATTGTTTCATAAGACCCCAACTTTTAGGTTTACAAATAGGTAAAATTGTTATAGTATATACATACCGTCGGTCGGTATGTATAAATAGATGTGAAGAGAGGTAATTAATGATGCAAGTACCAAAGGATAGCGAAGAACGCAAATGGGAATATCTTGATAAGGCTCTTGAGCTGTTTCATGAGAAAGGCTATGAAAAGACTACAATCAATGACATTATACAAAAAGTTGGCGTATCAAAGGGAGCTTTCTATCATTACTTTCAATCTAAGGAAGAAGTGATAGAGACAATAGCAAAGATATATGCAGAAAATACTGCAAGGATTATCAGGAATATTTCAGAAAGAAAAGATTTAACTGCCCTGGAAAAAGTAAACATGAGCATAACAAGGGTACAGGAGTATAAGGCTTACCATGCTGAAAAACGTTTGAGAATCCACGAAATATTTGTGAGTGAAGAGAATATAAAATTACAGCATAAGATTTTGGATAACTTTAAGGAACAGGCTTTTTCTTCTTATAAAACAATTATTAACCAGGGTATAAAAGAAGGAGTTTTTAATACGTCTTATGTGGAAGAAGCTGTTGAATTGCTCATAGACATGATGGGTAATCTTAATTATGTTTTGGCAAAATTTATTTTAGAAATAAAGAATGACCCTGATGTAATGACAAGTGTCAAGCGAAAACTAGAGTTTTATGAGGAAAGTATGGAAAGGATTATGCAGGCGAAAAAAGGGTCAATTAAGCTGGCAAGACCTATAATCGAAAGAATTCAAAGATTTTAGTTGTCTTTAAAGCATCAAAACGAACTTGAATTAGTAAATGGTATAGTTTTATAAAGGAGAATGTTTTATGTCCCAATTAAATTATGTAAAATCATTAAAAGATATTACCCGTAGAGATTTTGAAAATGTAGGTGGTAAGGGTGCAAACCTTGGTGAAATGATTCAGGCTGGGCTTCCTGTACCGGAAGGCTTTGTGGTTCAAACTTCAGCCTACCGCGACTTTATAAAAGAAAGCAATCTAAATGAGAGAATCAACTCGCTGGTAACTAACCTCGAGGCTAACGACATTGAAGTTTTAGAAAATGTGTCAGAAATGATTAATAAACTATTTCAGGACTGCAGTATACCCAAGAGAATATTGGATGAGATAAATGCTGTGTATGAGAATTTATATGGCATACCCGTTGCCATAAGGTCATCAGCTACTGCTGAGGATTTGCCTGGCACCTCGTTTGCGGGCCAATATGATACTTTTCTAAATATTACGGGAATAGACAATGTGTATGTGGCAATAAAAAAGTGTTGGGCGTCTCTATGGAATGCTAGAGCCTTATCATATAGATTAAAATATAATGTACCAAATGATGAACTAGCTCATGGTGTAGTTGTCCAGAAGCTTGTCAGCGGAGAAAAGTCTGGAATTTTATTTACTGCGAATCCTCTTAACGACCGGCGTGACCAAATGCTCATAAATGCTTCAAGGGGTTTGGGTGAAGCAATTGTCGGCGGTGAAGTTACCCCAGATCAATGGACGATAAAAAGTGCTACAGGGAGTATTGAAGAGGTCCGGATATCAATAAAAGAATTCATGACAGTTAAGGAAGATGGCGGGACTTGTACAAAAAAAGTTCCGGAAGAATTACAAAACAAGCCAGTATTAAATGAAGAGGAAATCAAAGCCCTCGTGGAATTTGGTAGAAAAACAGAACAGTATTTTGGATGTCCTCAAGACATAGAGTGGACTTTAAATGAAGGGATAATATATCTCGTTCAAAGTCGCCCAATTACGTCCCTATTTCCTATGCCAACATCAGATACGGACTCTGATAATACACTTAGAATATATTTGAACTTTAACCTTATAGGCCAGGGATTGACAGAACCTTTTACACCAATGGGCCAGGAGATATGGAGATTGATTTTTTCAGGCTATACAAAAATAGCAACAGGAAAGGAAGATGTCAACTACCCTATCTGGTTTAAAGTAATTGCTGGAAGGATCTTCATAGATATGACAGATCTTATGCGTAAAAAGAAAGCGTGGAATAAAAGTGCTAATACACTATCAACGAAGGACCCTGTTACCTCAAAAGCTCTTTTGCAGTGGTTAGAGAAAAATGAGCAGGAGATTCTTAAGGGTAATAGGATAAAATTCTCTGCTCACCTTATAAAAGTTGTAGTTTCTTTGGTTGGAGACTTTGTCTATGGAATGTTGCTTCCTCAAAAGGCAAGGAAAAAGGTCATAGAGATAGGTAATAAACATATTGACATTTTACGAAAACAAGCAGATAGTTTGATACGTATTGAGGATAAGTTAAGATTTATAGAAAAGAACGGAAAGGATATTACATTAATAGGGTTCAAGAAAATGGCCTATATTGGTTTTGGGCTTCGGGCAATAGATAAAGCTGAGAGTCTCTTAATAAAGTGGAATATTGATACAGCGGGAATAGATAGAATAAAACAATCCTTGCCCTATAATGTAACTACAGAAATGGGACTTGAATTATTGGAAATTGCCGAATGTAGTAAGGGGGAGAACCTTGAACAATTTATTAAACATCCGGACATAGAAAGATTTATGAAAAAATATGGGCACAGGGCTGTAACGGAGATTGATGTTGGTATGGACAGATGGAGAGAAGATCCTTCCTATGTTATAGATTTAATCAAGTCCTATAGGGAGCATGGTGATTCAAAGGATAAAATAAAAAAGTTTTCCAATGGAATGGTCAAGGCGGATATGGCAATTGAAGAATTTGTAGCATCAGTTAGGAAAAGAAAAGGAAGAGGGGCAGCTAATAAGATCAAAGGACTATTGCAAAGCTATAGAGAGGTTGCTGGTCTTCGAGAACAACCTAAATACGATATAGTACGGACCATAGATATATTTAGGGATATACTGCTAAGTATCGGAAAGGAACTAGCAATACTAAGTAGATTGGAAAAAGCAGAGGATGTTTTTTACATTACGTTTAAAGATATTGAATCGGGTATGCCTTTACATGAAATAGTATTAGAAAACAAAGACACATATCAAAAAGAACTTAAAAGAAAATCAACTCCAAGACTTGTTGCTAGCACAGGAGAAAGCATATACTCTATAAATGAAGAAGAAGGTCCAAATACTTTTGTAGGCATACCTGTTTCACCCGGGGTCTATGAGGGGAAGGTAAGGATTATTGAAAAATTAAAGGATGCCCAATTAAAAAAGGGAGAAATCTTAGTCACCCGAGGAACAGACCCTGCATGGACACCATTATTCTTAAATGCCGGAGCTATTATCATGGAAAGCGGAGGGCCCTTATCCCATGGAACCGTGGTAGCAAGGGAATATGGTATTCCAGCAGTTGTAGGGATAAGAAACGCTTGTACGAGGCTAAAAAATAGCCAGATAGTTCGTGTAAATGGAGAATCAGGACAAATTGTTATTATGGGTTAAACCACTCCAGGACAGAAAGAAATACCATTTACATACCGACGGTCGGTATATATAATGGTAGCTTCTGAAGTAAGAGAACATTATTTTGAAAATCTAAAAAGGTGGGAAGATAAATGGAAAGCAGTTTTAAAAAAGTAGCAATATTGTTTTTTAGTCTGGTTGTGGTCATGTTAGGATTTGGAATGGTTATTCCAATCGTACCTTTCTATATTGCAAAACTAGGTGCTGGAGGCACCTATCTTGGAATACTCATTGCTTCCTACAGCGTGATGCAGTTCATATTTGCACCTATATGGGGAAGTATTTCTGATAATATTGGGAGAAGACCTGTCTTGATGATAGGAATGCTGGGTAATGCTGTTACCATACTGCTATTTGGCCTTTCCAGTAGTTTGTGGATGTTGATTGTAGCTAGAGCTTTGTCGGGAGTACTGTCTTCTGCTACCATCCCAGCTGCAATGGCATATATTGCTGACAGTACTACTGAAGATGAAAGGGGAGGCAGTATGGGTTTGCTTGGGGGTGCCACAGGTATGGGAGTAGTGATAGGGCCTGGGATAGGAGGATTATTAGCAGGAAATTCCCTATCTACCCCATTTTATTTAGCTGCTTTCCTATCAATAGTTGGGTTTTTGCTTATTCTGCTTTTTCTCCCTGAAACATCTAGTGAAATAGACAGCCAGAGGTGTAATGAGGATTATCCGGTTATTCAATTGAAGCAGCTCTGGAATGTACTGTTTACCCCTATTGGGTTTTTACTGATATTGACATTGATATTGAACTTTGGAAAGTCAAACTTCCAGGGCATATTTGGCCTTTATGTTCTCCAGAAGTTTAACTATAACCCGGAGCAAGTCGGGACTATCATGATGGTTATTGGACTGATATACGCTGTTAGTCAGGGAGTATTTGCCGGTCTTATCACCAAACGTTGGGGAGAGTCAAGATTAATTAAAGTTTCTTTGATAGCCAGTTCCGCAGGCTTTGTAACAATGATATTTGCCCACAGTTATTTTACAGTTCTTTTTACTGCGGGATTCTTTGTTTTATTCAATGCTCTGCTTAAGCCAGCAATCACATCTGATATTTCAAAAAAGGCTAATATGGGCCTTGGTATTGCCATGGGATTGAATGAATCCTATGGTAGCTTAGGAAGAGTTATAGGACCTATCTGTGCGGGCTTTGTTTTTGACATAAATGTAAATTTTCCTTATATAGGTGGTGCGATAATAATGTGCCTGGTGTTTACAATAAGTTTATTTAAACTATAGTACAAGCGGTTTATCTAGGCTACAGCACTTGTAACTGGTGTCATATTCATAAACGTTACTAATTAACCCCCTATTAAAGCAATTAATTTAACAAAAAATAGACTTCAACATATTTTGAAGTCTATTTTTAATACTTTCTTAACCCTTTTAGCTCTAATTTTAATTCTTTATTTATTTATTTAACATTTATAATTAGGAATAATAAGTTGTAATTAGTGATAAGGGGAAATGCCTTATGCTTTCAAAGTCAGTTATTATAAAAGCCCTGGAGTTACATTTAGAAACAGCACATTTTTTGAAAAGTCTTTCACGACATAATATCTATTTTAAACTATGGAAAGAGAGAACCAGAGAAACTCTTGTAGAGGCCTTTGGCATGGAATCGGAAATAGTAAAACAATTTGAAAGTATAAAGTATTTTGGAACACCAGAAAACAGGGCATCGTATCTTTCTGGAGTGGATGCTGCAGTACAATTGTTACAAAAAAGCTTAATCGTTGTTCAAAAAGATAAAAGGAGGTTGTAACGTGTCAAAAGGAAACTTTGCTGTAATTGGACTAGGGAGATTTGGATCAAGTGTAGCAAGAACACTTATAAATCTTGGTCATGATGTCCTTGGTATAGATAAGGATGAGAAAAAGGTTGAGGAATTATCTAATATATTGACTCATGTGATTGTTGCAGATTCGAAAAAGGAAGAAGTCTTACAAAAAATTGGAATAAGAAACTTTGATACAGTGATAGTCGCAATAGGACATGATTTAGAAGCCAACATACTTACTACTGTCCTTTTAAGTCAGTTCGGGATAAAAAATATAATTGCCAAGGCAAGTTCAGATATTCATGGTGACGTGCTACTCAGGGTAGGTGCAACAAAAGTAGTATTCCCTGAAAGGGATATGGGTGAAAAAATAGGGAAGGGTATATGCTCTGGCAATTTCCTAGACTTTATAGATATCTCACCAGAATACTCTGTAGTGGAGGTAATAGCTCCAAAAAGATTTCTAAACAAAAGTCTAGGCAGTCTAAACCTTAGACCAAAGTATGAAATTAGTGTTCTTGCAATAAAAAAAAGAGACCGAATACTGGTTGCTCCTGGAGCTAATGATATAGTCGAGGATGGAGATTTACTTGTTGTAATTGGTGAGAATAATAAACTGAGTACATGTTTTGAGATTTAATAGTTAGTTTTATAAGATATCTTGGGTGAACTATGTGCCAGGGTTGAAACTAAACCTACTATTGGCTAAAATTAGGATAGTTGGGGGTGCGTCCCCTTTCAGTAAGATATCTGTAGAGGGGGAGGATCGTCATAGAACTTGTCAAACAGGATTCTGTGAAACATCGTGGGAAACTAAAGATTTTCCTTGGATATGCTGCTGGTGTGGGTAAGACCTATGCTATGTTTAAAGATGCCCAAAATAGGTTGTCCGAAGGTATTGATGTAGTTATAGGTTATGTAGAGACCCACGAGAGAATGGAAACTAAAAAGTTAATAGATGGAATAGAGATGGTACCTAGAAAGGAAATACCTTATAAAGGTATTACTTTAACCGACCTTGATTTAGAAGCTCTTTTACAAAGGAAACCACAGTTAGCAATTGTTGATGAGTTAGCTCATATTAACTCTCCAAATCAAAGGCATCCCAAACGTTGGCAGGATGTAAAGGAATTATTAGATGAAGGTATTAACGTTTATACAACCTTAAATGTCCAGAACATAGAAAGTTTAAATGATACTGTTCTACAGATTATTGGGAACCCTATCAGAGAAAAAGTACCAGACATGCTTCTTGATAAAGCTGATGAAATAGTTCTTATCGACATCTCTCCCGAGGAATTAAGGCGGCGTTTAAAAGAAGGAAAGGTCTATGTTCCAAAAAAGTTTGAGGCTTCATTTCAAGAATTTTATAAGATTGGTACCCTTAATGCTCTCAGGCAGCTTGCCATGAGAAGGGTTGCCATGGCAGTAGATTCGAAAATGAGGGCCTACATGGAGTCTAAATCAATTCCAGGCCCATGGCCTGCTAATGAAAGACTTTTAGTTTGCTTAGGTCCCAGCAAACTTAGTGAAAAACTTGTGCGCTCTACTAAACAAATAGCTTCAGAGCTAAAAGCCGAGTGGTTTGCCATCTATGTAGAAAACCCAAAACATAGATCATTAAGGGAAAATGAACAGGAACAGTTGTTAAAAAATTTTAAACTTGCTGGGGAGTTAGGAGCACAGGTAGTATCAATCCCTGGAGATAATATAGCGGATACTGTAGTTGAATATGCTAAAAAATACAATATTACGAAAATAATTGCGGGTAAACCCTTATGCCCTAAATGGAAAGAGATTATAAAGGGCTCAATAGTTGACCAAATTATTAGAAGAAGTGGTTCTATTGATGTTTATGTTGTCACGACAAGTGACAATAATATCAACTTTTCATTACCATCTGTTGATAAACCTAGATTAAACCATAGAAAAAACTATTTATTAAGTATTGGACTTGTTATTCTTGCAACTGCAATCGGGGTTCCAATTCACTGGCTAATATCTCCAACAAACTTGGTAATGCTCTACCTGTTTGTAGTAGTGTGGGCGGCATTGTACTTAGGTCGCGGGCCTTCCATAGTGGCATCTGTTACTGGAGTTTTGGCTTTTGATTTCTTTATGGTTCCACCTCGTCATACTTTTGTAGTACATGACTCAGAATATATAATTACCTTTATTGGATTACTATCGGTAGGACTTATAATAAGTAATTTAACTGCTTCTGCCAGAGAACAAGCACAGGTAGCTCAAAAACGTGAGGTCCATACGATAGAATTGTATGAGCTGAGTCGTGATTTAAATACTGTAGGTGATTTAAAAGGGCTAGGACAAAAACTTTTTCAGCGTTTAGAAAATATATTTTTTTGTGAATTGGCATTCTACGTTTCAGAAAAAAATGGAACATTAAAATTGAAGATAAAAAGTGATAAGTTTGTTGTATATGAAAAACTAGACGAGATAACAAAATGGGTATATGAACATGGAATAACTGCAGGGATAGGAACAGACAATTTCCATTCGTTCAATGCCCAATTTATACCTCTTAAGGCCTCTGAGAAAACCGTTGCTATTCTGGTTGTGGTGCCTAAGGATATAAAACAATTTAATTCTATTGATAATAGTCGTTTATTAGATGCCTATGTTATGATAACAGCAATGGCTGTAGAACGGGTGCTGCTGACACAGGAAGCAAAAGAAATGGAAATGTTAAAGATTACAGAAAAAATACAATCAGCACTTTTAAACTCTATATCCCATGAGCTTCGAACTCCTCTTTCTTCAATAGCTGGAGTTTTGAGTACCTTAAAAGAAACTACTGATGAACAGAGAAGCTATATTCGAATCAATGAAGAAACCAAAACAGAGTTAATTGATACAGCATGGGGCGAAGCCTTAAAACTTAACAGATTAGTTGGTAACCTGTTAGAGATGACCAGACTAGAATCAGGGGCAATAAACCTTAGAGCCGAGTTAAATGATATTCAGGAGTTAATAGGAGAAGTAGTACGTCAAATGGCAGACAGAGTTATTGATAGGGAAGTATCAATTAATATACCTGATAATTTACCCCTAGTTAAAGTTGATTTTGTACTGATGTCTTTAGTACTTTCAAATTTGATTGATAATGCAGTAAAGTATTCACCATCTGGTTCCCCAATAGATATAAAAGTCCACCATAGCTCTAAAACAATTAAAATATATATTAGTGACAGAGGAATGGGGATTCCATCTGATGAGAGAGAAAGAGTCTTTGATAAGTTTTATAGAATAAGAAAGGAAGAAGGCGGAGGTACAGGCTTGGGTTTATCTATAAGCAAAGGAATTGTGGAAGCTCATGGGGGATATATATGGGCTGATGAGCGTGATGGGGGAGGAACAGTTGTTACTATTTCTTTGCCCTTGTAAAAACGACTCTTGGAGGAGTTAAGGTTGAATAAGGAATCAATTCGTGTACTAATAGTAGATGATGAGAAAGCTATAAGACGTTTCCTACGGGTTTCTCTTTCTGCCCAAAACTACCAAGTATTTGAGGCAGTAACTGGACAAGAAGGCATTTCAGAAATAATTTCTAAGAGGCCTGATCTAATAATTTTAGATTTAGGATTGCCAGATATGGATGGAACAGATGTCATTCTGAATATTAGGGAATGGACCTCTATACCTATTATTGTTTTATCTGTTAGGGAGAGAGAGACAGATAAGATAAAGGCTCTTGATGCTGGGGCTGATGATTATCTTACAAAACCTTTTAGCATCGGTGAACTCATGGCAAGGCTTAGAGTTATCGAACGCCACTTGAATACTGTTGATGAAGAACCCGTGTATAAGATAGCAAACCTATGTGTAGATCTTACCAGAAGGCGTGTGACTCTTGATAATCAAGAAGTATCTTTAACCCCTACCGAATATGAAATCATAAGGGTACTGGTTAAGAACAAAGGAAAAGTAATAACCCATGAACAAATGCTCCGACTTGTTTGGGGTATGGGTTATGCACAGGAAAGAAATTTATTAAGGGTTAATATGAGTAATCTTAGACGCAAACTTGAACCTAATCCTCAGGTTCCCAGCTTTATTCTAACAGAACCTGGTGTTGGCTATAGACTAAAAGACGAGTAATTGTAAATGCTCTAGCTATCAGATATTTAGGGGGAGTTTCTGAATTGAGTTTATATGAAATCAAGTTAGGCAATAAAAAAGGCAACATAAATAAAAATCATTTTTTCCATCCTGCGAAAATATTTGTAATAAGTTTTGCTATTGTTATTCTGATTGGTTCTCTATTGCTTTCGTTACCAATTGCAACTAAAGACGGCACTTCTTTACCGTATATAGATGCATTATTCACAGCTACATCCGCAGTTTGTGTTACTGGACTAGTAGTAGTTGATACTGGGGACACATTCTCATTATTCGGTCAAACTATAGTAATGATGCTAATTCAGTTAGGGGGACTTGGCTTCATGACTTTTGCTAGTGTTGTTATGTTGTTCCTGGGAATCAAAATATCTCTAAAATATAGATTGATTTTGCAGGAAAATTTCAGTCATTATTCTACACAGGGTGTTGTTAAATTATTAAGAAATGTGGTTATATTAACATTGATATTTGAAACTATTGGAATGCTCGTATTGGGATTAAAATGGTATCCCGACATGGGACTGAAATCCTTCTATTTTGGCTTGTTTCATTCAATATCTGCATTTAATAATGCAGGTTTTGATTTATTCGGTTCTTTTTCTAGTTTAACAAATCAAACTAGTGATATATTAACAAGCCTTGTCATCATATCCTTATTTATTTTTGGAGGACTGGGATTTTTTGTACTCTCAGATATTTTCTTGTTTCCCAAGCGGAAAAGTCTACACTATCATAGCAAATTAGTTCTAACTATGACTTTTATTCTACTTGCTGTGGGATTTGTAGGAATTTTTTCCATGGAAGGAAATAATCCTGACACAATGGGAAATTTAAGTTTATTAGAAAAAATAGTTGCTTCATTATTTGCGGCAGCTACTCCCAGGACAGCAGGTTTTAGTACAATTGATGTTGGAAGTTATAGTGATGCTGCATTACTTTTTACCATGGTATTAATGTTTATAGGGGCATCTCCAGGCTCCACAGGGGGAGGTATTAAAACAACTACCTTTGGAATTATTTTAGCTGGAATAATAGCAAATATTCGGGGAAATAAGCAAACAGTAATGTATGAAAGAGGTGTATCAAATGATATTATTTGGAAAGCAAGCACTATTGCTTTTCTGGCACTCTTTTTGATTATTATAACTACATTTGTGCTGACATTATCAGAACATAACACTTTTATTGAAAACTTTTTTGAATCAGTTTCTGCATTTGGAACAGTAGGGCTTTCTATGGGAATCACCCCTGACCTCTCGTTAATAGGTAAAATTATGGTGATAATTACCATGTTTATTGGCAGGGTAGGACCATTAACCTTGGCCTTAGTTTTAAGCCACAAGAGTGAAGCTGATATAATATATCCAAATGGTGATGTGATGATTGGGTAAGGCTAGATAAATCTGGTCATTCATGTTAAAGGTTCTAATTCACCAGTAATTCGTTTAAGAACAATATCTTTTTGGTTGTTAGATTCTAGATGCTCAATAAGATTTTTAATAAGCAATTCTGAACGATTTTTGTTGTTTCCATAATCATTCATTATTCTATCAAAAAGTCCATTTATTTCTTTCTTGGATATTGGCATTATGCAGTATTCTTTTATAGACTTTGAAAAGTATGAACCGTCCATAGCTTCCAAGTATTCATCTAATTTAAAGCTACCATCTTCATTTTTTGTATAAGTAATTGCCGCCGGAACAACACTACCACCCACCTCAGAGGTAGTTTTATCATAAAGTCTGTATCTGCTGCTAAAAACAGTTACAAATACTTTTAGTTTATTTTTTTCTTCATAGCTACCAAAAATGGTGGGTGCAACAACTGTAAATCCTTCGCTGGGTTGGGAGTATTGTTTAATGGCTGTATCATAAACAAGCTGTTCTATTGGGTCAGAAACATTCGCCTTAAAATCCGGCAGCTTTATTTCCTCACGTAGTGAGAGCTGGGAAAACCAATCCTGCGGTGAAAGGCTTTCATCTGTTACATTATTTCTATCACCTAAAAGCTCTTTGCAGAGGGCCATTATAATATGGCCTCTAAGGTCGTTGTCAATACTGCCTTTTTGAAATTGAGAAAGCAGATAATTAAGAGCATCATCACCCATCTTTAAAATGCTTTCATATTCGTCTTGATGAGCTGTAATATAGTTACTAGGATTGGATGATGTATTAGGTGAGGACATAATAATCTCTAGATACCTTTCAATTTGGTCAGCTTTTTCTGTTCCCACGGTAAAGGATGACACCTTACCAACCGACATATTATTCAGTTCGTCAATAAGAAGTTTAAGGGAAGCGGAGGTTTCTGCAAAAGATCGAACATCGTACCCTATTCCATTCTCAACCATTTTTCTTGTATAGGTCAAAGGTGCATCGTCATAATTACTATTATCATCTAAGAATTGGTAATTTATGATGTCAACATTATCAATCAGACTAAAGAGCAGTATAGAATTTTTATAAAGAGAATTTACAGTTCGGGCTATATTAGTAGAAATAGCGGAAGCGTCGGTTATATTTAAATTAATAGTTATTTCATAGGGCTGATTGGATGTTTGAAGCTCTACTGTATCACGTACAATACCTACTGGTAATGACATAGCATCGATGAGGGTGACAACTTTACTATTATTTCCTACATATGGAGTTTTGTTGGTGATTAAAACCTCTATATCGTATGCTAAATCCATAGTTGGGTCAACTGCCTGTTCAATTTTAGGATTTGCAGTCAGTACTACTATTAGTGCAGCGGTTACAACAACTGTAACTGTAATGACCCAAAAAGCTGGTTTTTTATAGGCTAATATATTTTTGATTCTTGATTTAATATTGCTCTCACCAAAGGCAAGAGGACTACCCATTAGCAAACTACTTCTTTTTAATGAAAGGGAAAGTAAAGAATGGGCATAGCTTCCTTTAATAGCTATATCCATTTCTTTAACGACACTTTCATCACAGGACATTTCCATATCCTTACTCATTAATGCAAATGATAACCACATTAAGGGATTGAACCAATGAAGAATCAGCACTAAAAATGCACATGGTTTTACAAGATAATCTAATCTTTTTATGTGGGTTTGTTCATGTGCTAGAATATAAGACAACTCATTTTCATTTAAGCTAGTAGGAATGTATATTTTAGGTTCAATAAGTCCACATACAAATGGTGTAGTAATTCTATCAGTTTCAAAAATATTCTCTTTTACAAGGGTTGCGGTTTTCACGTTGTTTATTACTTTAAGGTAAGAAATAATGCTGTAGATTAGCAAAATTACTATACCAACAACCCAAATAATACTGGCAATTTCAATTATGAGTTGCATAGGATTGGCACTTGCTGTTGGTGTAGCAATTGGGAGCGATGTGTTCACAACAGTATTTATTTCGTTGCTCCCGACACTAACAGCAGGATTTTGCATGAAACCGATATTGTTAGGGACATATTCCATTGCACTATTAGTTTGAGCATTATGTTTAAGAAAACCTAAAAAGCTGAAGCTAGAGTTAAAACTAAAAGGAAATATGAGTCTTATTAATACCGGCAACCATAATGCATAAGAGAAAATCTTAGGAATTTTTTTAAAGGGTATCCTTATTGCAATAACTGCAAGAGCTACATAGCTTGCAGTAATACTCATATTAAGTATAGTAGTAAAGTAGCTTGTCATTTTGTTGCCCCCTCAATAATACGCTTTAGCTCTTCGGCCTCCTTTTCAGTAATCTTCTTTTCATCTAGAAATGCTGTTAAAAACTGCGGTAAAGAGCCATCAAAAGTGTTTTCAATCATCGCCCGACTTTCGTATTTTTGAGCATCCTCTTTTTTAACAATTGCTGAAACTGTTGCATCTTCATTTTTGAGTATCCCACGTTCACAAAGCTTTCTTAAAACTGTGTATGTAGTGGATTTTTTCCAACCCAGCTTGTCAAGACTAAGCTTTACAAGTTTGGTAGAGTTAATAGGTTCATTATCCCAAATTAAACTTGCAAATCTATACTCGGCATCGAATAGTTTGTATTGTTCCATAGTAACTACCTCCAAAAGTTTATCTCAATAGACCTCATATACAAGTTTACTACGATAGACCTTGTTTGTCAAGACAGCAGCAATGTTAAGGAGTAATTCATCTAAATATTTTATCTAGGTTAGGATTCTCGATATTTCAAAAGCCCCAACTCATGGGCATAAGCTACTGCCTGAGTACGGCTTCCCACTCCCAACTTGCCAAATATGTTTTTCACATGCCATTTTACTGTGCCAAGTGATATAAATAATTTCGAGCCTATCTCTGCGTTGGACAGTCCGGCCGCCAATAATCTTAAAACCTCCAATTCTCGCAGGCTTAATGTTTCAATCATCTCTGAACCATGTAAGGATGGAATTGACGTTATCTCTTGTTTAGGTTGTTGGGCAAAGTGGCCTAAGAGAGGCGTTAGGAACTCCGGTTTTGTATTTTTCACGGCAAGCAGTAATTTCCCAACCTCCGATCCTTCGCCTAGAAAGGGACGTATGTATCCTTCTGTGGCTGCATAATTTACTGCTTCTACCATAGATCTGATAGCTTCCTCTTGTCGGCCCAAGGCCTGTGAAACTAAAGAAAAAACAATATTTACATAAACTAACCTTCCGTATCTTCCTCTTTCCCGGTCAAACTGCTGGATGTTATTCAATATCTCCCAGGCTTCGTCGTACCGTCCTGCTTTGTATAATGTTCTTGCTATAACCATATATGGTATCTCTTTAAAAGAGGTAATACTGTCCACCGGATTTAAGCCTGAAGACTCGGCCCAGGCCAGAGCCCCAGCCAAATCTCCCTGTTTTAATAATAGATGTGCCTCGAAGGCCTTGTATCTATCCCAAATGATTGGGAAAGCTTTGGCATCGGTATTGGCCTTAGCTTTCTCCAGCACATTCCACGCGGTCTGATTATCGCCTAAAGCCCAGTACACGAGGGCAAGCGTTTGTTCAGCATCACCGCCCAATATTCTGTTTAATCCCAAACTGAGGCTGGCCCTAATTCCCTCTTCCAGTAAATCTCGGGCTTGTTCCAGGTTGTTACCTTCGTATTGGAGTATTCCTAACGGAATATATAACAATTTCGCCATTGGCAGAGGTTTGCCTTGACCGTCAACATATTGGTGTAATGCCATATTACATAGTTCCATTGATTCCCTGCGCCCACCTTGAATTACTAAATTCATGGTAATATCTAGCAAGGCTGCTAGGCTGGTAAATATGTGTGCTGCATTACGGGCTGTATCATATGCCATGTACAGAGTTGCCGTGGATTCTGGCATCGGTTCATTTTTTCTTTGGGCGTGGCCTAGTGACATGAGTGCAATCTCTCGAAAAAAGGGATCTTGGTCACCCAGTCTCTCTATAGCTAATAACGCAATTTCCTTGGTCCGGGGGTCTTCACTATAATTAGCTATCCAACCCCGCAGGGCTAATAATCTCCCTTCTGCGAGCCGGTTAATGTTTTCCGGCTTAATTTGTTCAGTTTTTTCCAAAAAAAGTACTGTTTCTTCGCTTTTACCCAGCAAAAATAAAGCCCAAGCCTTGTAACCCGCAAATTCTCCATTAGCATCCACCAATTCAGCCGGTAGCAAATTTAGCCAATCTAACAGGGTGACCATTTCACCCTTTTGAAATACCCGAGTAGCTTGGGTCTTAAGTAAATCGCCAGCTAAATCGTAAGCTCCGCCTGCCAGAGCATATTTGATACCTTCTTCTGGTAGACCATTGTCGGCAAACCAATTGGCCGCCCGTTGCTGAATGTGGATTTGTTGGGATTTCGTTAATTCCGTACGTAGAAATTGAGCAAATAGGTGATGATACCTGTACCATTGGCTCTCACTATCCAAAGGGATTAGAAATAGGTTAGCCTGTTCCAACTGAGCGATAATCTTTTTGGCGTTACTCTCACCCGTCAACTCATCGCCCAATTCCGCATTGAATCGATCCACGACAGCAGTATGGGTAAGAAACATTCTTATCTCTGGATTAGTGAGCTTAATAACCTCTTCCATTAGATAATCGATAATATAGCGGTGATTGCCGCTAAAATCCTTGATGAATTCACCCGCGTGTTCAGCAGCCCTTCCCTTAATCGAATGCGCGGCTAGTTGCAAACCGGCAATCCAGCCTTCCGTACGGACCTCTAGTGCTGCAACTTCCTCATCTTTAAGCTTTACGCCAGCAGAAGTTATGAAGAATTCGATCGCCTCGGACAGATCGAAGCGTAGATCATTCATACGAATTTCCGTTATTTGATTACGAACCCGTAAACGTGGAAGAGAGATTGCCGGATCTTCCCTTGTTATTATTACTAGGTGTAGAAAGTGTAGATGATGATCCAGTAAAGCCTGGACTGCTTGAAAAATATGTTCGTTTTTTATCACATGGAAATCGTCCAAGACAAGAATAAATGGCTCGGATGTCGTAAGTATCTCATTGACTAAGTTGACCACTAGAGTTTGTGTCGGTAGCATGCCTGATCCAGTTAATAGTCTAGCGGTCTGTTGTCCCATTTTTAAATCAACAGTCTGCAAAGCTGCAATTATATAAGAAAAAAACCTCACAGGATCGTTATCATTTTCATCTAGGGAAAGCCAGGCCTTCGCACGGTCAACTTGCTCAAACCAATTTGTTATCAAGGTTGTTTTTCCATATCCCGCGGGAGCTGAGATCAAGGAAAAAGGTTTACCCATAAATAGCCCTTCATCAAGACGCTCTAACAGCCTCGTACGCCTAACTAACGCCGGGCGGGGTTTTGGTACATGAATTTTGGTTTTGAGTAATGTACTTGCCATATCAATCTAACCCCTTTATCTTTCACTATTTATCGTAATATTCTTACAGGCAACTGTGTTTTCCTGCATTACTTATGAAAAGTGTGAAATTTTCTCAACAAAAAAAGCTGCCCTATAAGGACAGCTAAATTACATTAGTTTTAATATTTTTTCATTATTTCACCCACGAACAAACTTAAAAAAGAGTGTACCTATGGTCAAAAGAGTTATTACTACCGTGGCTACTCCCAGAATAACGTGAAAGTTAATCGCATCATCAGGAATTGCTAGGGTGGTTTTTTGAGTTCTTATCCAGAGACCACAAATTAAAACAGATAGTAGTAAGAGACCAGATAATGAAGACATTATAGTTGTAATAATTTTCATGATTTTTTACCCTCCAGTATTGTATTTGTCAAAAATATTCTATGGATTTAGAGTCCACTTCTGTTTCCCCGATGTTCAGCTTTGGCTGAAAGAGTTCACTCCTTCTGCTTTACCGATAACAATGGTAAGCCCATATCCCTAACTCTGTTTAAGATGCCATGTAAAGCGGCCTGATCCGCTACTTCCCCAGACAGAAGGCTTTTCCCATCGGGAAGTTGAGTTATTTCAAGTCCTGCAAACCAATCTGCCCGGCGCCAATCAATGTGGCCCTTGATTATGATCTCGTAATGTTTCATCTGCGATCACCTCCTACTCACATTTTGTTTAAGCCTTACGAGTCAAAAGAATGGCTAATTTAATTTTCCTGTTAAATTGAATTTTCACTTGGTTTTTCTACATTTCTTTTTGTAAAGAAGTCTTGTAGATTGAATAGCCTCCAGATTACAAGAAGTTCCAGCCCAACTCCTACCCAAATGGGTAAAGGTGAAAACCAAGTGACTAGCCAGACTACTCCTACGACTAATCCTGTTAGCCATCTCTTCAATGTTAGTCGGCGAATGAGTAGTGATAATAAAGTTGATATAAAAATCAAAGCAGTTAACACATAAATTACAACCTCTGTGTTTTGATGGGCCATTGGTTCTATTTGATTTTCTACCCGGCCTTTTACGCCTTGCAAAATTTTACGGACTGCAAGATAATCGGTGAATTCCGTGAATAGGTCTAGAGAAAGCAAGCTAGGCTCAGTCCAATGAAAAGACCAGCGAATGCGACTAATTAAACGGGTATGGTCCTTATCTATAGGATATAATGCCCAGATAAAACTGCCTTTTTGTTCTGTTCCAGTCCAAATTATGTGTTGGTTTGGTTCAATATCATAGAAGACCATGCGAGCTACAGAACTAATAGGAACTTCATCTCCAATCTTAAATTGTTGAAACTCTGGCAAGATGCGGTCAGCGCTGTGAATTCCTAATGGACTTCCGAGGTTTTCCACAATATCATAGCCATAATACCCAGCTCGACCATATCCCATTTGTAGTAGCCAAGGCCAGATTTCCTCAGGCGTACCTGAAATGGTAATCGCCCGTGTAGCGAAGAATTCTGGCTGTGGCTCCAAATGATCGCCTGGCATGACCTGTGTAACTTCTTGGTCCGTTGCGCCCCAATTAAGCTGGTAAGGTCGTGCCCAAACCAAATATACAGTCATTATTAAAATGATCAGGGCTAAGGTAGCCAGAACTTTCTTAAATAATTTTGATAAAGAAAAAGAACTCATTACGATTCCCCCTTAAATAAAAATCTTCATGCTTTATTTATAAACCTTTCTAGTGCTTGGGGAACCTCTCGAAAGTAGGGTTTTGCCTTTATCCGAAAGTGGGGTTTTGGAAGGGTATGAAAATAATATTACTTTATTTTGAATAAGAAATATTAAAATTCAATCTGTAAAATCCTTTAATAATCCACTATTAAAAGATACTCATTTTTATAAAGATATTAAAAGAATAATAATTTTAAATAAGTATCATGAATTGAGCTAAGGGATCAAAAAGCACTTCTTAGTGTAGGGGATTACCATAAGAGGTGCTTTATTGCTTGTAAAACACATAGAAACTTAACACTATAACTTAAGAAAATATATTATGATTAAGAGGGAATAATATAGTTTAACGGAATAATATTTATATTAAAGAGGGTGATAAAAATGTCAAATCAAAAAATACCCAATAGATTAGCTAATGAAAAATCTCCATATTTATTACAACATCAATATAATCCTGTAGACTGGTATCCCTGGGGAGAAGAGGCATTTGAAAAGGCCAAAGAGGAAGACAAGCCTGTGTTTCTAAGTATCGGCTACAGCACTTGCCATTGGTGTCATGTGATGGAAAGGGAATCCTTTGAGGATGAAGAGGTAGCAGAGGTTCTAAATAAATATTACATATCAATTAAAGTAGATAGAGAAGAACGGACTGATGTGGATGCAATATATATGGCAGTATGTCAGGCGCTCACGGGTCAGGGAGGTTGGCCGTTAACAATTTTTATGACTCCCGATAAAAAGCCCTTCTTTGCTGGAACTTATTTTCCAAAGGAGAGGAAATATGGCCGTTCTGGGATAATAGAAATATTAGAAGAACTCCAAGATGCATGGGAAAATAAAAGAGATAAGGTACTTAGTGCAGGGGAATCCGTAGTTAAGGGAATTGAGAATAAATACTTTAAAAGTGAAGCTGGAGCAGTTGAGAGAGAGGCTCTTGATCATGCTTACCGTTACTATGAACAGAGTTTTGATTCTATATATGGAGGTTTTGGGGAAGCACCTAAGTTTCCTACACCCCATAACTTGACATTTTTATTACGATATTGGAAGATGTCAGGCAATAAGAAGGCTTTAGATATGGTAGAAAAGACCCTTCAGTCTATGTATCAGGGTGGAATGTATGATCATGTTGGTTGGGGATTTTCTAGATATTCCACAGATAAAAAGTGGCTAGTACCACATTTTGAGAAGATGCTCTATGACAATGCCCTCTTAGCCATAGCATATCTAGAATGCTATCAAGCTACTCAAAATGAGTTTTATGCAAGGGTTGCTAGAGAGATATTTTCATATGTTTTACGGGATATGACTTCAGAGGAAGGTGGTTTCTTTTCTGCAGAGGATGCAGATTCAGAAGGTGTAGAAGGTAAGTTTTATGTTTGGTCTCTTGATGAGGTTTTTGATGTGCTGGGTAGGGAAAGTGGAAAAGCATTTTGCCAGACATTTGATATTTCTAATGCAGGTAACTTTGAAGGAGAAAACATTCCTAATATTATTGGAAAAGACTTAAATACTGGGCAGGATCTAAAAAATGAAAGAGAAAAACTCTTTTTACACCGAGAAAAAAGAATACATCCTCTAAAGGATGACAAAATACTAACCGCCTGGAATGGTTTAATGATAGCTGCCTTGGCCACAGGTGCAAGGGTATTAGGTGATAAAAAGTATGCAAAAGCAGCAGAGAATGCCGCAGAATTTGTAAATACTAAACTAAGAAGAGAAGATGGAAGATTATTTGCTCGTTATAGAGATGGTGAAACTGCACATCTGGCCTATGTGGATGATTATGCATTTTTTATATGGGGTTTAATTGAGCTCTATCAAACCTCCTATAATCCAAAGTATTTGGCTTTATCTCTAGAGTTTCATCAGGATATGGTAGATTTGTTCTGGGATGAAAAAGAAGGTGGCTTGTATTTATACGGTCATGATGGAGAAAAACTTATTACAAAACCTAAGGAGCTATATGATGGCGCCGTACCTTCAGGAAACTCAGTAGCTGCACTAAACTTTCTAAGATTGGCTGACCTTACAGGTGATGAAAAGATTGCAGAGCTTGCTGATAAGCAATTAAATGCATTCGGGGGTACTGTAAGTCAATCACCTCCGGGATATGCTTATTTTCTAATGGCAGTCTATTTTGCAGAAAATCCAACAACTGAAATTAATATTATTGGTGACCTTAATAAGAAAGAAACAAGTGATATGTTGGACATTATAAATAAGGGATTCAATCCAGAAAGGCTTGTTGCAGTTAAAATGCCTGGTTCCTCGGGTGAGGAAATTTGCAGGCTTATTCCAATTATTAAAGAAAGAGATACAGTAGATGGGAAAACTACCGCTTATATATGTGAAAATTTTTCTTGTCAACCGCCTACAACGGATATTAAAAAGTTGGAAATATTACTGGGGAAGAAGAGCTGATGCAACATCACTCTTCACTTACCTCAGGGATATTCCTTTTAGCACTAAATTTCCAGACCATAGTAAAGCCTAATGCAAAAAGCAGTAAATAAACGGGTTCAAAAGAAGACGGTAGTAGTCCCTTTGAGGACCCTATAATCAGTCCGGCAAAAAAGTAGGAAATTAACATTTTATGGTTAGTATAGATAATATTCAGGGTATTGGCCAAAAGAAAAATTCCCAGTATGCTTCCTATACCAAACATCGAAAGATTAAATAAGTTAAGTTCTGCTATAGAAAAAAGAATTACATCGTATACTCCAAATATTATAAGGATAGAACTCCCAGGAATTCCTGGAATCATCATGGCTGCAGTTGCCAGGGCACCTCCTATAACAAGTAAAAACCAGTTAATATTTAAGTCAAGATTAATAGCGCCGATATCTTCAAAAACTAGAACATAACCAATAACTATTCCCAAAACAACAGCCAAAGCCGTAGAAGTCAAACTCTTCTTATCAGGTTTTGGACAGGATTCAACAACAGGCTTTACTGATGCTAGAAGTAACCCAAGAAGAAATACAACAGTGGCATCTCGATGAAGTTCAAAGAATAAACTGAAGCCTAAACCACCTAAATAGACGCCCAGTAATAACCCAAGTCCCATGGGTAAATATGGTTTAAGATTAAACTTGGATAAATCTCTCATCAACTGTTCATAAATACCAAAAATTAAAAATACTGTTCCGCCACTCATCCCTGGCAAAACTATGATAAAACCTAGCAGCAATCCCTGAATAGCCATTTTCATAATAATGATCTCCTAGTTATGCGAAATTAAGTAGCAATATTTTAAATGCCTGCATAATTATAGCATATTTTTCAAGCTTTTATTAATATTGACGTATTGATTTGATTTGAAACATTTTACATATTAATTATAGTGATTCAAAAATCCCCTGAAAATTTTTCACAGGGGATTTAAACATATCCTAGTCAACTTATTTAAATACCTTTATTATACGGCTTCCTTCTTATTTAGACGCCTTTGGAAGAACATAAATATGGGGAATGGAATGACTATCCAACCAAAACTCTTAATTAGATTGTTTTGTGCCCTGCTAATTTGGCGTTCTTTTTCTGAAGATACCATAGCATCATATTTCTCTCTTAACTCTTCCGCAGAAAGGCTAGCTTCTTCTGAGACTTCACCATCTGGATAAGGTTTATCTGCACCCCAGCGTTGAAATTCTTCAAAGGATTGGTAATATGGAGCTGGAGCAACTATATCGGCAACTGCCATAAAGGCTGCTACACTTCCACCAATGGTCATCATTAAAGTTGCAAACAGTACCAAATAAATATACACATTTTTAATCACATTTTCTCCTCCTTTTTCTTGGTCAAATTTTACTCCAACTACTAGAAGTACAATTAGGGCGACAATTAGTACTGGAACAATAAGTAATATAATACTCATTTCTTTCTCAACTCCCGTGTTAGTTTTCCTGTGAATAGTATTTAATTTAATAATACACTAATTTCAGGATTAATGTGCACTTTAAAATAAAGCATATCAGTTATCCTATATATATAGACGAAAGTATCTCTAAAGAGTTTCAAACAGATAGATAAAAAATTTGGTTTTACTAGTATCATTTGCAAAAGTCAAGTTATGAGCTATATAATGCTATAGAGATTAAGAATCTGTTTATGTCTTTCTAACAAAGGAAAGGATTTGATGAATTGAATGATCAATTCCGGGCTCTGGATACTATGAATTCTCTAATGCCTGGACCTATACAGTTTCATGAACGAATTGAAGTTATAGATATAATACGTGGTTTTGCTCTTTTAGGGATACTAATTGTAAATATGGCTTTTTTCAGTTATCCAATTATGTATTTGGAACTATTGGGTCAAGAAATGTGGACAGTCTTCTTGGATAAAGCTGTTTTGGGAGTGATTAGCCTTTTTATTGAAGGAAAATTTTATTCCATGTTTTCTTTTCTTTTTGGACTTGGTTTTGTAATTTTTATGGAACGGGCAAAGGTAAGGAGTGCTAAACCATTACTACTTTTTTATAGAAGGATATTTATATTACTTATTATAGGTCTATTTCATGCCTTTTTTATCTGGTTCGGGGATATTCTCGTTTCGTACGCAATACTGGGATTTTTATTACCCCTATTCTTTAACCGTAAACCTAAAACCATACTCACCTGGGTTGTAATATTCTTTACTATTGCAGTACTACCTACAGCTTTAACGCTGTTATCTACAATCTCTGTAGATGATGTAGCTTACGCTGTATACATGCAGGAGTTTTTTACAAACATTGAGATGAAAGTAGAAAGCTCCATTTATGCTTATGGTCAAGGTACCTTCGGTGAACTAATGGCCCAGCGTGTGGAGGATACCCTCTTCACTTATAACTATCTCATCTTTGTCTTACCTTTGATATTTCCCATGTTTTTGTTGGGTCTTTACGGCGGTAAAAAAAGAATCTTTCAGGATATTAAGCATAATTTGCCATTTATAAAGAGGGTTTGGAAGTGGAGCTTAGTTATTGGTTTTAGCATGAGTATCATAAACTATCTTAGCGGGCTGCAAGTAGATCTAAGGTCTACTGGATCGATATACGATTTGATAAATATGGGTTCCAGGGTTTTAGCAGATCCGGGATTAAGTATTTTCTATATGTCATCAATTGTATTGCTATGTCAGAATAAAGACTGGATACAAAAATTAAGGCCATTGGCAAATGTAGGTAGAATGGCATTGAGCAATTATCTGTTCCAATCAATTGTTTGTACAACAATTTTCTATAGCTATGGGTTGGGTCTATATGGTAAAGTTGGACCGGCTGCTGGGTTAGTTTTTACTCTCATAATCTTTGCTACGCAGATTTTTATAAGCAGACTGTGGCTGAATAAATATAGATTTGGTCCTATAGAATGGCTATGGAGGACTTTAACTTACGGCAAGCTACAGAAGATGACCATAACAGAAAAAATGTCTTAAAAAGGTAACCTTAGCTAGGCTTATCTGTCTAAGACATTATCATTGTGCTATTTACTCATATGGATATCCATCTGAGGATATGGGATGTTAATTCCTTCTTTATCAAACTCATGTTTAGCCGCTTCTAGAATGTCGAAATAGATTGACCAATAATCATCTTTTTCACACCATAATCTCATGTAGAAGATAACAGCATTGTCACCATGTTCTCCTAGTACTATTTGCACGGGAGGGTCTTTTAGGACAAGAGGATTATTTTCTGCTATTTTTCTTAAGACCATTTTTACCTTTTTAATATCATCCTGATAACCGACACCGAATGTAAAGTCAACTCTTCTAGTTGGGTTTGAACTATAGTTTAATGTACTACTGTTTGATAAATTTGCATTAGGAATTATAACCCTTTTGTTATCTGGCGTATTTAAAATAGTATGGAAGATTTGAATCTCCTTTACAGTACCTGAGTAACCAACCACTTCAATGTAATCCCCAACCTTAAATGGTTTTAAAAGAAGAATTAAAACTCCCCCAGCAAAATTAGCCAGACTACCCTGGAGAGCAAGCCCAACAGCAAAGGCTCCAGCACCAATAACTGCTATAAAAGAAGTCATCTCTATTCCTATCATGGAAGCAATAGAAATTACAAGTAGAATCTGCAATGATACTTTAACAATTGAAACTAAGAAAGGTTTTAATGCCTGATCAATTTCAATCTTTTCAAATCTTTTGGAGATTGTATTTACTAGCATCTTAATTATCTTCAAACCGACAATGAGAAATAATAATGCTAGCAAAAGGCTTGCACCATAGCTAATGAGTTTTTCATAAATTATTTCAATATTCATTGTGAAATTTCCTCCAGTTTTAAATGTATCTTATCACAGGGTTATTTACTTAACAATAGGCTTATGTTTTCCACTAATACTATATGGATAATATTAATGGAAGTGAAAACCTGGAGACAATTCATCCAGGTTTTTGCAGTAGATTTGGAATTCTAGATAGCTATTTTTACTTAGCTAATCTATTATTTACATCTTCCCAGTTCACCAGGTTCCACCAAGCTTCTATCCAAGCAGGCCTTTTATTCTGATACTTTAAATAATACGCATGCTCCCAGACGTCACAAACTAGTAAAGGAACTGCTCCCCAGATGGTTAAATCCTGATGCTTTTCAGCTGCCATTATTTCTAGCTTATTTCCATGAGGATTCCAGGCTAAAACACCCCAACCAGACCCTTCAACTGTAGCTGCAACAGATGTAAAATGTTTTTTAAAGGCTTCAAAGCTACCAAAGTCTTTTTCTATTTGTGAAGCAATTTTTCCGGTTGGATTCCCGCCACCGTTAGGAGACATATTGTTCCAAAACAGGGTGTGCAGTACATGGCCCGATCCATGAAAAGCCAATTCCCTCTCCCAATGCTTAATCAATCCGAAATCTCCTGTCTCTCGTGCTTCGGCAAGTTTTGATATTGCATTATTTAGTCCATCGACATAAGATTTATGATGTGCATCATGGTGAAGCTTTAGTGTTTGTTCATCATTATGAGGTTCAAGGGCATCATATGCATACGGTAGTACTGGAAGTTCATACTTCATAAATATCACTCCTAAGATAATTTTTCTACATATTACAATAGTTTTATATTGAACTATATAACCCTTTTTTAAACTAGCTATCTTCATTAAATCTTCAAGATTGAATAAGTTTTTTCCTTATTGATAATTATGAAATATCAATGTTAAATGGTAAAATGGGGTTATAAAGGAAGGTGATAGGTTGTGAGTTCAACAATAAACATTAATGAACTATGGAAAAAAGCAGTAGACTTTCATGGACATTCTTGTCCGGGTCTTGCCTATGGAGTAAGGGCAAGTGCAATTGCTCTAGAAAATCTTGCGTCTGGGCGTGCAGCTGATGAGGAAATGGTTGCTATAGTGGAAACAGATTCTTGTAGCGTTGATGGTATACAAGCATTAACAGGTTGCACTTTAGGAAAAGGTAATTTAATTTTTAAGGACCATGGTAAATCCGCATTTACTTTTGTGTTACGAAGTAATGGAAAAGCTATCAGAATTATTATGGGTGCAGGAGAAGCCCATAGGCCAGATGATGCCTTAAGGGAAAAGGTAATGACAGGCAAGGCCTCTCAAATGGAGAAACAGCTTTTTCAAGAAATGAAAGAAAAGAGGATTCAGCATATTCTTAAAGGACCCCAAGAGGAGATCTGTAGTATCAATTGGGTTAATGTAAAGTTGCCAGAAAAGGCCCGTATTTTCAAATCAATTCTCTGTGATAAATGTGGGGAGCATTTTATGGAACCAAGAGGAAGGCTGGAAGATGGAAAAATTGTCTGCTTAGACTGTTTTAATGAGTATAAGAGGAGCTAGTAGATAGAAAGGGGGGATTCATTATTGAACTGCCCTCTTTCTATGTCTACAGAACTACTGTTTCATTCTTTTACAAACATCGGCCATTACAATAAAGTTATCTACAGTTTTAGGCATGAAGAGACCAGATGCAGTACCGCCTAAAATATAACCTCCACCTTTACCTGCAGCTTTAATACATTCTAAGCTAAGTTTTTCTACCTCTTCCGTAGAGGCTTTGGAAAGTACATTCATATCATCAATGTTGCCAACAAGGCACATTTTATTTCCAAGTCGTTCCTTCAGAACATGAAGATCAACATCACCTAAGGGGGGAGCTTCTAGCGGATCCAGAGCATCTGGGCCAATTTCAATAATGTCATCAATAACATCCATCATTTTATCATGCATATGCATATAGGCAATTCCACCACATTCATGAATTGTATCTACCAGTTTTTTGTCATACTTAACAATAATGTCCTTGAAGAATCTAGGTGGTAATACTCTAGGCGACGCATACTCTGCTCCAATTATTCTCCAAACCTTAACTCCCAGCTTACTTGCATTTTTTATTACATCACAAGCTCTTTCCACCAGAGCATCTTGTAATTGAATAATCAGTTCTGTATTGCTATATGTCTGAATTAAATTTTGTTCAGTTCCAAAGTAGTACGCAGGACAATAGAAAGGATTTGATATTTCTCCTAGCACAAGTCCTTCGGTACCAATATAGTTTTCCCACTTATAAAAGTTTTCCATTGGTGGATTAAGAGGCTTATAAGGAATAGAAAGGAATTTTTCCACATCTGAGGGATCTTTAAAAAGGTGTTCAAGATACCAATCAATATGGTCTCCAGTTGGTTTTATGGTTGCAGTTAGTTCTCCCTTGGGAGTTTGTATTACTTCTCTAATATTACCATCTGAAGTAGAAAATCTTTTGAAAACATTATGCAATTCACCCCCAACCCAGGTTTCGGCCTTGGTGCCTGTACGTACTGCCACCATAATATCAGTATTTGCTACAAGCCTATCAGCATAATCCTTTGGTGCAAGCCCAAACCAGGCATCAAAAACAAAAGGTGAACATGGTATTCTGTCAGTCTCCATAAGCTGTAAGGTTCTTAAAACTCTTTCTCTTGATGTTAACTTCATTAAATATTACCTCCTTGGTTAATTATGGTATGTTTGTTTCCCGAGAGCTAACTCATTTCACCCTTGCATACAGGACATGAGCAATTTCTTAGCATTAGTCAGATGATCTTCCATTGCGGTATATGCCTTCCAAGGCTGAGCACTTCTGATGTTTTGATAAATATCATTATGTTCTTTTATTGTACTATCCATTCTACCTTCCATTTTCAACGTGTCCATACACAATCTTTCAACACGGCTTCTGATATCTTCAAAGTTTTCAATGAACTTGTTATTGTCGATATAGTTTATAATTTCTCTGTGAAATAATTCGTCCATCTCCATAAACTCATATTTATACTCAGGATTAGCTAATTCTTTCTGTTTGTCAATTAAATTTCCTAGATGAGATATGAGTTTTTGAGCGGCCTGTGTATTCGATTCTTTGGCTAAAGTTATAACACAAAAACCTTCTAGGGCTAGACGAATCTGAAAGGTCTTCTCGATATCAGACAAAGAAATTTCTTTTACAACAATTCCCTTGCAAGGAAGAGTTTCAAGTAAACCCTCTCGCCTAATTTGTAGAATTGCTTCCCTGACAGGTGTTCGTGATACCCCTAGGAAATCTGCAAACCATTGCTCTGAATAAGTTTTACCAACTTCTATTTCGCCAGTGAGGATTGCTTTTTTTAAATAAATGTATACTTGATCTTTCAAGGTAGTTTTTGTTATTAATTTATCCAAAATAACCACCTCCTTATTGTGCAGTATACTGCATGGTGCACACTACTGTCAATGGGTTCTTGCATCTATAAGTGGGGTTTTAAGTGCCATCAAAAGCAGAAAGGTGAGCCTATACTGATGAATGCATAGGATTTAGAGAGTTAGAAGATATATAATTATTAGCTGAAATAGAATTTAAAAAACTCCCCTTTGGTAACAGATTATATTATTTAACCTGTCTACCTTAAGGGGAGCATATCAAAAAGGGGAGTTATATCAAAATGGGGAGCTATATCAAAATGTAAAAAATACTAAGGGGTAATATATTTAGCTCTGCATGTTCTTCATCAATCCAACCACTTTTTCAACAATATTATCTACAGAAAAACCCATATTCTCTAGTACTATTTTACCCGGCGCAGATGCTCCAAAGCTTTCAATGCCTATTATACAGCCCTTATCACCGACAAATTCTCTCCATCCAAGAGGGCTTCCAGCTTCAACGGATATCCTCCTGGTTACTGAGCTTGGGATGATACCTTCTCTATACTCGAATGGCTGCCTTTTAAACACTTCCCAGCTAATCATACTGACAACTCTTGTATCAATCTTTTGGATCCATAGTTCTTTTTGAGCATTCAGGGCTAAGGGCACCTCTGATCCACTTGCGAGAATAATGACTTCTGGGTTCCTACCTTTTTCCATTCCAATAACATATGCACCCTTTTGTGCTTCTATAGAACTATTTTCTAAAATGGGTAAATTTTGTCTAGTAAGTACTATGGCTGTAGGCCCATTCTTTCTTTTTAGAGCTGCCAACCAAGCTGCAGTTGTTTCCTTTGCATCACAAGGCCGGAATACCTGGATATTTGGAATTGCCCGCAAAGCTATCAAGTGTTCAATTGGTTGATGGGTAGGACCATCCTCCCCAACTGCTAGAGAATCATGTGTAAAAACATAAATTACAGGCAGACCCATAAGGGCTGCAAGCCTTATGGAAGGTTTCATATAATCAAAAAACACAAAGAAGGTGGATCCAAAAACCCTAAATCCTCCATGTAGAGCAATTCCATTAAGGATTCCTGCCATTGCGTGTTCTCTAATGCCAAAAAACAAGTTATTGCCATCAGGTGTATCAGCTTGAAAGTCACCCATATTTTTCAAGTAGGTTTTAGTTGAAGCATTAAGATCTGCTGAACCACCAACCAGGTTTGGCAGATATTTCGTGAGCTTATTCATTACCTGACCCGAAGCACTACGTGTGGCAATTGGCTTATCATCGAAATTCCACAAGTCATCATCCTCTAATAATTGAGTAGGAAGTTCATCACAATGCCAATCATCCCATTTGCTTGCTAGCTGTGGATATGCCTTTTTGTAGTTAGTAAATAACTTTTCCCATACCTTAGACTTGGTATTAAGCTTATTAATAATCTGTGAAAAATGCTTTTTTACTTCCTCAGGTACATGGAATTCTTCACTATACTCCCAGCCTAAATTCTCTTTTAGGGCAGCTACTTCATCCTTCCCAAGGGGAGCTCCATGGGAAGCGGCCTTGCCCTGCTTATTAGGGCTTCCATAGCCAATGATAGTCTTTAAAATGATAATAGTTGGCTTATCAGTAGCTGTTTTTGCCTTTTCTAATGCAGCCAGTATTGCTTCCGTGTCGTTACCGTCAGTAACCTCTATAACCTGCCAACCAAAGGCTTGGTATCGCATACCAACATCCTCGGTAAAGGTTTGAGCGGTATCACCATCTATTGTGATGTCATTGTCATCATAGATACAGATGAGCTTTCCTAGCTTTAGGTGTCCAGCTAATGAAGCTGCCTCTGAACTAATGCCTTCCATCATATCTCCATCGCTTGCAAAGATATATGTAAAATGATCCACAATATTGTGCCCTTCACGATTGAACTCAGCAGCTAATCTTTTTTCGGCAATGGCCATACCAACACCATTGGCAAAACCCTGTCCTAATGGACCAGTTGTAGTTTCTACTCCTACTGTATGGCCGTATTCTGGATGGCCTGGTGTATCACTTCCCCATTGTCTGAAAGACTTAATGTCATCCATAGATAATCCATAGTCAAATAAATGTAGAAGACAGTAAAGAAGTATGGAGCCATGGCCTGCTGAGAGAATAAATCTGTCTCTATTAGGCCATCTAGGATTAACGGGATTATGCTTTAATACTTGAGACCACAATACATAGGCCGCTGGTGCTAAACCAAGGGGAAGTCCTGGGTGTCCTGAATTTGCCTTTTCAACTGCTTCAGCAGACAATACCCTGATGGTATTTATTGTAAGTTCTTTAATGCTTGTCATATCTATCTACCTCCTCATAGGGGAAAATTAAGTTCTATTGCTATTATACACATATATGATAAGATTTCCAAAATGATGGAGATTTACCCGATGGCTAACTACCACTAAGACTCCCACCTCTTGCTTTGCACTGGTATTTCTACGCATTGCAAAAATCACAATGCTAGAACTACTGGCGGCTCTGCACTAGTATTTCTACGTATCGTAAAAAACACAATACTAGAACTACTGGCGTAGTGGGAGATAAGTGGTACTAAGCCCCTGGATAACGGTTTCTAATATTCAGATGAAGTCATTCAGTAAAACTTAGTTCAGGTGACTGTCCCTGAACTCTAGTTGAACTAATCCTGTGGGAAACTCCACCTGAATAAAGAATCCTGTTTATAAGGTTTGAGTTCTAGGATAACTCTAGACTAATGTCAAGGGCTTTTACTGAATGGGTGAGGTCGCCAACAGAGATTATATTTACTCCTGTTGCTGCAATTTCCTTAATACTATCCAGAGTTATTCCTCCAGAAGCTTCTATTATTGCTTGATCCTTTACTAGCTCTACAGCTTTAACCATCATTTCTGGAGACATATTGTCCAGCATGATAATGTCTACTTTATTGTCGAGAGCTTCTTGAACCATCTTAAGATCTTCCGTTTCTACCTCGATTTTAATGGTAAATGGAAGCTTTTCTTTTAAAATGCTAATTGCTTTTGTGATGCTGCCTGCTGCTTTTAAGTGGTTATCCTTAAGCATTACTGCATCATAAAGCCCGAAGCGATGATTGCTTCCGCCACCGACTCTTACTGCATATTTATCTAATATTCTCAAACCAGGGGCAGTTTTTCTTGTATCAACGATTCTTACCGGATAACCTTTAACCTTTTTAACATAGCTATGGGTTTTAGTTGCTATACCAGAAAGACGTTGTAAAAAGTTTAATGCTACTCGTTCACCTGTTAAGATAGCTGGTAGTGAACCAGAGATGTAGACTAGTTTCATTCCATTCTGTACCTTGTCTCCATCCTTTACTATTTCTTCCCATGCTATATTTGGGGAAAGGGTCTTAAAAACAGTCTCAGCTACTGTAAGTCCCGCAATAATTCCGTCATCCTTTGCCAAGAAATAACCCTTGGCCTGAATATCATGCGAAAATAAATTATCAGTAGTAAGATCACCATGTCCAATATCCTCTACAAGCGCCTGGGTAACTAATTTTTGTAATTGAGATAGGTTTATTTCCATTTAAAAAGATACCTCCTCTATGAAGATTTGTCCTTAGGTAAAGAATTGGTTCTGTAGTGTGCACCACAGCTAATATTTCTTGCCATTGCAGCTTGAGTAACCATATATGATACAATTACTTTATTTTGAAACTCAATGCCTTCTTTAGACTGTAAATCATGGTCAAGAAAGGGAAAAACCATCTGTAATAAATTTAGATGCTTCTTTAAATCCTGAGCATCTCGAATTATACCTACATTTTCCTGCATGGATTGTTTTAAAAGCTTGTCATACTCCTGCGAATCTAGTTTTTTTGTTTTTTGTTTGGTATAGTTCAGAGATTCTATATTGCTCTTATCATAAGATGTATCCTCAAGGGAGGCTGCTTTAGCTGTTCTGTAACCGAAAACAAGACCCTCTAACAACGAATTGCTAGCAAGTCTATTTGCACCGTGTACTCCAGTACATGCCACTTCACCACATGCATATAGTCCACTAATATTTGTTCTTCCCCATGTATCAGTTTTTACACCTCCCATTAGGTAATGTGCACCAGGTGTAACGGGTATCATGTCTGAACTGGGGTCTATCCCAAGACTAGTGCATGTGTTATAAATAGTGGGAAAACGACTTTTGAAAAAGTTTTTTGCAAATCCTGTTGCGTCCAAATAGACCTGTGAAGATGATTCCAGCATTTGAGTAAATATAGCCCTGGTAACAATATCTCTAGGAGCTAAATCTGCTAGGGGATGAAATTTAGGCATGAACCTTTCACCATTATGATTGCGAAGCACAGCACCTTCACCACGAACTGCTTCAGAAATAAGAAAGCCACGCAACTTTTCACTATTTAACATAGTTGGGTGAAACTGAACAAACTCCATGTCAGCAACCCTAGCCCCTATTCTTACTGACATTGCTATGCCATCACCTGTAACTCCTGGTGCATTTGTAGTTTTTTCATATAATTGACCTATTCCACCGGTTGCTAGAATAACAGCTCTTGCATAGATTACATTAGGCTGGTGCTCCTGTGTGAGAACAAGTACCCCTAAACATTTATTTGCCTGGGAGATTAAATCCACAGCCATAGTATTTTTTAATATTTCCACATTAGCTTTATTCTGTAGTTGTTCTGATAAAACTTTACATACGACCTTTCCTGTTGCATCCCCCCCTGCATGAAGGATACGAGGTATTCCGTGAGCACCTTCTTGAGTGAGAGATATTTTTTTGCTACTTCTATCAAAGGGAACTCCCATTTTTAACAAATTTTGTATATGAACAGGTCCTTCTTCCACAAGTGTTTTAACTGCTTTTATATCACAAAGGCCTGCTCCAGCACTAAGAGTATCCTTTAGATGCAGAGTTGGGCTATCTTTTTCGTCAATCGCAGCAGCAATACCTCCTTGGGCATATATGGAATTTCCTGCAGGAAAATTATCCTTGGAGATTAGTAAAACCCGCCCGTGCTCAGATAGGTGCAGGGCAGAATACATTCCAGCTATTCCAGTACCAATAATAATGAAATCAAAACAAAGGTGTGTTTTACAATCAAAGTTGATTAAATATCTAGGAAACAAATAAACCACTCCTATTTAGATGCTTTTACTATTTACGTTAGGGAGGTGAGTCTTTTTTAGTTATGACCTGATGCAATTGTAAGCATCTTTTCAAGAGTCCCACATGCAGCCTTTCTAATGGAATTATCTACTTTTATCTGTGGTTCCAAGGTTTCTAGAGCATCCTTTATTTTTGGAAGGGTGGTCATCTTCATATTTGGACAGATAAGCCCCTGTGACAATAAATAAAACTGCTTATCAGGATTTTCCTTTTTTAAGCGATAAAGCATTCCCATTTCAGTTCCTATAATAAATTTTTTTGCCTTAGATTCCTTGGAAAAACGCAAAATTTCCGAAGTGCTGCCAACATGATCTGCAAGTGCTACTACTTCTGGTTGGCATTCTGGATGAACGACAATGATTCCATCAGGATGATGCAGGCGAACCTTTCTTACATCATCTACAGTTACTCTATGGTGAGTAATACAATACCCATCCCATGGGATTATTTCCTTCTCGGTTTTTAAGGCAACATAGCTAGCCAAATTCCTGTCGGGAACAAAGAGTACCTGTTTTTGTTCTAGTGAATTTACAATTTTGACAGCATTTGAAGAAGTACAGCAAATATCACTTTCAGCTTTTACTTCAGCTGACGAATTGACATAACACACAACAGCGGCTTCTGGATATTCTTTCTTCTTTTCAAGCAAGGTTTTAGAAGTGATAGTATCCGCCAATGGACATCCGGCATTCTTTTCAGGCAGCAATACAATCTTATCTGGGGACAATATGGCGGCACTTTCAGCCATAAATTGAACACCACAAAAAACAATAACCTCTGCATCTGTTGATGCAGCAAGCTTACTTAAGCCAAAGGAATCCCCAGTATAGTCAGCAATCTCTTGAACCTCGTCTATCTGATAGTTATGGGCCAGGATTATAGCGTTGCGTTGCTTTTTCAAATTTTTTATCTCTGCAATAGTATCAATTAAATTCATTAATCAGTAATCTCCTCTCTTATATGTGCTAACATGCATAGACAGATGTCTTGTCAGGTGCTGTCAAAAAAATTTTAACCTATACAGCAATCCCCGTCAATTATAACTATTACTTTTATCATGCACTTATTTTAAGGGTTCCACCTCTTGCTCTGCACTGGTATTTCTACGCATTGCAAAAATCACAATGCTAGAACTACTGGCGTAGGTGGGATGTTCTAATCAGGTGGAGTAGAGTCTCCATCTGATTCCCGATGTTTCAGTATAGCTGAAACGAGTTCACTGTTTTAGTAACAAGCCTGCTTTGTCTAGCTCCCTTTCAATATGGATAAAAACCTCTTCACTAGAAGCTTCAACAGTATGAAGATGTATTCCGTGGGTTAAAGCAGAAAGGGGTTTAGAATTAGAATTTTTGATATTATTAATAAATATTGAAATACCTCTGCGGGAGCTAAGCATAAGTATTCCCCTTAGTTCTCCATATACAGGATGCTCAACAATAACATCTAAAACCTTGCCTCCGGCATCTACCATTATTTCAAGTTCCTGAGGCATTTCTTCTGAAGTATGGCAGGTAGCAAAGGTTTTTCTATAAGGGGTAGAGGTTAATGCTTGCATTAAAAGGTAGCCTTGGGGTGTAGCTAATATTTGTTCACCACTAGCCCTTAATATGGAAATGTCTTGAACTATAATCTGCCGACTGACGTATAGCCTGGTTGCAAGCTCAGAACCTGCAATTGGTTGGTCAGTTGTTTTTAGAATGGCCAAAATATTTTCTCTGCGGTTGATAGGATTCATCCAAATTATCTCCTTCCGTATTCTTAACTACTTGATACCATTTTCAGATACTATTTGAATTACATTTACAGGAAAATAGCAGTAGATTGTAGAAAGATATTCCTTTGTAGTATATTATACACTTATCCATGATTTTTTCTATAAGCACAGTAAAAGAAGGATTGAATTAAATGGTTAAATATTGTGAACTTGAAGTAAAAGACGCACTTCATAGGTTGACTAGGAGGGGATTACCCTATAAATACGATCTTAATATCTATAGAGGCTGTTCCCATGGATGCAAATATTGCTATGGTGTGAAAAGTCACTCCTATCTAAATAGTGAAAGTTTTCAGGATGAGATTTTTGTGAAGACTAATATCTCTGATAGGTTAGAGGAGACTTTAGCAAGTACAACATGGGTAGGAGAAACCATTAACTTCGGAGGGGTTTGTGATAGTTATCAGGAAGGGGAAAGGCAATTTAAATTAATGCCGGATTTGTTACGGCTTATGATTAAGTACAAGAATCCTATAGTTATAAGTACTAAATCGGATCTGATTATGCGGGATATTGACTTAATAGCCGAGCTAGCTGAGGTCACAACCGTTAAGCTTGCAATATGTATTACTTCAATTGACAAAGAAGTATCAAAAAGGGTGGAGCCGGGTGCATCCCTTCCGCGAGAAAGGTATATTGCACTTAAGGAGCTTAGCAAAACAAAGGCAAGGGTAGGGCTGCATTTTTTCCCCATACTTCCATTTTTATCAGATGACGAAGAGAGTCTTGAAAAGATGGTAAAGGCAGGCGCTAATTCTGGTGCTGATTATATTATGTGCTGCATGTTGTATATGTCTGGAGGGATTAGAAAAAGATATTTGGATTTTATTCAAAAAGAATACCCTGAGTACTATGGGGGATATCTAGGGTTATATAATAAAGGTAGTGCAAATAAGGAATATAAAGCTAAAATACATGGCTTTTTAAAAAATATGAAGAGCAAATATAGGATAGATAAAAGTTATTGAAGTAAGGGGATAGACTTGGTGAAATTAAAATTTCTTGGGACTACAGATCCTTTGGCATATTTGTGTTATTTTATTATGTGTATTGTGTGGGGTTCTACATACTTAGCAATCAAATTAGGAATTGACGATTTACCTCCTGCATTATTTGCAGGTATTCGTTTTACTACTGTAGGCATAATTATGTTTATTTATGCTAGACTAAAAGGTTTAAAAATGCCAGCTAACTTCCAGGACTTTAAAAGATCAGCCATAACTGGCTTGTTTTTACTTACTGGGGCAGCTGGGTTTGTGTTTTGGTCACAACAGTACATTGCTACAAGCCTGACTGCAATAATACTTGCGACTTCAGTACTGTTTACTGCTTTAATTGACAGCTTCTTGCCAGGGGGTAATAGGGTTGGCAAGCGGGGATGGCTAGGTCTGATTTGCGGTTTTTTAGGGGTAGCTATTCTTTTTTCCCCGGAGTTAGAATTTGGTAATACTAGTTTACCCGGTCTCTTTGGGGCGCTTTCTTCCTCACTTTGCTGGGCAGTAGGGTCATTATATTCAGTACGAAGGCCACCGTCTTGCTCAACTATATCTAATATTGCTGTACAATCGTTAGCAGGAGGTGTTGCTCTATTAGTTCTTGGATTACTGGCAGGGGAGCTTGTTAGTGTTAAGATTACTCCAATAGGCATGGCAGCTTTATTATACTTAATTATCTTTGGCTCTATAATTGCATATAGTGCCTATATTTATATATTAAAGGTTGTTCCTCCATACAAGGCTGTAACTTATACTTATATTAATCCAATAGTTGCAATAATTCTTGGTTTCTTGGTTTTAAATGAATCTCTACACATAGAAATGGCCATTGGTGCAGTAGTAATTATAGGTGGAGTTATCTTAGTCCAGTCAGATATAATACCTGTTCATGACGATATAAATGTACAAGAGACTGATATACCAAGCTAGGATAGTTACGCATGGTTGGTGCGTGAAGGTACAATTATCTGGAGGTATGATTATGGGAGCTAACCTACTTGAAGTAAATAATCTAAGTGCTGGATTCTCTACAAACAAAGGCAACTTTCAGGTGTTAACTGAGATTTCTTTTACCCTTAAAGCTGGAGAAGCCTTAGGTATAGTTGGTGAGAGTGGTTGTGGTAAAAGTGTAACAGCTCTCTCAATCATGGGCTTACTACCATATTTGGGAAAAGTAACCCAGGGAAACATATATTTTGAAGGTAATGATCTTCTAACACTTAAAGATAAGGAAATGCAAAAAATCCGCGGAAATAATATTGCAATGATATTTCAAGATCCCATTACAGCTCTAAATCCTGTCCATACCATAGGTGATCAGATAGCTGAAGCAATCATGATACATAAAAAAGTAAGTAAAAAAGCTGCTATGGTACAAGCGATAGATGCTTTAAGATTAGTTATGATACCAATGCCAGAATTAAGACTGAAGGAATATTCATATCAAATGTCGGGCGGTATGAGCCAGCGGATTATGATTGCCATGGCTTTATCCTGTAATCCAAGAATCCTCTTGGCGGATGAGCCGACAGCTGCACTTGATGTTACAACACAATCTCAGATTATTGACTTAATGATAAAGGCAAAGGAAGAACTAGGAACAGCAATTATCTTTATTTCCCACAACTTAGGAGTAATAGCAGAGATGGCACAGAGGGTTGCTGTAATGTATGCAGGCCGAATTGTTGAATTAAGTTATTCTAGCGATATCTTTGAAGATGCACTTCATCCATATACAGAAGGCCTTTTAAAATCAATGCCTGGTATTCACAATGGGGGAAAAGAAAAACTGCATGTGATTAATGGTAGTGTACCACACCCAATGAACATGCCAGCAGGCTGTCCATTTCACCCTCGTTGTCCCTATATGCTAGATATTTGTAAGGAGAGAACACCTAATCTAGTAGCTGTAACCAGGGAGCATTATGTTAGTTGTTGGAAGGTGGATGCAAAATGAGCCAACCCCTAGTAAAAGTACAAAATCTTAAAAAGTATTTTCCAATTGGCGGGGGATTATTCAATCATAAAAAACATACGCTTAAAGCAGTAGATGATGTAAGTTTTTCTGTAGAAGAAGGGGAAACCTTTGGTATTGTTGGAGAAAGTGGTTGTGGCAAGAGCACCCTTGGCAGAATCGTGTTACGCTTACTAGAACCTACCGATGGGCACATTTATTTCGAAAATGAGGATATAACCCAACTTTCTAAGGATGAATTAAGACAGCTCCGTAGGAATATGCAAATGATCTTTCAAGATCCCTATGGTTCATTAAATAGTAGAATGACTGTTTCTTACATTATTAGAGAACCTCTGATAGTCCATGAAATAGGTGATCGTAAGGAGCAGGAACAGAAGGTTCAAAAGCTTCTTGAAGTGGTAGGTTTAAATAGTACATATGCAAAAAAATTGCCCCATGAGCTTAGTAGTGGCCAGCGTCAGCGGATCGGTATTGCAAGAGCACTTGCTATAAACCCCAAACTGATAATATGTGATGAGCCAGTTTCTGCTTTAGATGCTTCTATTCAATCCCAGGTATTAAATTTACTCCAGGAATTACAAAAAGAATTTAATTTAACATATATTTTTATTTCCCATGATCTAGGGGTTGTAAGATATATAAGTGATAAGGTTGCAGTAATGTACCTTGGGAAACTAGTAGAACTTTCAGACAAGGATAATATATATCAAAATCCGCTACATCCCTATACAAAGGCACTTCTTTCGGCTATTCCTGTACCAAAAATAAATGGAAAAAAAGAAAGGATTATCTTAAAATGGGATGTTCCAAATCTAGTGAACCCACCATCAGGGTGTAGATTTTCCACAAGGTGTCAGCTAGTTCAAGAAAAATGTAAGCAGATTGAACCAAAGTTTAGCATGGTTGGTGATAAACACTTTGTGGCTTGTCATTTGGTAAATAACTGAAGTCGGAAGTCAGAAGCCAGAAGTTAGAAGTCAGAAGTCAGGAGTCAAGGAGTCAGGATAAAACCTTTATCCTTTAGAATTAATGTTGAAAATGTGAAGAAAAAAGTAAGAAAGGGGTAATTGGGTTCCGTAGTTTTTTTGTTATGTTAAACTGTATATAGTGAGAAATAGCTTCATTATTATTTTAGTGAAGTTTTTTTGACATCAAAAAGGGGGACAGGTTTATGAGGCAAACATTGAGTTATTTTCATCCTAGATCTTTAAAGCTTTTAAACCGTCACTTGCAAAATCTTGTCAAAGGTCGCCTATGGCTTAAAATTCTCATTGGTATGGCACTAGGTATTACTGTAGGGTTGTTTTTAAGCCCTTCGGCTGGATTTGTACGAGAAGAAGTAGGAACTACTATTGCAAACTGGCTGGCTTTACCGGGTCAAATCTTTTTAGGTATGATTCAGATGATAGTCATTCCTTTGATTTTTGCTTCTATTATTACTGGAGTAGCATCTAGCGATGACATGGAGCATTTAAAAAAGATTGGCGGGCGTGCAGCATCTTATTTTGTTTTTACAACAATTATTGCCATTACTATTGGTATAGGAGTAACATCCTTAATTCAACCAGGTAATTTTATAGATGGTTCTTTACTGGATGCACACAAAGAGACTGCCATAGTTGAACAAGCTGAAAGTGGGACTGATGAAATTCCTTCAATCGGTCAGGTGCCTCAATTAATAGCTAATATTTTACCAGATAATCCTTTAGGTGCAATGGTTGAAAAACAAATGCTCCAGGTTGTTTTATTTGCAATAGTACTAGGTCTCGCATTAATAGCTATGGCTCCTAAACAAGCTAAACCCATACTTGATTTGCTCAATTCCATTCAAGAGGTTTGCATGACGGTAGTAAAGTGGGCAATGCTACTAGCACCAGTTGCAGTCTTTGGATTACTGGCCCAAACTACAATTAATACTGGAATTGATGCTTTACTTGGTATGGCTGTGTATGTTGGGACAGTATTATTTGCTTTATTAATTCTAATGAGTATCTATCTACTATTTGTATTAATAGTATCAGGAATAAGACCATTAAAATTTTTAGGGATAGTAAGAGAAGTACAGCTTTTAGCATTTTCAACCTCAAGCTCTGCTGCTGTTATGCCCTTATCAATTACAACAGCAGAAGACAAACTAAGTGTGAAACCCTCAACTGCTCAATTTTTGATACCCTTAGGGGCAACAATAAATATGGACGGAACAGCTCTCTATCAGGGTGCAGCAACAGTTTTTTTGGCTCAAGTATTTAGTGTAGACTTAAGTATGGCCTCTTTACTATTAATTGTAGTAACAACAGTAGCAGCATCTATAGGTGCCCCTGCTACACCAGGTGTTGGTATTGTTATCCTGGCAATGGTCTTAAATAGTGTTGGCATACCAGCAAGTGGTATAGCTTTGATCCTTGGTGTTGATAGAATTCTAGATATGTCTCGTACTGCAGTAAACGTAACAGGTGATCTTACAGCTTGTCTAGTAATGGAAAGATGGCTTGGTGATAGGTAAAACTTTAAGATACTGGGTTTCCTTAAAAATGGAGCTAACCCACAAGTGCTTGAGTTAGCTCCGTGATTGCTATTTTACAACCATTACAGGGATTGAAGCACAGTGCACAATGTTGTAAGAGACACTACCCATTACTGTTTTTTTTAAATTAGAAAGTCCTCTGCTACCTATTATTAGGAAGGAGTATTGACCCTTTTCGGCTTCCTTACAGATTTCTTCTACAGGGGGGCCAAATCTCGATAAGACTTCTGCTTCTACATTGTTTTCTTTAAAGAAATTTTTGTACCTATCGAGAATATCTTCATTATGCCTTTTGTGACTTTCAACTAGATTTTCATAATACTTTTTCTTACTCAGTTCTAAAATGGATGGAATAAAGTCTGTTAAAACTGAAATTACAGTAATTTTAACGGGAAGCTGATTAGCAAATTCCAAGGCTTTTTCTGCGGCTCTTTGAGAGTTCTCAGAGCCATCAACGGCTAATAGTATCTTCATAGATTATTCCTCCTATCGTAGTAGTATCATTGTATTATATAAATTCTTCAAGACTTTGACAAAAACCTCTAATATTTTAATATATTAGAATTGAAGTACCTGAAAGATATTTAGGCAAGGATGCTAACAGTAAAAAGCTAAGAAGTTTGACTATTAAAAAGGGGGAACAAAGATGATATTTAAATGGAACGATAAGTACAACGTGGGCATCACTTCTATTGATGAGCAGCATCAGCAATTATTTGTTTTGGGAAATCAGTTATTTGGTATTGTTTCCAAAGAAGATGAAATAGATCACTATGACAAGATTATGGCTGTTTTAGTGGAACTAAAAAATTATACTGTGTATCATTTTAGTCATGAAGAAGAATTGATGAATAAATTTAATTTTGAATACTATCAAACACATAAAAGACAACATGAAGATTTTATAGAAAAAATTATGGAAGTTGAAGCGCAAAATATTGATGAAAACCAAAATAAAATAACAATGGAAATAATAGAGTTTATAGCTGATTGGATTCAAAATCATATAATGAAATTAGACCATCAATATAAGAGCCTATTTATAGAAAGCAGAGCAAAATAAATAAACTTGAGGATTCCTTTACTCAGAAAATATCTCTACATATTTACTATTCCCCTCGGGGAAGTTATTTATAGATTAATAACAATTATCGTATTGTGACAAAAATCACCGTAAATAGTATTTCAGTAAAGTAAAATATAAACAAAAGAACAAAGGAGTGGATGATATGGAACAAGTATTAATTAAGAATATGCCATTTTCTCAGGCACTAAGTATGAAAGATCTTGTTGAATACAAAGAAGGAACAGTTATAAGCAGGACTATTTCTCAAAGGGATGACTTAAGTTTAACGCTATTTGCTTTTGATAAGGGAGAGGGGATTAGTTCCCATTCGGCATCAGGAGATGCACTTGTCTACATAATGGATGGCACAGCAGAAATTACTATTGGTGAAGAAAAGGTGATAGCAAAGGCTGGAGAAGTAGTTGTTATGCCAGCAAATATACCTCACGGGTTAGAAGCAGTTGAAAGATTTAAAATGTTCCTAGTGGTAATAAAACCACAGTAATTTTTAAGTAGTGAATAATGAGTCTTCAAAAATGAGCCCTTGTTTAGGGCTTATTTTTTCATGCACAATGTTTCAGCATAGCTGAAACGAGTTCACTAAAGCATATTTACAACCCCTAGAGGAAAACTTAAATATATTGTATTTAATATTAGGTGGTCATTTACTAGTAGAGTCTGCCACCAGCATATCACTTGCCTTTGGAGTTTCAGAGTGGGTCATAGCACTTTCTATGGTGGCTGTAGGCACCTCACTACCAGAGCTATCAACCTCCATCATTGCTGCTATTCGTGGGTATCCAGAAATGGTAATTGGCAATGTTATTGGTAGCAATATTTTCAATATTCTTTTTGTACAAGCTGCTGTTGCAATTGTTCGACCTGTTCCTGTACAGTGGTCTTTTGTAACATTTGAATTTCCTATCATGGTTGCTGGGGGTTTCTTCATGTTTCTAATACTCAGGACAAATTACAAAGTCAGCCGATTAGAAGGTGCGTTATTGTTGGTAGCTTATTTATTAGTAATACTAATATCTTTCTTGAGAAATCCCATGGTATAAAAACTTGGATAAAAATTTTAACTTATACTTTTTTATTGACAGGAATTATCTCATAAGAGTAGAATAAAATCGAGAGAAACCAATATGTTATGAATGCTTTCAATGTGTTCATATATAAAACAATTAGGGGGAGAAAAAATGGCAGTAAAAATTGATAAGGATCTTTGTAATGCGTGTGGAACTTGTGTTGATGAGTGTGCATTTGAGGCACTATCAGTTGAAGATGTAGCAATTTGTAACGAAGAAGAGTGTACTGAATGTGAAGCTTGTATTGACGTATGTCCAAGTAACGCAATTAGTATATAGGTTTAAAACTAAAATATTACTTGCTTAGCCCCTGTTTTCAAAGCAGGGGCTTTCATCATCCTTGCCACTAAATAAAAAGGTTAAATACACCTAGGAGTTTTAATGCCATGGCTATAACTGAGGCAGAAAGTACCCACTTTATCCACTTGTCACCCCCTGAAACAGCAAAAATACTGCCTAACCAAGCTCCCGCTCCATTACCTGCAGCTAAGATAAGACCTATTAACCAGTTAACATTTCCGGATAATAAAAAGACGATTAAAGATGTAATTATATATAATCCAACTACAAAGACCTTTAAACTGTTGATTTTAATTAAAGAGGTTCCAGTAAGTATAGACAGAGATGCAATGATTATGAAACCGACACCAGCTTGAATGAAGCCACCATAAATTCCTATGAAGAAAAAAACAACTCCAGCAAGCCATTTTTTCTCATTACTTAGTTCTTCCTCGTATTTGATATATTTTTTATGGGGTTCAAACAATATTACAAAGAGAACAATAAGCATTACAAATGCCAAGATTTTATTGAAAACTTCGTCTGCTAGGTTTATGGCAAGGCTAGCTCCTAGGATAGAACCTATCATAGCTGGAATTCCTAACATAAGCCCAAACCTAAGATCGAAAAATCCTTTATGACGAAAACCTGCTACGGCTACAATGTTTTGTACCACTAATGCAATTCGGTTTGTACCATTGGCCATGGCAGAGGGCATACCAAAAAAAATAAGCATTGGCATTGTGATTAATGAACCGCCACCACCCACAGTATTTAAGAAACCTGCGACGATTCCTGTAATTAATATTAATGGTATATAATAATCCGGCAAAAGTACCCCTCCTATGTTTGTCTAAAATAATTTAGAACAATCTAATATTAAACCCATTCTAAAAAGAAGTCCATATTCATTTAAAGAGTTTTATAGATATTTTAAAATTTTTGTTGCTTTTTCATGCAAAAATACTTATAATAGTTCAAACTATATAGTGTTACGAAATACTATATATTATTTGGTAGGAACTTGTAGAATGGTGATTACTGGTATCAAGATGTAGTAGGCTAAAAAGCAAAAATTGTAGGACGGTAGGATGGTAGAGGGACGGCTTATTTAGGCACTCTTTCTGGGTGTTTTTTTTGTACCCTTCATCCATACTAGAAGAAAAGAAATTAAGTAAAACTGGAGGGGTAAAAATGATTATAGTTATGGAAAATGGTGCAAGGGAAGAATCAATAACAAAAGTAGTTGAAAAACTGGAGGAAAATGGGTTTTCGATTCATTTATCACAAGGCGTGGAAAGAACGATAATAGGTGCAGTTGGGGATAAATCCCGTTTGGCTGACCTGTCTATTGAGGCTATGTCAAGTGTAGATAGGGTTATAGGTATACTTGCTCCCTATAAACTAGCTTCTAGAGAATTTAAATCGGACAATACAATTATTCAGCTTGGGGATGTAAATATAGGTGGGGATGAGATTCAAATAATGGCAGGTCCATGTGCAATTGAAAGCAGGGAACAGGCTTTAGAGATTGCTGATATTGTAAAAAGATCAGGAGCAAAGATAATGAGGGGTGGAGCTTTTAAACCTAGAACATCTCCCTATGCATTTCAAGGTTTAGGTGAAGAAGGGTTGAAGATTCTGCGAGAAGCAGGGGAGGCTTATGGATTAAAAATAATTACAGAGGTAATGGAACCAGGAAATGTTGAATTAGTAGCACATTATAGTGATATTTTACAGATTGGTGCTAGAAACATGCAAAACTTTCCATTACTAAAGGAAGTGGCAAGATTCGATAAACCTGTTTTAATAAAAAGAGGATTATCGGCAACTATTGAGGAATGGATTATGGCAGCAGAATATGTATTAAATGGTGGGAATAATAAGGTTATGCTCTGTGAAAGGGGTATTAGAACCTTTGAAACATATACGAGAAATACTCTAGATTTATCTGCAGTTGTGGTAGCTAAGCAATTAACCCACTTGCCAGTCATAGTGGATCCAAGTCATGGAACTGGAAAGTGGAAAATTGTGGGACCCATGGCATTGGCTGCAGTAACAGCAGGAGCGGATGGTCTAATAATCGAAGTTCATCCTCGTCCAAGTGAAGCATTATGTGATGGTTCCCAATCACTTACAGAAGAAAACTTTAACAAACTCTTAATAAATATAAAAAAAGTTGCAAATGCAGTAGACAGGGAAGCGGTGCAGTAAATGATAACAGCTCTAAAAAAGGTTACAATTATAGGATTAGGACTAATAGGTGGTTCATTTGCTTTAGCCTTAAAAAGAGTGCGTCCAGAAATATCTATAGCTGGATATGATTTAGATGAACATACACTATTAAAAGGTGAACAATCAGGTATTATTGACGGGTATTCCTTAAAGATAGATGACGCTGTTAAAGAGTCAGACTTGATAGTAATCGCCTGTTCTTTAAGTCAAACCGTACCCATGGCTTTAAAAGCAATTCCCCATCTGAAAGCTGGAGCCATTCTAACTGATGTAGGTAGTGTAAAGGAGACCATAGTAACTAAAATTGAAGAAGTACTACCGGCAAATATTCACTATATACCGGGTCATCCAATGGCAGGTTCTGAAAAGAAGGGGTTAGATGGAGCAGATACATATTTATTTGAAAACGCCGCTTATATACTTACACCAACAACGAAAACATCCCAAAATGGATTAAACACCCTATTGGATATAATTAAAGCTCTGGGTGCTAGACCTTTAATAATGAGCCCTTCTGAGCATGACCATCAGGTGGCAGCAGTTAGTCACTTACCCCATTTGTTAGCAACTTCTTTAGTCAATGCTGCTGGTATTGTAAAAGACAAGTATCCTGACCTGTTACTTCTTGCTGCTGGAGGCTTTAGAGATACCACGAGAATAGCATCTAGTCAGCCTGAAATGTGGAAGGATATCTGTCTTAATAATAGAAAAGCCATCTTGGAGGTTTTGGAGATTCATGAGAGTGCCTTAACTGTATTAAAACACTCTATTTTGGAACAGAATAGTGAATGTCTTACCAATACTTTTGCAAGTGCCAAAAGAATTAGAGAAGACATACCATCAGGTATCAAAGGAATCCTACCTGAACTTTTTGAAATAGTAGTTGTAGTACCAGATAAACCTGGCATGATAGGGCAGATTGCTATTCTTTTAGGTCAAAAAGATGTTAATATTATTGATATTGAAATCTTGAGAGTTCGCGAGGGCGATGGTGGAACAATCCGTTTTGGTTTTCTTGAAAGAGAAGATGCTCAAAGGGCAGTAGAAATACTCAGAAATGAAGAATTTATCGTCTATCCCAAGTTTTAACTAATAAAGTTAAGTTTTTAATATTTCTCTGACTTCTGAGTTCTAAAATAGGACTTCTGAGATCCGACTTCAGTTATAGAAGGGTGATTGAGTTTAATGGAATTGACAATAAAACCTAGAAAAAGCTTACAGGGGACAGTTAAGGTTCCAGGTGATAAATCTATATCCCATAGGTCAGTAATGCTTGGAAGTCTTGCCCAGGGAATTACAAGTATTAAAGGTTTTCTCATGGGAGAGGACTGTCTTAGTACAGTTAAATGTTTCGAAGCAATGGGGATAGATGCTAAAATACAAGAAGATACTGTAACCATACACGGAAAAGGACTTCATGGTTTAGTAGAACCTCAGGATGTTTTGGATGTTGGAAACTCTGGTACAACAATACGACTCATGTCAGGTATTCTGGCTGGCCAACTATTTAACTCTGTTGTTACAGGAGACTCCTCTATTCGTAAAAGGCCCATGGGTAGAGTTACCAGCCCTTTAAAGGAAATGGGGGCAACCATATTAGGAAGAAATAATGGGGATTTAGCTCCGTTAACCATTAATGGAGGTAACTTAAAACCTATTTCCTACAAAACTCCAGTTGCAAGTGCCCAGATAAAATCATCTATTCTCCTAGCAGGCTTATTTTCTAATGGTTGGACAGAGGTTATAGAACCTGAAAAGTCAAGAGACCATTCAGAAAGAATGCTAAAGTATTTTGGTGCAGAAGTGGAAGTTGATGGATTGGCAGCAAGGATAAAAGGCTACCCAACTTTACTAGGAAAGGAAATACAAGTTCCTGGAGACATATCATCTGCAGCTTTTTTATTGGTAGCTGGGGCAATAGTACCTGATTCCAGGATAATTATAAAAGATGTTGGTTTAAATCCTACTCGAACAGGAATAGTAGATGTTCTTACAGAAATGGGAGCAAGTATTAAAGTGAGTGAAACATCAGGAGATACAGGTGAGCCTATTGGGGAGATAATCATTGAAACTAGTAACCTTCATGGGGTTCAGTTCGGAGGGGAATTAATACCAAGATTAGTGGATGAAATACCTGTGTTAGCTGTGGCAGCAGCTTGTGCAAATGGAATAACAGAAATAAGAGATGCAGCAGAATTAAAGGTAAAGGAAAGTAATCGGATAGAAGCCATTTGTAGGGGTCTTAAACAAATGGGAGCAGATATAGAAGAGCTTCCAGATGGACTTCGGATAAGAGGAGGAAAGCCCCTTAAAGGAGATGTTACCCTTGATAGCCAAGGAGACCATAGAATAGCTATGGCCCTGGCAGTAGCAGGTTTTGTTGCAGATAAACCAATAAAAATAAATAACTCTGATTCAATCAATGTATCCTTTCCAGGGTTTAATGATTTACTAGATACATTAGGAAACTAGAATACAGAAGTCAGAATTTAGAAGTCATATACTAACAGAAGACAGAATTTAAAAAAATAGAATAAAATCTGCGATAGTTTGAGAATTTTATTCTGGCTCCTGTATCTGAATTCTATGTTCTTGATTTTAAAGGAGGATTTTTATGTTACGTTACCTAACAGCGGGGGAATCCCATGGCCCATCCCTTACAGCCATAGTTGAAGGAATGCCAGCTGGTATTGAGGTTGATATTGAGTTAATAAATACTATGTTAAAAAGAAGACAGGGTGGCTATGGCAGGGGTAAACGAATGGATATTGAGAGTGACAAGGTAGAAATATCCTCTGGAATTAGAAATGGTCTAACCCTTGGTAGCCCAATTACCCTAACAATTCAAAACAAGGATTGGGAGAACTGGAAGGAAATCATGTACCCTTATTCAGGAGCAAAAACTCAGGAAAGAGTTGTTACTAAGCCCAGACCTGGTCATGCTGATTTACCTGGAGCAATAAAATACGGACAGAAGGACATGAGAAATATCCTTGAACGGGCCAGTGCCAGGGAAACTGCCATGAGAACAGCTGTTGGAGCTCTGGCAAAATCATTCCTTAAAAGGTTTCAGATATGGTCAATAGCGCATGTAGTGAAAATTGGAGAAGTAGAAGCCAAGGATATAGATTATAAAAAGCTCAAAAGCCTAGATCAGGAAATTTATAATACTCCCCTTTATTGTCATGATTCTGTGGTTACCCAAAATATGATTAAGGAAATTGACAGAGCAAAAGAAGAAGGAGATTCTCTCGGTGGTGTATTTGAAATTGTCATGGGAAACCTACCTGTTGGTCTAGGAAGTCATGTCCAGTGGGATAGGAAGATCGATGGAAAAATTGCAGGAGCATTAATGAGTGTTCAAGCAATCAAGGCAGTAGAAATTGGACTTGGGTTTAAAGCTGCAAGCACACCTGGATCTAAGGTTCATGATGAAATCTTCTATAGTGAGGAAGAGGGTTTCTATCGTAAAATCAATAATGCAGGTGGCATAGAGGGTGGAATGACAAATGGTGAGCTCTTAGTTGTGAGAGCCGCTATGAAACCGATACCCACACTATATTCACCATTACATTCAGTAGATTACATAACAAAAGAACCATTTAAAGCTAGTGTTGAAAGATCCGATACCTGTGCAGTACCTGCAGCATCAATAGTAGGTGAAGCTGTGGTAGCTTGGGAAATAGCCAAAGCACTCTTAGAGGATTATCAAGGTACTTGTTAGGTTTTCCCCTTCTGTTTGCATAAAAAGCAGGAGGTTTTTTTTATCCTATCCGATAAAGGATAATGTAAAAATTTGTCGAAAAGGGTGATAACTGATATTTAGTATTTAGAAATACAGCATTGATCCATGGATTGGGGATGGGTTTAGTTGAAAAGTTTAAAGAGCAAATTGGCTGTTCTAGGAATTATTCCAGTTTTAGTACTACTTGCTTTGGTAGTATTTGTTTTTCTACCTTCAATAAAAGCTGATATTATGAAGGAAAAACAAAGTCAAACTGAAGAATTAATTGATGCTGGTATTTCTCTTCTAGAATATTATCATTCTCTAGAAATGAATAATGAAATGACTAGAGCGGAAGCACAGGATGCTGCAAAAGGTGCCATTAGAAACCTAAAGTATGGGACTGACCAACAAGACTATTTTTGGATTAATGATTTGAATCAAATAATAATTGTTCATCCATTTAGATCTGAACTTGAGGGAAATGCAGAGCAGGATCCAGACGGCATCGCATTACTTGCCGAGTTTGTAAGGATTGCTAAAGAAGAGGGGAAGGGCTGTATATTTTACCAATGGCAGTATTATGATGAAATTGATAGAATTGAACCCAAGTTAGCTTGTGTAGCCCTATTTGAACCTTGGGAATGGGTAATAGGAACTGGAATATATGTTAACGATGTAGATATAATGATATCCGAAAAAACACAGCAGATATTTTTAGCTACGCTTGGAGTATTAGTTTTAGCTTTTTTCACTTATATGTTGCTAGGTAACCATATTCTAATCAAGCCAATAAATAAACTAATAGATTATGGTAAAAGTTTAAGCACAGGTGTTTTTAGCGAAAGGGTACAGATGAACTATCAGGATGAATTGGGACAGTTAGGGGATTCTATGAATAAAATGTCCTCAGATGTAGAGCAACTGTTCAATAGACTTTCAGATCAAAAGCAGCATTTTGAAGCTTTGTTCAATAATACTTCAGATGCTGTGGTCTACTTTGATACTGAATTTAGGATTTATGATGCCAATTTTCAATTTACTAAAACCTTTGGCTATTCCTTAGAAGAAGTTACTGGAATGGATATTAATCAAGCTACTGGCAATGACGATTTAAGAGTGTACAATAATCAAAATCAATTTAATCTGAAGCTACCAGTAAGTCATGAGGGTACCGCTGTTAAAAAGAATGGGCAAAAAATAATTGTGTTAATAGTGAGTGCACCAGTAATTATAGATGGGAAATTAGTTGGTGGTTATGCAATTTATTCAGATATAACAGAACGAAAAAATGCTGAAATCAAACTTCAGGAAAACTATCAAGAATTAGAGTCAACTTATGAAGAATTAGCTGCCTCTGAGGAAGAATTAAAATCCCAATTTGATGAGCTACAAGAGATAACGGACAGCCTTCATATATCTCAATTTGCCCTTGATAATTCCTCTGATGCAGTTTTCTGGATTGAGAGATCAGGATCCTTTGCATATGCAAATCTAGCTGCATGTGAATTATTAGGATATTTAAGTAAAGAGGTTCTTGAAAAAAGTGTTTTTGATATAGATCCTAATATTTCTAAAAGAAATTGGGATAAACATTGGAATTACACAAAGAAAAAAAGAAAGGTTAGATTTGAAACCCTACATAAAAAAAAGAATGGAATCATTTATCCAGTAGAGATATTTTCAACCTACTTAAATTATGGTAATGAGGAATACATATTCTCGTTTGTAACAGACATAACTAAAAGAAAAAATACTGAGGCAGAAATAGAACTTCAAAAAAGACGTTATGAGGCTTTATTTTTAGACTCCATGGATGCACTAGTGTTTATTGGTGAAGGGAAAAATATTCTAGAAATTAATAAAAAGTATACAGAACTATTTGGATACAGTTTAGAAGAGGCAAAGGGGTCACGTTCCTCTGATTTATTATCTTCAGGGGATGAAAAGCATAAAGAAGAGTTTATGGAGATGTATGAACAAATCACTAATGGCAAAACCTATGAATTGGAAACTGTGAGATATTCGAAGTCTGGTAAACCTATTGATGTGTATCTAAAAGGAATCCCAGTTATTATTGATGATAAATTTGTTGGTTGTTATGTAATATATACAGATATTACTGAGAGAAAAAGGTATGAAGATAATCTAAAGCATATAAGCTTACATGATTCTTTAACAGGCTTATACAATAGAGTATATTTTGAAGAAGAAATAAAAAAGCTTGATGGTGCTAGAAACTATCCAGTATCGATGATCTCTGCTGACTTAGATGGCTTAAAGCTTATTAATGATACAATGGGTCATGACAAGGGTGATAAATTATTAAATGCTGCTGCTAGGGTGTTAGAGAGATCTCTAAGAAAGGCAGACATAATAGCTAGAATTGGTGGGGATGAGTTTTCCGTTATCCTTCCAAATACTGAAGAAGAAGTTGCAGATGAAATAATTGGAAGAATAAAGCGAGAAATAGAGAAATATAATCTGCGAAATCTAAAAATACCTTTAAGTATATCACTTGGTGTAGCAACTACTAGTGGGCCTGAGAAATCTCTAAACGAAGTTTTAAAAAGTGCAGATGACCTTATGTACAAGGATAAGCTTTATAGAAGCTCAAGTGTAAGAAGCCAGATTGTAAACTCTCTTCTTGCTGCTCTTTCCGAGAGAGATTATATTGCTGATGGCCATGCATCTCGTATGCTCAAACTTAGCCATGAACTAGGAGAGAGAGTTGGTTTAACAACTCGTCAACTAATAGATTTAAATCTTTTGGCGCAAGTGCATGACTTGGGCAAGGTTGGCATTCCAGATAATATTTTATTTAAAGAAGCCCGACTTACCGTCAAGGAATGGGAGATAATGCAGCAACATCCTGAAAAAGGCTATAGAATTGCCCAATCATCACCTGATCTGTCAGTAATTGCTGATTTAATATTAAAGCATCATGAAAAGTGGGATGGAACTGGATACCCATTGGGCTTGAAAGGGGAAGAAATACCCATTGAGTGTCGCATCATGGCCATAGTTGACGCATTTGATGCAATGACCAATAATCGCCCTTATAGAAAAGCAATGAGTAAAGCTGATGCATTGATGGAACTAGAAAAACAGGCAGGAAAACAATTTGACCCACACCTAGTGGCAGAGTTCATAGGGTCAGGCTTGACAAATTGACAAAATAATTTTTCTTGACATGACCTTTTAATATAGTATATAATATTGAGAAATACATCAAACATAATATTAAAAGACTATGATGGAGAAAAGTAGATTAGACCCAGTTTTTTCAGGGAGAAGGTGTCATCGACTGAAAGCACCTTTAAAACATGATTAATCGAAGTTCACTCCTGAGTCACTAGTTGAAAGCCTTAATGGTGAATAGACAGGGTCGTATATTCTCTACGTTACAAGAGAAGGGGTATCGGAATAGTTATTTCCCGTATCTTATTTGAGAGGTTCTGTTTATTAACAGAACAATTAAGGTGGTAACGCGATAAGCTAAAGCTTTTCGTCCTTTGGGACGAAAGGCTTTTTTTGTTCCAAAAAACTATTCCCGTATCCAATATGAGTGGGTCATTTTTTAATATAATGACCAATTAGGGTGGTACCGCGAAATCCGTAGCCTTCGTTCCTAAAACGAAAATGGCTATGGTTTTAAAATTCACTCTACAGGAGGTATACAAAATGGTAGTAGTAATGACAAATAATTCAACACCTAAGCAAATTAAATTAGTGACTGAAAAGCTGGAAAGATTGGGTTTTAAAATCCACATAATTCATGGTTCAAAAAGAATAGTTATTGGTGCTGTTGGAACTAGAGAAGATATAGAATCCATGAGTCTGGAGAGACTACCAGGGGTAGAAAAAATTGTACCTATAATGAAACCTTTTAAGCTGGTTAGTCGAGAGGCCCAAGAAGAAGATTCTATTATTGATATTAATGGTGTGTGTTTCGGAGGTAGTCATAAGACTATTATAGCAGGTCCATGTGCTGTAGAAAGTAGAGAACAATTATTAACTGCTGCTCAAATTGTTAAAAAAGCTGGAGCACAAGTTTTAAGAGGGGGAGCTTTCAAGCCAAGGACTTCCCCATATAGCTTTCAAGGTATGGAGAAAGAAGGTCTGAAATTATTAAAGGAAGCTTCCTTAAAAACGGGATTGATTACAGTAACAGAAGTAATAGATGAACGTAGCCTAGAAATGTCCTTGGATTATGTAGACATTCTACAAATTGGGGCCCGTAACATGCACAACTTTCAACTGCTCAAAGTGGCAGGCCAGTCTGGAAAACCAATCTTGCTAAAAAGGGGATTATCAGCAACTATTGAGGAATGGTTAATGTCAGCTGAATATATCATGGCAGAAGGCAACCATCGGGTTATTCTTTGTGAACGTGGCATTAGAACCTTTGAAAATTATACTCGCAATACCCTTGACTTAAGCGCAGTATCATTGGTTAGGCAACTTAGTCATTTGCCGGTAATCGTGGATCCAAGTCATTCCACAGGCAATACCAAACTCGTCCCACCCATGTCTTTGGCGGCTTTAGCAGCTGGAGCAAATGGTTTGATAATAGAAATGCATCCTGATCCAAGTACAGCTTTATGTGATGGACATCAATCATTAACACCTGATGAATTAAACCGCTTGATGAGTAGGATTAAAAAGATGCTTCCTGCTTTAGAAGATGACTTAATTCTTGAAAGGGAGGTAGTTGTCAATGAATAAAAAGATAGGCTATTTAGGGCCCTGTGGTACCTTTTGCGAGTCAGCTGTACAACAGTATTCTAAAGAAAAGAACTATCAAAGTCTTGCTTTTCAAACAATTGAAGCAGTTTTTTCCTCAGTAGATTCAGGGGAAATTGATCTGGGAGTTCTCCCAATGGAAAACTCCTGTGAAGGTGCAGTTAATCAGACCTTTGATTTACTAGCGTATGGTTATCCACCTGTATCTGGTAGAGAGGATAATTGTAGTTATGACATCAAAATAATAGGAGAAATTATTTTGCCGGTTAAGCATAGTATCTTAGTTCGACCGGGCATAAAACTAGAAGATATTAATTGTATCATTTCCCATCCCCAGGCATTAGCCCAATGCCGGGAATACTTGACAGAAAGCTTTCCTCAAGTTGAATTAGTAGAAGCAAGTAGTACTGCTGAAGCAGTAAGGCAAGTCGCTCAGGCAACTAAACCTTGGGCAGCCATTGCCATGTCTGGTGTAGCAGTAAAATATGGACTAAATGTCTTGGAGCACGAGATAAATGACTATCTCAATAATGAAACTAGATTTATAGTTATTTCAAAAAAGGAGCAGGAATGTAATATAGAATGTAAAACATCTTTGTTAATCAATGTAGCAAATCAGCCAGGGGCTTTGTATCAGGTATTAAAGGAGTTTTCCCTTAGGGGGATAAATTTAACTAAAATAGAATCAAGGCCTGCCAAGACAAAAATGGGAGAATACTTGTTTTTCATAGATATAGATGGACATTATTTGGAACCAAAAATTAGCGATGCTCTTAATGAAATTAAGACTATTACTCAGCCAGCAAAGGTCTTAGGCTCATATCCAGCAGCCAGCCAAAATACGGGAAGGAAAAGCGAATTTACCCCCAGCCTACAAAATTTACGCCAGGAAGTAGATGTTTTAGACGAGCAAATAATTGAGATGCTTGGAAGACGTACCCGGATTGTTAAGAGAATAGGAGACTTTAAAGCTAGTATTGGAGAGGTCCATGACCCAAAAAGAGAAGAGTGGATACTTGAAAAACTTAGCTCAGTTGCAGAACAAAAAGGCTTTAGCCCAACTGTAACAAAAGACATATACAAAACCCTATTTGAACACTTCGTCGCCCTGCAACGGGGTCAGGCTTGACAAATTGACAAAACAAAAGCACAAAAGCGGGAAAAGCCTTTGTGATGGACCAAATCAAAAATATTTTATGAATCTATGAGGGGTCAACTTCATCGTAGGACAAATGAGTCACTTTGGTGACTTTTTGTTTTTTCTTTTCATCCCTGGTTGCTCCGCGTTCTAATTCATCATCCATTCCAGGTGCAAACCTAGGAGTCTTTTCTATTTTTCTAGCTCGTTTCATGATAGACCTCCATATATTGTTATTGTTATCCTGAAAATAGTTTTTACCCTTTAAGCACTTTTTATTTCAAAAATTACTCCATAATTAGTAGTTACATATTAATAAATGTTCAGTCTTCCTATTATTCCGTCCCCGAACATTATACAAATAGGTTTTTTCAAAAGAAGTAATATTGACTCCTGGCTTATCTCTGTACAAATCCATAATAAAATCAGTTTTTTTAATTATTAAAATAAACTTAGCATTTAGATTCACTAAACATTTAGAAAGTCTTATTTGGTCTTCTAAAGTAAAAGAGTTTTGCTCATACTTACTGAAATCTGAATCATAGGGTGGATCTAAAAAAACAAAGTCATCATCTGTCAGGATATATTTCTGGAAAAAATCCTCAAAATCCATGGTTTCTATAATGGTATTGCTTAGAATTTTACTAGTTTTTTCACTAAAAATTAAGTCTACTTTTTTTCTGAAATTTTTTCTGTTATATCCTATACCGCCATAAGGTATATTAAATTCACCCTTAGAGCTAAAACGGAACATGGACCCATAACAGAACTCTCTAATAAAGTAATAGTTAGCAACTTTTTTTACCTCTGGAATTATACGGCCTTCAACACTATAGGTATTTAAAAGATCACGGAAGTGCATATAAAAACCACTTCTTATAGCAGTTTCAATATTTTTCATAAGATCCTCAGTAGAGAGGCAACCTTGTTTTTCCTCAAGAATCATAATACGGCTAAGTTTAGCTATTGTATTTTTAGACATCTGGCGTAAAAGGTTTCCGGGTAATATTGTAAAATTTATGTTGAAATGATTATCAATGGCTACTGTATTTTCCGTAAAAACTGCAAGAACCCTTTCCTTCATCTGGCTACTATTTGCTAAACCTTGTCTATAGTCTAGATAAAGCTCAAGTAGCTCCTCAAATACGGCTTCCATATAGTTGGAGATTTTTTCCCAGCAGTCTACATATCTATACAGTTCTACTTTAAAGGACTCTCTATCTAGGTCATCTTTTACATATTTATAAAAAAGAATTAGTTCTTTACAACGGTCATTTATAATGGCTTTTTTGGGTTCAATATCAAAATATACTGCTCCTCCCCCAAAAAAGGGTTCTATATATCTATCAAAATCCTTAGGAATTAGTTGTCTCACATAGTTTAATTCCTTACTTTTTCCGCCGGGCCATTTAATAATTGTCTTCATAGTATTCCGCCTTAAGATTATTTATTTACTCCAATTATACTAAATTCTGCTACTACTCTGCATTTCCTGCTCTTAGATATAGTTAAAATATTGTATTATGTGCAAAAATGTGTTAAATTGTGGAAAAACAATGGGTGAGATAGGGTCAGGCTTGACAAATTGACAAAGTGAACTCGTTCAGCTAAAGCTGAACATCGGGGAATCAGATGGAGACTCTACTCCACCTGATTTAGAGCCCACTTATATAGAAGTGGGAGTCTTAACTCATATGGAATATTATGGATAAGGGTGGGATTGCAATGGATAAGCATTCAGTAGCCAGAATTTTAAAGGAAATAGGTTTATTCCTTGAGCTAATGGGAGAGAACCCTTTTAAGACCAGGGCTTACTATAATGGTGCTAGGATAATAGAATTTTTAGAAGAAGATTTGGGAGTTTTGGTAAAGGAAAATAGGTTAAAAGATGTAAAAGGTATTGGTGCAGCACTTAATGAAAAAATTACAGAGCTGGTTCTTTCAGGTCAACTCATATATTATGAAGAACTAAAGGCTAATATTCCCCAGGGTCTTATGGAAATGCTCCATGTCCCTGGCCTTGGGCCTAAAAAGATCAAAGTATTATATGAGGAATTAGCAATTAATAGTATCATAGAACTTGAATATGCATGTAAAGAAAACAGACTGGTTGACCTAAAAGGTTTCGGCGCTAAATCTCAAGAAAACATATTAAAAGGGATAGAGTATTTAAAGCGTTTTCAAGGCCAATATTATTATAGTGAAGCAATTGTGATTGCAGAAGATATTATACAAGAATTAAAAACATCTCCAGATCTGGTTCAAATCAGTCTAGCAGGCAGTATAAGAAGATGCAAGGAGACTGTAAAGGATATAGACCTGGTAGCTTCTTCTGAGAACCCTAAAGAATTGACCAACTATCTGGCAAATCTTTCCGTGGTGAATGATGTGATCGCACTTGGTGAAACAAAGGTGTCAGTAAAACTTAATCTAGGAATAAACCTTGACTTGAGAGTGGTCAAACCAGATGAATACCCATATGCATTGCACCATTTTACAGGGAGCAAGGAGCATAATACTGCCATGCGCCATAGGGCAAAGACCATAGACTTAAAAATGAATGAATATGGTGTTTTTCAAGGAGAAAAGAGGATAGACTGTTCAGATGAAATTGAAGTTTTTAAAGCACTCGGACTTGAATTCATACCTCCAGAGCTTAGAGAAGACTTAGGTGAAATCGAAGCTGCTGAGAACGGCAGCCTGCCTCAACTAGTTAAAGAAGCAGATATAAAGGGTGCTTTTCATATACATACAACCTTTAGTGATGGTACTAATACACTTCATGAAATGGTATGTGCTTGTATTGAACTTGGTTATGAATATCTTGGAATTACAGACCATAGTCAATCTGCTTTTTATGCAGGTGGGTTGCGGGAAAGAGAAGTCTATAGACAGCAGCAAGAAATAGCCCATTTAAAAGAAAAATATCCCGAAATAGATATTTATAGTGGTATTGAGTCTGATATTAAGCCAGATGGATCTCTCGATTATTCCGATGAAGTATTGGATTCTTTTGACTTTGTGATAGCATCCGTACACTCCAATTTAAAGATGTCGAAAGATAAGGCTACTGAAAGATTAGTCAGGGCAATGGAACATCCAAAGGTTACAATGCTTGGTCATCCTACTGGAAGGCTTTTATTAGGTAGAGAAGGCTATCCGCTTGACATGGAGCAGATATTTGATGCAGCACGTAAGTATAATGTTATTATTGAATTAAATGCAAGCCCAGCTCGCCTTGACCTTGATTGGAGATATTTAAAAAGGGCTAAAGAATTAGGAATTCTTATAACCATTAACACTGATGCTCACAGGATTGAGGAACTACGGGACGTTGTTTATGGAGTGAAAATAGCTCGAAAGGGTTGGCTTGAGTCGCAAAATATATTTAATTGCAAGAGTCGTCAAGATGTAAGACAATATCTGTTAAAATAGTAAGAGGAATTAAGAAGCGTAGGCAATAAATGCAAGCAACAGAGGAAGCGTAGGCCCATCTGAGTAAATTGCAATTAAGAAAGCAAGAAGCCTAGGGACGATTCTCTTGCTTCCTTAACTAAGAGTTAATGGGAGGTATATAAGTGACAAAAAATAGTTTGACTATAGAAGAAATGCAACAAATGGTTGATGAATATATTTCTCAATTTGAAGAAGGATATTTTAGTCCTCTGGCATTAATGGCACGTTTAACAGAAGAAACAGGAGAACTGGCCAGAGAAGTAAACCATTATTATGGAGAAAAACCCAAAAGAGCTGATGAAGAGGAAAATAGCATAGATATGGAATTGGCAGACTGCATGTTTATTCTTATCTGCTTTGCTAATTCACTAAATATAGATTTAGAAAAGGCATTTAACGCAATGATGTATAAGTTTAATACAAGAGATAAGAATCGCTGGACCAGGAAAAAGGAAGATTAAGTTAGTTCTTCAAGGGAGGCAGAGAATTGCTACAGCAGCCAAGGTTATTATTAAAGCAGTACTATGGATATGATGATTTTCGCAAAGGGCAGGAACAGATTATCCAATCTATTCTGCAAAAACAAGATACTTTTGGAATTATACCAACAGGAGGAGGCAAGTCCGCCTGTTTCCAAATCCCAGCTATCATATTTAAAGGAATAACACTAGTTATTTCACCATTAATATCGCTCATGAAGGATCAAATAGAAGCACTGGAGCAGCTCGGAATTCCGGCGACATTTATTAACAGCTCCCTGGATTATTATGAGGTAATGGAGCGTATTGAAGCATGTAAAAATGGAAAATACAAGCTGATTTATATTGCACCGGAAAGGCTAGAATCAGGGGATTTCAAACAATTGGTACGGAATCTTTCCATAGATTTAATTGCAGTAGATGAAGCTCATTGTGTATCCCAATGGGGGCATGATTTTCGCCCTAGCTATCGATCCATAGCATTATTCATTGAAGAATTAAAGAGTAGGCCTACCGTTGCTGCATTTACAGCAACGGCTACTGATGAAGTAAAAAACGATGTGGTAAAGCAGTTAAAATTACAAGACCCTAACGTGTTTATAGCAGGCTTTGACCGCAAAAACTTATACTTTTCTGTACATAAGGAAATAGACAAGGAAAAATTTTTACTGCGTTTTTTGGAACAACATAAAGATGAGGTTGGAATTATATATGCCGCAACACGTAAAGAGGTTGATAAGCTTTATGAAACCCTATACCACAAAGGATTTGCTGCAGCTAGATATCATGCAGGCATGAATGATCTGCGTCGTAATAAAGCCCAAGAAGCATTCATATTTGATGATGTAAATGTTATGGTAGCAACTAATGCTTTTGGGATGGGCATTGATAAATCAAATGTTCGATATGTTATTCATTTCAATATGCCAAAAAATATTGAAGCATATTATCAAGAAGCCGGACGGGCAGGGCGGGATAATGAACCTAGTGAGTGTATCCTTCTTTTTTCATCCAGGGATGTGGTACTGCAAAGATTTATGATACAGAACAATAGTTTATCTGATGAAAGAAAGCAGTTTGAGTATAATAGGCTGCAGACAATGGTCGATTACTGTCATACAACGAAATGTTTAAGAAAATCTATACTTGAATATTTTGGGGAGGAGTATTTGCAGGACAATTGTTCTAATTGCAGTATTTGTGCGGATGAAACAGAGCTTTTTGACATTACACTTGATGCCCAAAAGATATTTTCCTGTATCCATCGAATGAGAGAGCGTTATGGGGTTTCAATGATTTCCCAGGTGTTAAAGGGTTCCAATAGTAAAAGATTGAAGCAGCTAGGACTGGATAGGTTAACAACCTATGGAATTATGCAGGAACATACCCTAAAGCAGATAAAAGAAACAATCAATGTACTAATTGCAGATGGTTATTTGCATCTTACAGAAGATGAATATCCAGTAATTAAATTACAGGAAAAGGCTGTATCTGTGGTAAAAAATGAGGAAAAAGTATTTCAAAGAGTTCATCATAAAGTAGAAACTGTGAAAGCAGATTATACTTTATTTGAAGAACTTCGTAGCCTTCGCAAGGAAATTTCTTTGCGAGAACACGTACCACCTTATATTATTTTTAATGATAGTACCTTACGGGAGATGAGTGAATACTACCCAACGGACATGACAGCTTTTAGCAGAATTAAAGGTGTTGGTCAGGCCAAACTTGAAAAATATGGAGAAGAATTTATAAAGGTAATACGAGAGAGGGTCAGGCTTGACAAATTGACAAAAAACCCTAGATAGGTTAATAACATGGGTTGTTATTTTTTGAATAAAATTTAATACTTTTATATTCTACAATAAAAGTTTGTTTACAGATATCATTACAGTCATTCCTATAATAATAGTAGTTAATACGTTTTTAGTTTTATAAGCAGTAAATGCAGCAATAATTCCTGCTAAAAGATAACTATTGTTCAATGATATATCCAGAAAACCCTTTGGTAATAAAATAGCTGGAATTATTAGAGCTGTTAAAAATGCTGTAGGTACATGTTTCAACCACTTTTCTAGCCAAGATGGTATTCCGGTACGAGCGAAGATAACCTGTGACCCAATTCGGGTAAAGAAGGTTACCAAAGCCATACCTAATATAATGGAGATTAATTTAAGATTCACTTTTACTTCCCCTTTCAATCAGTCCTCCAACAATGCTTGCTGCAAAAGCGGCCAGAATTATGTACCACTTGCCAGGCAGATATAAAGCTCCCCAAACAGCAGTCAGAGCAGAGACCAGGGCTACAAGCAGGGCGGTTCGGTTAATAAGACGAGGTATTAACAAAACCAGAAATGTTAATGGTATGACAAAATCAAGCCCCCATTCCAGCGGATTAGGAATATTATGGTAAAGAGAAGCTCCTAGAAAAGTAGAAGTAACCCATATGATATATAACAAAGAGCTTACTCCCAACTGGTAATATGGATCATAGCCCTTTTTTTCAATACGATTGATAGTCAAAGCATAGCTTTCATCCACCATGCCAAAAGCCAACAGATACTGTAGATTCCGAGGCAGCTTAAAAAGGTAAGGAGATAATGATGCACCCATTAACAAATGGCGCAGGTTAATTAAGAAGGTGGTAAAGACAATTACTCCCCATGTGGTAATGCCGGAATTGATCATGGCAATAGCCATAAACTGCGCTGCACCGGCAAAGACTGTCATGGACATAAAGGTTATTTCAAAAGCTGAAAAACCTGCGGTACTGCCCATTATCCCACAGGTCAATCCAAATGGAATAATTCCAGCGGTAATTGGCAAGCAGTCTTTTAATACTTCCTTCCATATCACAATATCCCAATTTCGCAAAGTGTAAGATATATTTCTATCCACTAGAGATTTCAACTCCTTCATTTTTATTCTAACTCAGAAGGAAATACTAGGTAAATATCCAATTATAATAGTATTAGGTGAAATTGGATACCAAAGGAGTGAAAAATGGGAAATGGATATATCCAAACTGATGGTTAACACAAAATTGGACAGCAATTCTCCATATTACCTGCAGATTTCTGCCCTTATAAAAGATAAGATTGTTGATGGTTCCCTGGCAGTAGGTGAAAAGCTTCCTGCTGAAAGGGAACTGGCATTGTTGTTCGAGGTTAGTAGGACCACAGCTATCAATGCGTATCGTTATTTAGAAAAGAATGGTTATGTAAGCATAAAAAATGGTAGTGGTACATATGTCAGTGACAGCTATACTTTAGCAAGCAAAACCAATAATGAGATACCCTGGCCCCAATTGTTAAAACCTTATATTCAGCCCTCAATGGCTTCGCTTATGAGTGAACTGATGGTTAGCAGTATGCTGGAGGATAAGATTTCTCTTGATGCAGGTATGCCGGATCCTGATTATTACCCTGTAGATATATTCTGTAAGCTGCATAGGGATTACGTGGGAGAGTTGAAATCTAGAGATTTTGGACATATACCTATACAGGGGTATGAACCTTTGCGAAAAACTATTACTCAAATGTTAGATGCAGATGGTATCAAATGTCAGCCTGATGAAATGGTTATTCTTTCAGGGTCCCAACAGGGTTTATATCTTACTGCAAGAGTAATGATTGAGCCAGGTGATTATGTGATTATCCAGTCTCCTACCTATCTAGGAGCTATTCAGGTTTTTCAAGCCTTGGGGGCAAGAGTATTAAGCCTGCCTCAAAGGGAGGATTTCCCCCTTGAAATCCTGGAAGATTATCTAGCCCGGTATAGGCCAAAATTGTTGTACTGTATTCCTACCTTCCGAAATCCTAACGGTAATGTTATTAATACTGAGGAAAGAAAAAAGCTTATCCAGCTTGCAGCACGGTATCGGTTGGTTATTCTGGAAGATGATCCTTACAGCAACTTCTACTATGAATGCAGTCCGCCAACGAGTTTGAAAGCTTTAGATAATTATGGAGGGGTGATATATTTAAGCACTTTTTCAAAAATCCTGATGCCCGGATTAAGGCTGGGATATATGGTTGCCCATCCATCTTTGATTAATAGAATAATCTTAGAGAAACAATATGTTGATTTGCACAGCAATAATATTTCACAATGGCTCCTTGACTTGTTCATCAAGGAGGGGTATCTGGCAAAACACCTGACAAAGATGCGGGGAATTTACAAGAAACGAAGAAATGTTATGGCTGATGCCCTTAACCAGGGACTGAAATCAAAGCTTTCCTATCATATCCCTCAAGGAGGATTTTACATATGGTGCAGAATTCATGAAAACATTCCATCAAAAAGATTGCTGCAGGAGGCTTTAAAAATGGGAGTGTCCTTTGTTCCAGGAGAAGCATTTTATGCAACTCCAGGAGAAGATAAGGAATTTCGTCTCTGCTTCTCCCAGCATAATGAAAAAGTACTTTTAGAAGGGATAAGCAGACTAGAAAAAGCATTAGGAAAATTAAAGAAAGGTCAATATTCTGTTCCAAAAAGGGAAGTAATACCAATTATTTAATCATTAGATATGTGCCATTAAAAACTTAATGTAGGCCCCTTGATCTTTAGGGCCTACATCTTATGTTTCAAGCAATACCAAACCTAAAAGAATAAGAAATATGAGGCTGGTTGTAAGGTCAACCCGTTGATATAACAACTCTTTTCTCTTTGAGGTTTTATTACTATCCTTAATCAGTTTATTAAAATAATCCTCAACCGGTCCGACGATAATGATAGCTAGTGCTATGTATAACGAAACATAACTGGAACGATCAATGAAAAATTTATAAATTCCCATCAAAATAACTGTTCCACCGGTAATGATGTTTAATTTGCCTAAAATTTGATTTAATGTACTTTTCATAATATTCCCCCAGTATAAATTATGAAAAGAGGAAAGATTTTAATACAAATAATATAGCCTATCCAATGAGAACATTCAGAGTTTGGATCATGTTTGTCTAATTTTGCCAAATGTAAATCAACTGGCCAGGCTCTATACTTATGGTTCAACATTGAATTAGTGGTATTCAGGAGGTAAACAAATGATAATCAAACCAAAAGCCCTAAGAGCGGGTGATAAAGTTGCAATTATTTCTCCCACATCAGCGGCTGATTTAAATGCGGTAAACAAGGCAGAACAGCGCATACGGGCAATGGGACTTGAACCTGTAATGTCTCCGGTGTGTTACACAAGATATGGTTATTTGTCGGCAACAGACGAAAAAAGAGCAGCAGATGTAAACAATGCCTTTGCCGATAGAAGCATAAAAGGAATAATTTGCCTTAGGGGCGGATACGGGACAACGCGCATCCTTAATTTACTTGATTATGACATGATAAAGAAAAATCCCAAGGTATTCCTTGGATTCAGCGATATAACTGGGCTTCACACAGCATTTAATAAAATATGCAGAATGGTTACATACCATGGCCCAATGGCAACATCATCCTTTGCAAAGGTTAAAGGAACCAAAGTTAAATTTGAAAGATATACATATAACAGCCTGAGAAAAAACCTTTTTACAAATGAAGCACCTGGACTTGTGGAAAATCCAGAAGGGGAGGTTATGGAAGTACTTGTTGGCGGAAAGGCTGAAGGCGAAATAGTCGGCGGAAATCTATCCTTGCTTGTGGCAACCCTTGGTTCACCTTATGAGATTGATACAAAGGGGAAATTATTATTCATAGAAGATGTTGGTGAGAAGGTATATAGAATAGATAGAATGCTTACCTCTTTAGCTTTGGCAGGAAAGTTCAGAGACTGTCTGGGAGTGATACTGGGAACATGGATAGACTGTGTTTCGGAACAAAGAGGCGATGAAGGAGGTGCCGATTTGTCTCTGGAAGAAGTGTTTATGGATATAATAGTTCCATTTAACAAACCGGTTATCACAAACTTCACGGCTGGACATAACTTTCCTCAGCCCACGATGGCTTTTGGAACAAGGGTCATAATGGATGCTGATAAAAAAGAAATAATTTTCACAGAAAGTGGAAATATGTAGAGTTTACCGATTGTTTTCATTTAGGGCATTTGTTAGATCGTAAGATAATATATAGCGATGCCAATTAAAAGAGACTATCTATAGAATAGGGTAGCCTCTTTTGTGTCTTATGCATTTTGATTGGAAATAATTAAATTCTCTTTACCAAAAAATATTGATTTATGACTATTTATAAACCAAAGGGCTAGGAAAAAAGATAGTAAGTCTGCTATAGGAAAAGCCAACCAAATCCCGACCACACTAAACATAGATGGAAGAATTAGCATCAATGGAATTAAGAACAATACCTGGCGTGACATGGATAAAATTAAGGCTGCTCTTGCTTTTCCCAAGGATTGAAAGACCCCACCGGTAACCATTTGTATTCCTATTGTAACAGTCAGAGAAAACAAAATTCTCAGGGCAGTTTGACCCATCTGAATGGCCTCTGGATCACTTGTAAAAATCAACATAATATATTTTGGAAACACCATAATAACGATAAATGCAATTAAAACAATTAAAGTTGAAGCTTTTACGGCTAACATAATAGCTTCACTTACACGGTGGTGTTGCTTAGCACCATAATTGTAACCAACTATGGGCATGAGTCCCTGAATAATCCCCATCGTTGGCATGAGTGAGAACATAATGACCTTATGGATTATTCCAAAGACTGCAACTGCCAGATCCCCACCATGAAAAATTAGCATATGGTTGGCAACAATGAACATTAGACTTCCGGCGGCTTGTTGTACAAAAGCCGATGATCCTATGGCTAATATTTGCTTAATAACAAGTAATTTAGGGCGTAGATATAGAGTCCTAAAAGAAAGAGAACTTCTTCCTGAAAGGAAGTATATTACCAGATAAACCGCTGTAATTCCCTGAGATAATACGGTGGCAAGAGCTGAACCTTTAATACCTAAACCAAAACCAAAGATAAAAGTAGGAGTTAGAATTATATTTAAGACTGCTCCAATAACCATTGTCAACATGGCAGTTTTAGCATTACCTTCAGAGCGAATGATATTATTCATTGAAAAAGCAAAAGCAAAGAAGATGGTACCATATAAAATAATTCCTAAATAATCCTTGGCATAAGGTAAAATAGTTTCACTAGATCCAAATAGGTAAAGGATAGGGGTTAAAAAGTTAAGTCCTAATAAGATACCAATAATACTAACTAAAAAGACCAAACTGATTACGTTACCAAAAACTTGATTAGCATCCTCTAATTTATTAGCTCCAAGCATTCTTGAGATTACTGAAGCCCCTCCGATACCAATAGCCCCTGCTAGTGCCATGACTATCATTTGTACTGGAAAAGCAATAGAAACTGCAGCAACCCCTACTGTACCCACAGCTCTTGACACAAATATCGTATCAACAACATTATATAGGGCCATCACGAACATACCAAACATGGCAGGGACAGCTAATTTAGCTAAAAGCTTGGGAATTGGCTCTTTTCCAAGACGTTCACTTTGTTGTTTCATTAAGGTTTTCTCCTTCCATTGCAAATATCATTGCGGATAAGCGGCATAACATTTATTATAACCTGATACTGGTTGTCAATGCAACAAATAAAAACCATCGGGGTCAGGCTTGACAAATTGACAAAAAAATCATGACTCATGGAGTATGTAATAAATGGTAATAATTTTGAACCCAGAATTGTAATATCAAAGTTTTAATAAAGATATTTTTTAGAAAATTTAATGGAAAAAGTTCCTTTTATTCTATAGATAAAACTCCGCAGTAATGCAAAAAATAATATCATCAATTGAAGAAGGAGGTGATTTTTTTTATGAAAAAGCTTCAAATTTTAGTTATTGCCATGCTTGTATTTGGACTCTTAATGGCAGCGGGGCTTCCTATTCAAGCAACAGACATTAATTCAGAAAAACAAACAGTAGAATTAACAGATGCACAAAAAGGTGAATTAGCCGCACTTCATAAGGACATTTTTGGCAAGAAAAAAGAACTTATAAATAAGTATGTTGAATTCGGGATAATTACAAAGGAAAAAGGAGATAAAATAATCTCTAGAATGGAAAAATGTTATGAAGATCTAGATGAAAATGGTTTTATGCCCCAGTGGCATAAAATGAAATACAGGCAGTAATAGCCAATATTTAAAGACTGTCCCAAAGGCAGTCTTTTTTTGGGTTTTTTTAGGGTCAGGCTTGACGATTTGACAAAAATAAAGGTAATATAAAGAAAAAAATGGAAGTGAGAAAATGGCACGAAGACCTAGAGTACATTATAGTGGGGCATTATATCATGTCATTGTACGAGGCAATAACAAAGCATATATTTTTGAAGGGGAAGCAGATAAAGTAAATTATAAGGAGATTATCAAGAATTATAAGAAAAAATACTTATTTCTAATTTATGCTTATTGCATTATGGACAACCATGCACATATACTAATAGAAATTAAGAATACAGAACTTTCAAAAATTATGCAGGGAATACAACAGGTCTATACGCAAGTGTTCAATAAAAAGTATGAAAGAACTGGACATGTATTTGAACAAAGATATAAAGCAATACTGTGTGATAAGGAAAATTATTTCTTAGAGCTGATAAGATATATCCACCAAAATCCGATAAAGGCAGAGATAACAAAGACGCCAAATTATAAGTGGAGCAGTTATGCAGAATATCTTGGGCTTCCAGAGTTAGTAGACACAAGTTATCTATTAATGCGGTTCTCAAAAAATAGGCAAGAGGCAATTAAAAAATACCAGAAATTCATGGGAGCAGCCGACCTGCAGGATAATATTCAAGATGCGTATGCGGTGGAGGAAGAGGTAGAAAAGATAGGTGAAAAAGTAGAACTAACGATGAAAATTGGGAAGGATAAATATTTAGAAAGTGTGATAGACTACTACAACGTCAATTTTGAAGAATACAAGAATGGTAGAATAACAAAAGAGGATAGGAGAAAGAGGGCGATTATTCTATTGCTTAGCAAAGAAATCTCGGATATAAGTAATAATGAACTTGGAGAATTGTTTGGCTTAACACCATCAGGAATTAGCAAGATATTAACAAGAACGGACTACAATCTTGTAAAAGATGAATATAACAAATTGAAAATGTCAATTTGTCAAGCCTGACCCCGAGAGGTGATAATGATGTTGATTTGGTTGAGGGTTAATGACAAGGAATACACTTTAGAGGTTGAGAGTCACTTGAGGTTGATAGATATTTTGCGGGATAAACTAAAACTCACAGGCACTAAAGAGGGCTGTGGTGAGGGTGAGTGTGGAGCTTGTTCTGTTCTTATGGATGGAAATATTGTTAATGCATGCCTAGTATTGGCAGTTCAGGCACAGGGTAAAGAAATAACTACTATAGAAGGAATAGCAACAGGGGAGGAACTCCATCCTGTGCAGCAGGCATTTTTAGAAGAGGGTGCAGTACAGTGCGGTTATTGTACTCCAGGTATGGTTATATCAGCTGTAGACCTCTTAAATAAAAAACCTAGTCCTACAAAAAGCGAAATTAAAAGGCACCTTGCAGGCAACCTATGCAGATGTACGGGATACGATAAAATAATTAAGGCAGTACAAAAGGCATCTAGGAGGGTTGAGTAGGTATGTTTAAGGAAAAGGTAATAGGCCAAAACTCCATCAAAGTTGATGCTTTAAGCAAAGTTACAGGTAGGGCGCAATACCCTGCAGATCTTGAAATGGGTAACATGCTATATGGAAGGCTGTTCCAATTAGATGTGGCACATGCAAGGATAATTGATATTAATATTAATGAGGCACAAAAACTGCCAGGAGTAAAAGTGGTCTTAACGGGTAAGGATGTGCCAGGCCTTAATGGTCAGGGTGTTTTATTTGCTGACATGCCAGTTTTATCTGCAGACAGGATTCGCTCCATCAATGATGTTGTAGCTATAGTGGTTGCTGAAAGAGAAGACATTGCAGAAGAAGCATTAACCAAAATCAAAGTGGAATACGAAGAACTTCCCGCCGTATTTGATGCAGAAGAAGCAATGAAAGAAGATGCTCCAAAGGTACATGATAATAATAATATAATCTATCACTTGAAAATTAGAAAGGGCAATGTAGAGGATGGATTTGAAAAGGCAGCCGCGGTAATTGAAGATATATACACAACTCAAATGGTGGATCATGCCTTTTTACAACCTGAAGGCTGCCTTGCCTATCTAGATAATAGAGGCCATCTAGTTATTCATGTAGCCACCCAGTATATTCATTGGGATCGCTATGAAATTTCTAGAGCATTGAATATGCCTGTTCATAAGATAAAAGTAATAAACACATCAGTCGGTGGCGCATTTGGCGGCAGGGAGGACATAACATTACAGATAAGAACGGCTCTCCTGGCTTTAAAAACAGGCAAACCAGTCAAAATGGTTTCTGATAGAAAGGAATCCTTTAAAATCCATTCTAAACGACATCCTATTAAAATGTATTATAAGACAGGAGCAGATGCAGAAGGAAAGTTAACTGCACTAGAAGCAAGGATCATAGGAGATACAGGAGCATATGCTTCATGGGCCCCAAATATCATGAGAAAAGCAGCTATTCATGCCACGGGACCGTACAATATACCAAATGTGAAGGTTGACTCCTTTGCAGTATATACAAATAATCCATTTGCTGGCGCCATGAGGGGGTTTGGTGCAGCACAACCACCCTTGGCTCATGAGTCTCAGATGGATAGAATAGCAGAAAAGCTAGGGATTCACCCTTTCACCATACGTTGGCTAAATGCCATGGAAGAAGGTAGTGAAACGGCTACAGAGCAAGTTCTTGATACTAGTGTAGGGCTAAAGGAATGCATGAGAGTAACAGCAGCTGCTGCCGGATGGAATCTTGAGGAGTTGACTGGAGGTGGCAGCAATGACTAAAAAACGTGGCACGGGAATGGCAAGTATTTTTTACGGTCTTGGCTACGGTAATGGTTTTGCAGATACATCTAGTGCCTTTGTGGAGGTCAATGAAGATGGTACTGCTATTGTACGCATTGGTGCTTCAGATTGTGGTCAGGGATCAAGTACAGTTATTGCCCAAATAGCTGCAGAAGAATTAGGTATAAGGGTTGATGATATAACTGTAATTACTGAAGATACGGATGCCACCCCAGATGCTGGAACTTCCGCTGCCACCAGGCAGACATATACTTCAGGAAATGCTGTTCGTAAAGCAGCACGAGAAGCAAGAGAAATCTTATATGATAGAGCTCGTATAGAATTAGAAGTAAACACATTACATGGACTTGTAGGGGAAAAAGGGTACATTTATCCTAGAGGTTTACCAAATAGAAAAATTAGTATTAAAGAATTAGCATTTAACGCTAAACTAGAAGGCTTAAGACTTGTTGGTGAGGGTAGCTTTACAGCCCATAGTACCAAGGTAGATATGGAAACAGGACAAGGTGCTCCATACTGGCCCTATGCCTTTGCAGTTCAAATTGTTGAGGTTGAAGTGGATACCTTGACAGGCATGGTGGATGTGATTAAAGTTATTGCTGCCAATGACGTTGGCCGAGCAATAAATCCTTTTAATGTGGAAGGACAAATCGCGGGTGGTGTTTGCCAAGGAATGGGCATGGCACTATTGGAAGAGGTACAACTAAGTAATGGAAAAATCAAAAACCCTAGCTTCTCCAAATATTTGATACCTACCTTTGCGGACATACCAGACATTGAGCCGCTAATAGTAGAGTCCCCTGAGCCTACTGGGCCTTATGGTGCTAAGGGAGTGGGAGAGCCGTGTATGATACCAACCGCTCCAGCAATAATTAATGCAATATATGATGCTGTTGGTATAAGGATTACAAGTCTTCCAGCTACACCTGAGAAAATTTTGGAGGCCCTTAAGAATAAGGAAAACTTTTAGAAAAAACATGGCAAGATGTAAGCTATAAATCATACCGAAATGTGTCAAAATGATGTCAGACTATTATTTAAGTTATGAAATGGTTTCTGTATTTTACAGGGGAACCATTTTTTTTTAAGATATCTTTTGGAATATTGTCTGAAGTTTTAATGAAGACGTTAGTTGAGTACTAGTAGTTCTGTTATAATTATTGTAACAAATAGTATTAAAACCAAAGAGGCGGCTTAGATTTAATGACGAACATAAGATGATAGGCTCTTGAAATTTAGTTGGGCGAAACTATAGTTAGGGGGGACTGTGTATGGCAAATTATCTTTTGGCATTAGATCAGGGAACCACTAGTTCCAGAGCAATTTTATTTAATAAAGATGGTGAAATATTAAAGCAGGTCAACAAGGAATTTAAGCAGATTTATCCCCAACCTGGTTGGGTTGAGCATGATCCAGAGGAGATATGGGAGAGCCAGTTAGAGGTAACAAGAAGGGTTATCAAGGAATCGGGTATTGATGTGGCAGACATTGCAGCTATTGGGATTACCAATCAAAGAGAAACCACAGTTGTTTGGGATAAAAAGACAGGCAAGCCCGTATATAATGCCATTGTTTGGCAATGCAGACGTACAGCAGAAACCTGTGAACGTTTAAAAAAAGAAGGGTGGGATGAAAAAATTAGACATAAGACTGGTCTTGTCTTAGATGCCTACTTTTCAGGAACAAAGGTTAAGTGGATCTTAAATCATGTTCCAGGGTTACAGGAAAGAGCAGATCAGGGAGAGCTATTGTTTGGCACAATTGACACCTGGCTTATATGGAAGCTTACAGGTGGGAAGGTCCACGCTACTGATTATTCAAATGCCTCCCGTACAATGATGTACAATATTCATGAATTAAAGTGGGATCAGGAAATCCTTGAAAGGTTCAGGGTTCCCAAAGAAATGCTTCCAGAGGTTAAACCATCAAGTGGTGAATTTGGAAAAACAGTTCCAGAATTATTCCGTGCAGAAATACCTATTACAGGTGTAGCAGGGGATCAACAGGCAGCCCTTTTTGGGCAATGCTGTTTTACACCTGGCATGACCAAAAATACCTATGGCACAGGCTGCTTTATGCTTATGAATACTGGGGGAAAAATAGTTCAATCCCAAAATGGTTTATTAACAACTATTGCCTGGGGTATTGAAGATAAGGTCTATTATGCCCTTGAAGGAAGTATTTTCATAGCAGGAGCTGTCATTCAGTGGCTTCGTGATGAAATGAATATTATTAAAGATTCAGCTGAGTCGGAGGAGTTTGCCCTTAAGGTAGCAGATACAGGAGGAGTTTATCTTGTGCCTGCCTTTGCAGGTTTAGGAGCACCTCACTGGGATATGTATGCAAGGGGTACTTTAGTTGGCATAACCAGGGGTACAAATAAATATCACATTACAAGAGCGGCCCTTGAGTCAATAGCATATCAGACCAAAGATGTTGTCAAGGCAATGCTTGCTGATTCTAAAATGGAACTTAAAGGTCTTAGGGTAGATGGCGGTGCAGCAAAGAATGACTTCTTAATGCAGTTCCAATCTGATATCTTACAGACTACAACAGATCGGTCACAGATTAATGAAACTACTGCCCTAGGTGTTGCTTATTTAGCAGGACTGGGAGTCGGAATCTATGAAGATATTAGTGATATAGAATGCTCATGGAAACTAGGAAGAAAATTTGCCCCTAAGATGGCTCAGGAAACCTCGGAAAACCTATATCGCAAATGGGAAAAAGCAGTTGGAAGAGCGAAGGGCTGGGCTTAAACTAGTCTTAGATTAGTCTTAAACTTGACTCAGATTAGTTTTAAGCTAGGATTTGATGAGCTTAGAGCAGGCTTAGAGAGGTGAGTGCTAATGGGAGAAAAGGTGCAAGTTGTTGTAATCGGAGGAGGGGCTACAGGAACTGGTGTTTTGAGGGACCTTGCTTTAAGGGGAATAGACTGCCTTTTGGTAGAGCAAAACGACCTTGCCACGGGAACTAGTGGCCGCTTCCATGGACTTTTGCATAGCGGAGCACGCTATGTGGTCAAGGATTTAAATTCTGGCAAAGAATGTATAGATGAGAACAGAATACTAAAAGAAATTGCTCCAACCTGTATTGAAGATACTGGCGGGATGTTTATAGCTACCAAAGAAGATGACCCTGGATATATTACTAAATGGCTTGAGGGTTGTTCCCAGGCAGGTATACGTACTGAGGAAATATCACCAGCAGACTTGAAAAATGAGGAACCAGCCCTGACAACAGAAGTAAAAAAAGCATTCCTTGTTCCTGATGCGGCAGTAGATGGCTTTACCTTAGCTGCTGCAAATGTCAATTCTGCAAAAAAGGCTGGGGCTAAAGCAAAAACCTATTCCAAAGTGACTGCCTTTAAAACAGAAAATAACAAAATAAAAGGTGTATTTATAAAGGATAAATATTCTGGCAAAGAAGACTTTGTTGAATGTGACTTTGTTATAAATGCGGCAGGTGCTTGGGCAGGAAAAGTTGCTGAGCTTGCTGGAGAGAATTTAAACATTTCTCCAGATAAGGGTGTCCTAGTTATATTCAATCACCGAATTACTAGTAGGGTCCTTAACCGTTTACGTCCCCCTGGAGATGGAGATATATTTGTACCTCATGGGAGTGTAACTGTTTTTGGAACTACATCTAAGAGTACCAGTTCGCCTGATGATACTGAAGCAACAAAGGAAGAGGTTCTAGCCTTATTGGAAGAGGGTTCTCGGCTCATTCCTGAGCTTAGAGATATGCGTTTGATACGTGCATTTGCAGGTGTTAGGCCCCTATATCAACCTAATGGGGAAGCAGCCGGTAGGGGGGCTACAAGAGATTTCACCCTAATTAATCATCAGGAACTAACAGGTCTTGAGGGCTTAATCTCATTGGTAGGTGGAAAGCTTACCACCTACCGGCTAATGGCTAAATCTGGCGTCGATTTTGTAGCCAACAAATTAGGTGTGGATAAGCCTTGTATAACCCACAAAGAACAGATATTTGCACCTATTATCAGGCAGGAATCCAGCCATGAGAACCGTTTATGTCAATGTGAAATGGTTACTAAAGAGATGCTTAACAAGGCAGTCGTAGATAAAGACAAGTTTACTTTAAGTGACGTTCGTAGATCAACTCGTTTAGGGATGGGTCCTTGTCAAGGCACTTTTTGTACCTTTAGAGCAACAGGTTACTATCATGAGACAAGGGGCCTAGAGGTTACAGAGACCAATAAGCTCCTAATGAACCACATCCAGGAGCGTTGGAAGGGAAGCAGACCTGTCCTTTGGGGCGGGCAAGCTCAGGAAGTAGAGTTAACTAGGGGAATTTATCTAGGTTTATTAAACCTGGAGAGATTGGAAAGTGATGAAAATGACCTATGATGTTGTAATAATTGGTGCGGGTTTGGCAGGCTTTAGCTCGGCCCTTGCTGCCATAAAATACAATAAAAAAGCACTTATTGTTGCTAAGGGCCTGGGAAACTTCTACTCTGCTTCAGGATATATAGACTTTCTAGGCTACTACCCTGCAAATTCAAAGCAACCAGTACCAAATCCTAAGATTAGCGTAAAAGAACTGATTGACAAACAACCTAATCACCCATATAGCCTTGTTGGAGAGGATGCTATTAATGATGCATTCTCCGCCTTTTTACAGGCCACAAATGAAATGGGGCTTCCATATACAGGTAGTATGGATGAAAATATATTAATGCCTTCAGCTGCCGGTGCATTAGTTCCTACAAGCCTTTACCCAAAAACAGCAAATAGAAAGATTACTGAAGCAAAAGAAGTGATTGTAGTAGGTATTAAGGAACTGGCTGATTTTTATCCAGTCTATGCTGCTCACAACCTGAAACGGCAGCTTAAATGTTCAATAAAACCTGTCTGGGTTACCTTAGGACTTAAAATAAATAGAGAATTAAACAGCTATGATATTGCTATAGCTATGGAAAAAAGTGAAATAAAAAATAGTTTTATCAACCAATTAAAAAGTATTGTATCTAAGGATTCTTTAGTGGTTGTTCCAGCAGTCCTTGGTGTGAATGCTTGGCAAGAGGTCATAAGTGATATTGAGCAGGGGCTAGAATGTAGTGTGTTGGAGTTTCCCACATTACCACCATCAGTTATGGGTTATCGTTTAGCAGAAAACCTTAAAGACTATTTAGAGTTTAATGGAGTAGATTTCATAATTGGGCACCCTGTGACCCATGTTAATTATAGCCAGAATGCGTGCCAGGAAATAGGCATTACAACAGGAAGCGGTAGAGTAAAGATTATTAATGGAGATAACTTTATCCTAGCAACAGGTGGCATCTTAAGTGAAGGTCTCTTTGTATATCCTCATGAAATAAAAGAAACAGTATTTGGGCTGCCAGTCGCCCTTGTACCCCAAACTACCCATGAAGATTTTTTCGATATGGAGCAGGTAGCCATTTCCCATGCTGGTGTTCTGACAAATACAAAGCTCCAGCCTGTCAAGCCAGGTACACAACAAGTGCTATATGAAAATATTTTTGTAGCAGGAGCTACCCTGGCGGGCTATGATCCTTTTATAGAAAAAAGCGGTAATGGAGTTGCCTTAGCTAGTGGATATAAGGCTGGACTAATGGCTGTGGCAGGTAGGGAGGATGGATACAATGAGTAATGTCCGTGAAGGAAACCTTGACTACTGTTTGAAATGTAGTACCTGCCATACCCAGTGCCCAGTAGTTGCAAATTATATGAAATATCCTGGCCCCAAATATTTAGGACCTGAGCTTGAAAGACTACGTTTAGCTAGGGGAGAAAAGGAACCTTTAACTATTGATGCTAGTCTGGCCTATTGTACTAACTGTAAGAGATGTGATGTTGCCTGCCCACACGGTGTTAAACCATCTTTTTATAACCTGAAAAATAAAGCAAAAGTGAAGGCCAACCCATCAGAAAGACTTAGAGATTGGATTTTAGCACACAATGTTTGGTGGGGAAAAGTAGCCAGTAAAGTGCCGGCCTTAAGCAACTTTACTTTAACGCTGCCAGTTACTAAATTTGCCATGAATATGATGGGTATAGCTCCCCGAGATTTTCCGAAATACCACAAGCAAAAGCTTAGATTTAAGAAAATAAATATTAATAATGATATAGGGCAAGTAAATAAAAAGATTTTATACTATCCTGGATGTTATGCTAGTTTTAATGAACCAGAGATTATTCAAGCAACTATAGATATCCTTGAAAGACACGGCTACTATGTTGAAATAGCCCCAGTATCCTGCTGTGGAACCCCCATTTTTAGTAACGGACTTCTAGATGAAACAAGGAGCCTAGCTAAAAAGAATATAGATGTTTTTCTCAAATATATTGAAAAGGGCTATAAAATAGTAACCACATGCCCGAGCTGCGGCCTTGCAATAAAGGATGAGTACAGGGATCTTGTCCCTGGAGAAAAGGCAGAGCTACTAGCCCAAAATGTGTGGGATCTTTTTGAGCTTCTTGAAGAGGAAAAAAACCTCTATTTCAAGGAGGATAGGAGTAAAATAGATAAAGCCTTTTATCATGTTCCCTGTCATCTAAGAGCACAGGGGATGGGGTATCCTGCGGCAAGCATTCTAAAAAAGTATGCAGTAAATAAACTAATCTTAGAGGATAGCTACTGCTGTGGTATTTCAGGGACCTATGGGTTTAAAAAGGAAAAGTATCAACTATCCAAGGCGATTGGAAGTCCTCTTTTTAATGCTGTCAAAGCTTCGGGGGCCAACTTAGTCATTACAGATTGTGGCACATGTAAATTGCAAATAGAACAGGCAACCAAGATTTCTGTTAAGCATACGGGCCTAGTTCTAAGAGAATATTTAGCCTAGTAAGGAATAATAGATTTTCAGATACCAAACCCTACTATTGTATGTAATGGTTGCATTATTTCTTTGGTAAACGAGAAGGTAAGGAAATCTGATGACGGTTGCTAACTATGTATCTGATAGGAGAGATATTTTATGGCTGAGCTTAAAGATAGGGCACTAGGTATGGCAAGAGGTGATTACCTAGCAGACCTAGTACTAAAGAACTGTAATATCATAGATGTATTTACTGGGAGTCACTATAATGGTGATATTGCCATAGTTGACGGTTATATAGTGGGTATTGGTGAATATTCTGGAACAGAGCAGATTGATATTGGGGGCAGATTTGTCGCTCCTGGCTTTATAGATGGTCATGTGCATATTGAAAGCTCTATGGTTACTCCTGGGCAGTTTGCTGCGGCAATATTGCCTAGGGGGACTACTACTATAATTGCTGACCCCCATGAACTAGCTAATGTTCATGGAACAGCTGCAATTGAGTATTTCCTTAAAGCAGATGAACAGATACCCCTAGATATCTATTTAATGCTCCCATCATGTGTCCCTGCAACAGATTTAGAAACTTCTGGTGCAACACTAACCCACAGAGACCTTGAACAATTTATTGGACACCCAATGGTTCTTGGCCTAGGTGAAATGATGAATTATCCAGGTGTTATTTATGGAGACCCATCAGTATGGGATAAGCTGGATTTATTTAACAACCACAAAATGATTATTGATGGGCACATTCAATCTATAAGCGGTAAACAACTGAGTGCCTATGTATTGGGAGGCATTGGCTCCAATCATGAGTGTACCACAGTTGAAGAAGCTCTAGATACCCTGAGAATGGGGATGAGGCTTATGATTAGGGAGGGCTCTGCGGCAAAGAATTTAAAGGATTTATTGCCAGTAGTAAATCAACATACAATACCACATTGCATGCTTGTGACAGATGACAGGCATCCTACTGACTTAGTTTCTGAAGGTCATTTGGATTATTTAATAAAACTGTGCATAAATGAAGGTCTAAGTCCTATTGAGGCTATACAGATGGTTACCATAAACCCAGCAAGGTACTTTGGATTAAAACACTTAGGAGCTGTAGCCCCTGGTTGTCAAGCCGACCTTGTAATCATTTCAGACCTATCCTCAATGATAATAGACAAAGTATATAAAAAGGGATTGTTAATTGCTGAAAAGGAAAAAACAGCATATCCAGTTGTGGAACAAAATCCAGAGGCAAGATTAGCAGCTGATCTAAATGTAAGACAGATTTCAAAAAGCGATCTTAATCTGGACCTTTCAGGAGACATGATAAAAGTAATAGGGATTATTCCAAGCCAACTTTTGACCGAGTGTCTTACAATTCCTGTAGAAAAAATTTACCAGCAAACAGAAGATATAGTGAAGCTGGTAGTAGTTGAAAGGCACAAAGGAACCGGCAATGTTGGTGTTGGGTTGGTTCAGGGGTTTAATATTATAAAGGGAGCAATCGCTTCTACAGTAGCCCATGATAGTCATAATATTGTAGCTGTAGGGGACAACGATGATGATATTTTAATTGCCATAGAAAGGTTTATTAAAACAAAAGGTGGGCTGGCAGTAGTTAGGGAGGGGCAAGTTCTAGGATCATTAGCCTTACCCATTGGCGGCCTAATGTCCCAAAGTGACCTGAAGACAGTAGTTAACCAGCTGGAAAGTTTAGAGGTGGCAGCCCACCAAATAGGTGTTCCGTACGATTTAAACCCTTTTATGACACTGGCCTTTTTATCATTACCGGTTATTCCACACCTGAGGCTGACAGATAAAGGTCTAGTGGATGTAGATCAATTTAAAATAGTTTCACTTAGCGAATAACCCCTAAAAATAGGGGTTATTTTTTGTATACTATTTGACTTAAATCCCTAAAAAACCTAGTAAATCGACATAATGTGTGCTAAAAATTGCTAGTATTCAAGAGGATATCTGAGTAAAATGGAACATGCTTTAAGAATCAAAGAAAGAACACATAAATATGCTTAAGTAGTCCAAAAAGGCATATTTTACAGTAGAACAAGCCGAAATTTACCTTAAATTGCTCAAACTAGAATTATTCAAATTATAAAGCAAGGGATATAATGGAAGCGATAAGATTTATTTATCCGATGACTATCGCCACTAGCCTTGCATGGGTTCAGCTATGCCAATAAAACAAAACTTAGTTTACACCAAAGCTATTGTTTAGGGCGGAAACTTTAGTTGAGTTAATACTATCTACCTATGAAAATTATTGTTCAACGATAGTGCAAGTTGACAAGTTTCACTCCAACACTCCTATCTTCTAGCCTTGTACTGGTATTTCTACGCATCCGCAAAAATCACAACGCTAAAACTAACGGTGCAAGTAGGAGATAAGTGGCGCTACGTCCCTGGATAGCGGTTTCTAAAACTCAGATGGAGTCATCAGTGAAACTTAGTTCAGGTGTTTTTTTCTGAACTGTAGTTGAACTAATCCGAAACTCCACCTGAGTATAAGAATCCTGTTTATAGTACTTTGTGTTATTTGTAACAAATGAGCGCATGGGAGGTGAACAGAAAATAACTTAAGATTGCAATTATTATGAAAAAAATTAAGGAGGTTGAGACCTATGAGTCAGAGCACTCAAAAAAGACCTATTTTTGAAGGAGTGTTTTCAAAAGAAGATTGGTTTACGGTATGGTTAGGCGCTATTGTTATAGTTTTAGGAGCTGCAGGTGCATGGCCAAAAGTTGTCATGCCAGCAAAATGGGGAGTAGATGGACTTGGATTTTTTGCTTCTATTCCAGGCAGTTCTCTAACAGGAATTATTGTAACTGGCATCTTATGTTTAATACTTTTTGCATTTTCTATGTTCTTTACCAACAAACCATTGGTTGGAAAATTTGCAGTAGCATTTCCTATGATTTTTATAATTGCTATTCTTGCAGAAATCTTGGGAAAATTTGCCCCATTGAGCCATTATGGATTGAATAGTGTTGTTTGGGCATTAGTTTTAGGTTTATTAATTAGTAATACCATTAAAACCCCCGATCTATTGAAGCCTGGGGTTAAAACAGAATTGTATATTAAAACTGGTTTAGTTTTATTAGGAGCTTCTATTCTGTTTGATCGTATGTTGACATTAGGTGTCCTCGGCATAGGTGTTGCTTGGCTGGTAACTCCTGTTGTAATTATTTTCATGTATTGGTATTCTCAAAGCTATCTTAAAATGCAGGAGAATAGAGGTTTAGCGATTACTATTGCAGCCGCAACTTCCGTTTGTGGTGTATCCGCTGCAATTGCTGCTGGTACTGCAGCAAAAGCTAAAAAAGAAGAAATATCATTAGCAATTGGTATTTCCTTAATATTCACAGTTATTATGATGGTTGCTATGCCCGCTTTAGTAGTGGCAATTGGTATGGATCCATATATAGGAGCAGCTTGGATGGGTGGTACAATTGATGCAACTGGTGCGGTTGTTGCAGCTGGAACTATGCTAGGTGACGAAGCAATGGAAATTGCCTCTGTTATTAAAATGATTCAGAACATATTGATTGGACTTTCTGCTTTCGTTATAGCAGTATTCTGGGTAGTTAGATATGAAGGAAAATCAGTATCTGATGCTAATGTTGGGGCATCTGAAATCTGGTTCCGTATGCCTAAGTTCATACTTGGTTTCATTGGTGCTTCAATAATTTTCTCCTTCTTCTTACCAGACGCACTTGTAAGTGATACTCTTGGTGTGGTTAATGGATATAGAAAGTTTTTCTTTACATTAGCCTTTGTGAGTATTGGACTTGAATCTAACTTTGGTGATATGGCTAAACTTGTTAAGGGTGGTAAGCCATTAAACCTATACATTGTTGGTCAAACATTTAACCTTGTTCTAACATTAATTGCAGCTTACGTATTCTTTAGTGGCAACTTCTTTGCACTACCATTCTAAAAAATTTGAAAAGCAAAAAATCCCTTCAGCCTTTCAAAGCTGAAGGGTTTTTATAGTTCTTTAGGGTCAGGCTTGACAAATTGACATTTTAATTGCGGCAATAGCAATTGAAACTGCTATTGCTGCAATATTACCCTAGAGTAAAGGCCTGTATTGTTATCTCGCTAAAAAAGTAGGTATCAAGGCGCCCCCTCTTGAGGTTGTTATAACTTCCAAATTGGATATTCTAGTGTAAAAGCCCTTAAGTTTACCACCATATAAAAAGGGGCTTAAATTAACCTTTAGACTTTCTACCTTGCTAGGAGAGGCAAGAAAATCTTCTGTTGGAATGGCTATTAATTCCTGAGCAATATAGTTCTTATCCAGATTATCACTAATTAACTGTTGCCACTGGCTGGTAGAATAATCTTTTCCCATATACAAACCCTGGCTACCATAGGAATTATGGGGTTTTATTATATGATTATCTTTCTCCTTTAGTACTTGGTTAAGGAGCAGTTTATTACTTGAAGTTAACCTGATGGTAAAAGGCAAATGATTTCTGATAAATGTAATCTCTTCTTTTGAGAAATACTCTTCTGCAGTAGATGAGGTAAGAAAGGTAAAGACAAGCTTACTATGAGCTGCTTCAGATCGAAAGGAACCTACCATACAAAAGGCTTTATTTTTGTATGCCTCAATAAAAGCTTGAACTGCATCAAATCTTTCCAGTAATTCAGTAGTTACTGCCCTTCTATATATCAAGTCAATCTTAAAATCTTCCATCCATAAAGCATCCTCATGATAGGTTAAATCTCTGGGATCAGCAATTATAGTATTATATCCTTCTGCTATGAAAACATCCCGTAAAGCTTCAAATTCTGCGATAGTTGCTTTATCCATAAAATCGACTATTGCGATATTAGGTTTCTTAGTAGGCATCTTAGTTCCATTAAAGGATTCGTAGGACTCAACCAGAGTAGCCAATAAGCTTCTTCTTAATTCAAATTGCTCTAATGAATATGTTTCCCGCAATTCTCTGCCTACCTTAGTACTTAAAAAACATTCTTCCATAGTATTTGTTTCATTCATTCCACTAGTGCCATCTGTGTTAAACTCACAAAAATAAATACTACCCTTTGGATTATAAAAAGCATCAAAGCGGGTTATAGGTATGTTTGTATCATAGCCTGGAGTAATTCTTAATAATCCTAAAAGCTCCTTAGGAAAATCAAAAAATTCGGCAACCTTCTTATCAGTAACAAGCAGCCGAGCAGTTTTTTCAAGGATATTCCAGAGCCTTTCAGACTTATTCTTTATCCAAACATATTCTTCATTAGTTAATACATAAGGGTGGAATATACTTCTAATTGTATTACCTTGAATCTTGGCGGAACTCTCGTCTAGTTTATTAAAATATACGCTATGACTACTTTTAAGATTTAAAGTAGATAAATCATTTAGTATCTTTTTTCTAATATCTTCTCGATAGATAATAGGCACTTTTAATCCCCCTGAATTGTAATCATATCCTTTAGCCTAAACAAATTTCGCCCATTGTTTTCCCATGCAGCTAGCAGGATTTCAGCAGGACATGTTCCCCGCTCTATAAGCATTTCTTCGACGGGCTCAATGTTCCTAAGATCAACTTCTTCAGCAAGAATTCCCTCTTTAACCAACCCTTTTAAGCCATTTTTACCAGCTAAAAATACCTCCTGGCATAAATCCAGTAATCTGCCTTTTTCAAAGCTTGTGGCAAGTCCGGTTTTATGACAACGATAATGCAAGTCAAGGATAGTATCACCAGACCATCTAGAAAAATAATCTAGCAAGCTTCGGCGAGTATCATTATGGTAAAATAGACCTCTTATTAAAGATGGAACACTTGGAACAAGGTTTGGTAGTTGTGCATCTATAACACGCATCTCAATATATTTTTGTTTAAGCCTTGTTTCAAAGAATGCAAAAGATAGATGTGTTGCAAAGTCATCCATATAAACTTTTTCTTTTTCCATATAATCTCTCATGGTTATTCCATTCATGGGGATAGATTTACTATCCTTCTGTAGGAGTATGATGGGCATATCCAATAATACATTCACATAGTCCATGAACGAAAAGTCCTCTTTAAAGCTTTCCTTGACTATTCCGCATCTATCATTATCAGTATGTTCCCAGATGTGTCCCCGAAAATCTAGATAATTACTATATGTACCCTGTTTAAATGGAGAATTTGCATAGATAGATTGGAGAATTGGTGCCAAGTAGCTGCTCAATCTAAATTTTTCACTAAAATCATTTTCATCTGCATAGTCAATATTTATTTGAACACTAGTAGAAAGCTTCATCATATGATGAGCCAGCGTTCCCTTATCTAAAAAATATTTGGACATTATATTATAACGAGTCTTTGGAAGCCATTCAATATTATCAAGAGAACTAACAGGTTGATAGCCCATGGGCAGTAAACGAATATTTTTTGGACTACAAACATAAATAAGGTTTTGATAAAATCTGTTATACTCATCTATGCAGCTTTGTGTTCTACTCTGTGGCATGCCACTCAATTCTATTTGGCCGCCAGGTTCTAAGGTAATATTTGAAGTGCCATTCTTCAGGCCAAGCAATTTTTCATTCTCGTATACAGGTTTCCAATTATATTTATCAATGAGATCACCTAGTATTCCCTCAATCCCTTGTTTGCCTGTGTAAGGGACTGAATGTAAGGTGTCAGCATTTACAGCAAAAATCTCACATTCTAGGCCTGTTCTCCATTTATCTCTTGGGGTGGTTGATTGACTAAAATATTTTTCTAGTTGATCCAGACCTTGAACTTCTTCTCTGTTTAACATCATTTAGGTTCTCCTCCAAATTATAACCGATTGATTTGTTATTGTACTTCTATTTAGCTCATGGGACAGAAGACAGAATTCAGAATGCAGAAAAAACTGGCAAATCAGGATGTAGGGTTTTGGTTGTTTTGACTGGGAAATAGGCTTTCTGTCAGTAAAGTCCATTTGTTTTATTATCCTTAATAGTATCCGTTTTTAATAACATAATCAATTCCTTTAATATAGTTTTCCCAAAAACTTCATCTTTTTAGATAGAAAATTCCGTATTAATTTACCTGAAAATTTGGTATCATCAAGGTGTGTAGGCAAGGTTTTGCAAAAGAATGTTACAAAATTTCAAAAAAGATGCAAGATTTACCCAAAAGGAGTAGTAGTATATAGTGACAGAAAAAAATAATCATAAAGAACCTAGTGATGGGTCAAAGGGAAGTGAATATGTGGAGCGGGTAGCCGATGAAATTCTTGTCAACTTGACAATTCAAGGAGACAAAAACGCCTTTTGTGAACTTATAAGGCGTTATGAAAAACAAATATATAGCCTTGCATACAGGTTAACCAATAACGTTGAGGATGCTCAGGACTTAGCCCAGGAAGCATTTAGCAAGATTTATCTTGTCCTTGAAAAATATGACCCTGGTAGGCCCTTTTTCCCTTGGATGTATAAGGTAGCAAATAATATAATTTACAGTCATCTAAGGAGTCAAAAAAATAGGAACCAGGAAATATCTCTGGAAAAGGTAATTGACTTTTCACCTTTGATACCAAATAAAGAAACCCATCCAGAGGAGTATTCTATAACAAGAGAAACCCAAAGGTTAGTCCAACAAGCAATAGTTGAACTACCTGAAAAATACAAAGTACCACTAGTCTTAAAGTATTTAGAGGAACTTTCTTATAAAGCAATTGCCGAAATATTGGATTTACCAGTAACAACCATAGAAACTCGATTATATAGAGGAAAAATTCTTTTACAAAAAAGATTAAATAAAGTGATGGAAGGAGGGGAGTATTATGAAGTGTCAAGAAAATAGACAGATGATCCACACATATTTGGATGGAGAATTATCTACATATGAAGAACGCAATTTATACAGTCATATGGCTGCGTGTGATTCCTGTCAGCTTGACATGAATCGTGCAAGAAGCATTCATCATCTATTAGAAAATACCATAAAGCACGTAGAACCTCCCCGCGGATTTGCTGATAGAGTTATGGCAAACCTACCTCCAAGTACAGGCATAGACAAAAATGGTCAGGCTTCTGAATTTGATTTCTATAAAGAAGAAAGTGCTGCTGAAGAAAGTGTTAAAGAAACTAAAAAGGTCTTTAAATTTAAAAGCCGTTGGATTGGACTTGTAGCAGGAATAGCCTTTACAATCCTTGCAATCGCTAGTCTAAATCAAGTGGCTAATATAGCCATAGATCCAAAGGCAGAGGATGGATTTTTCGTTGCTATTACACCTAAAGAAGCAGACGTATTAATAGCAGAGCATATTGATAAGGCACAAGATTCTGAGGAGCCAGAAGGACAAAATTCAGTTGTTGATGACACAGGTGCTAAGCAAAATAATGAAACAGATGAAAATCCTTCTGTAGATCCAGGCAATAACATGGTGGCAGATAATAGCACACCGGATAGTGAATCTACTCAAGGCAACAATAATAACGAAGGTAAAGACAATGAAGATCCAAAGACACCCAACACGGATGAACCCTCACATGTCATGGCATCTAATCTTCCTGATGAAAAGGAAGAGACTACTGAAATAAGAGAGCCTATTGTTATTGCTAATGCTACGGGTACGGTAACACTTACTCCCCTGGCAGAAAAAGTAAATGGTGCAACATGGAATTCCGATGGATCTTTACCAATATATATGATGGAAGATGATGGAGATTTCCGGGTTTATGAGAGTCAGATAAGCGGGGAAAACAAAAACTCCATTGGTAAATATAGTGCTGTAGGCGAATGGTCTCCCAATAAAGATTACATTGTATATACACAGACAGTTAATGGGAAGAGTACCATTTGGGTTGAAGGCAGAAAAGATAAGAAAAACCTTACTCCTGAAGAAACAGGATCAAAGGGTGAAGGAGCAAAATGGGCTTATAATCCAGTATGGTCAAATCAAAATGAAATTGCTTTTCTTACAGATAGATTTGGCGGAACTGAAATAATGGTAGTTGATATGGAAGGCAATTCTCGCAGAATTACTACCTCAGGGGATAGAAAAGACTCCATAACCTGGTCCCCAGATGGCAAACAAATTGCTTATTATAGAGCTTGGGATGACAAGAATGTAAGGGTTGGAGAGATAATTGTAGTATCTGCTGATGGAGAGAGTTCCAAAAGTGTTACACCTACTATTAAAGCAACTAATATGTCGGCAACATGGTCTCCCGATGGGAAACTACTCGCTGTAAATGTTGCAGGCGACCAGCAAGGGGTATGGGTGGCTAGTACTGATGGAGATAGCTGGGATCGTCGTTTAACAACAAAAGGCGGTGGAAAGACTATAAAATGGTCACCTGATGGCCAAAAGATGGCATTTAGTGACTCTATAGGAGTGTTCCATATCTTAGTTTGGAAATCTGCCCAGGCAAATGCTAATATGATACAGATTACACCCATGGGTGGTCAAATGAGTAATGCCAACATTGAATGGTCTAGAAACTCTAATCAAGTTCTTCTTGAACAACCTATATCAGGAAGTAATCAAAAATCTATATGGATAGCTACATTACCTAAATCCATGAGCGCGTATTGATCCATTTATAGAATAAAGTAGATAAAATAAAACAAGACAGAGGAACCAACCCTCTGTCTTGTTTTGTGTTTAAATAAAAAAATACTATATTTCGACTTAACTCTATGTAAATTTCGCCTGACAGGGTAAAATAGAGATAAAATATGGTAGAATAAGTTGAATTCATTTAAAGAGTATCATCACATTTTAGAATTAGTTTTGTTGATTCAATGGAAGGAAGGTGTTTCATTTTGAACCTTGTTGAACAGTTTGTAAATAAAATCTGCGCATCTTTGGAGGACTCTTTAGAAAGGGCAAAAAGTGAAGGTAAAATAAACTATGAATCTATTCCTGCATTTGTTGTCGAAGTTCCGAGAGAAAAGAATCATGGAGACTTTGCAACTAACATAGCAATGCTAATGGCAAAGGAAGCTAGAAAGGCACCAAGGCAAATAGCTGAAATTATTGTGGAAACCTTGGATTTAGAGGATACTGGTGTTGAAAAGGTAGAAATAGCAGGAGCAGGTTTTATAAATTTTTACTTGAGTACTGCTTGGCTGCATCAAATTCTTCCTATAGTAGCAGAAATGGATACAGAATATGGTACAAGCCACTATGGTAGCGGAAGGAAAGTTCAAGTTGAGTTTGTTAGTGCAAATCCTACTGGATTACTACATATGGGAAATGCGAGAGGTGCAGCTCTTGGTGACTCCTCGGCAAACCTTTTAAAAACTGCTGGTTACCAGGTTAGTAAGGAATACTACATAAATGATACAGGAAATCAAATTGAGAACCTGGGGAAGTCATTAGAATCAATTTATTTAGAGAAACATGGTATTAATGCTCCATTCCCTGAGGAAGGCTATCATGGAGAAGACCTTAAAGTTACAGTAGATAAGTTTATCGAAAAGTATAGTAAGAAGTATGTTGATACAGCAGCAGATTTGCGCAGAGAACGATTAATAGAATATGCGTTGGAAGAGAAGTTAACTCTGATAAGAAAAGGTCTGGAGAATTTTGGAGTAAATTACGATGTTTGGTTTAGTGAGCAAATACTTCATGACTCTGGAGAACTAGAAAAAACAATCTCAATACTAAAGGACAATGGATATGTCTATGAAAAGGAAGGAGCACTTTGGTTTGAGAGTACCCGTTTTGGCGATGAAAAGGACGAAGTTTTAGTTCGCTCAAATGGTATTCCAACTTACTTTGCAGCAGACATTGCCTATCATAAAAACAAGTTTGAAAGAGGTTTTGATTGGGCAATTAACGTCTGGGGTGCTGACCATCATGGTCATGTAAATAGAATGAAGGGTGCAATGGAGGCCATAGGCTACAAGCAAGAACAGCTTCATGTGATACTAATGCAGCTTGTAAGACTTTTCAGAGGTGGAGAAATAGTTAGAATGTCAAAAAGATCTGGTCAATATGTCACACTTCAAGAGCTTATTGAAGAAGTGGGAGCGGACGCCGCTAGATACTTTTTTGTTATGAGAAGTGCCGATAGTCATTTAGATTTTGACCTTGATTTGGCCAAGTCTCAATCCCAAGAGAATCCAGTGTATTATGTTCAATATGCCCATGCCCGTATCTGCAGTATCATAAGACAAGCCCAAGAAGGAAAAATTAATTTGATACCTGCAGATAAAATAAATTATAGCTTGTTGACTGAAGAAGTGGAGCTTGCTCTTATTCGTAAAATTATGGAGTATCCCGAACTTGTAGTGGGTGCAGCTAAAGCATTAGAACCCCATAGACTCACAAAGTATGCTCATGAACTGGCCAGCAGTTTTCATAGCTTTTATACCCAGTGCAGAGTCTTAAATACTGATGAGGATTTGGTGCAAGCGAGGCTTGCTCTTGTAAATTCTGTAAGAATAACCTTGAGAAATGTGTTAAAGATCATCGGCATTAAAGCACCAGAAAGAATGTAGGAGGTTAATTATGACAAAGTATATATTTGTAACTGGTGGAGTTACTTCATCATTAGGTAAGGGTATAACAGCAGCATCTTTAGGACGTTTGTTAAAAAGTAGGGGTTTGAAAGTTGCTTTGCAAAAGTTTGATCCGTATATCAATATTGATCCTGGTACAATGAGTCCCTATCAACATGGAGAAGTGTTTGTTACTGATGATGGGGGAGAGACTGATTTGGATCTAGGACACTATGAAAGGTTTGTTGATATAAGCCTCAGCAAAAGCAGTAGTGTAACTACAGGAATAATTTACTGGTCTGTTATCAATAAGGAGCGCAAAGGAGAATATTTAGGTGGTACAGTACAGGTTATTCCTCACATAACCAATGAAATAAAGGATAGGATATTCAGAGTAGCCAAGGAAAAAGACTATTTTGATGTAGTAATTACTGAAATAGGCGGTACTGTAGGGGATATTGAATCTCTGCCCTTTTTAGAAGCAATTCGCCAAATAAGAAGTGATATTGGCAGAGAGAATGTTATGTATTTACATGTGACCCTAGTTCCATTTTTGGAAGCTGCGGGAGAGGCAAAGACTAAACCAACCCAGCATAGTGTTAAAGAATTAAGAGGTCTTGGTATACAACCTGATGTTATTGTTTGTCGATCTCACAGACCATTGACCAAAGAGATTGAGGACAAAATTGCTTTATTTACTGATGTTTCTCCAGAAGCAGTAATTCAAGCAGTAGATGCTGAGTCAATATATGAAGTACCCTTACTGCTAGAGCAACAGGGGCTAGATGATATTGTGGTTGACAGGCTACACCTAGAATGTGGACCAACTGAATTAACAGAGTGGATAGAAATTGTGAATAAGGTTAAAAATCCTCGCGATAGGGTAAAAATAGCACTAGTAGGAAAATATGTTGAGCTACAGGATGCTTACTTAAGTGTTGCAGAGTCACTATGCCATGCAGGAATTCATCATCTGAGTAAGGTGGATATCGAGTGGATAAATGCAGGTCATGTAGATGAAAACAATGTTCGAGAAATTCTTAAGGACATGGATGGAATTCTTGTGCCCGGTGGCTTTGGAGATAGGGCAATTGAAGGTAAAATAGTTGCAATTAAATATGCCAGAGAGTGTAAGATACCTTTCCTTGGCATATGTCTAGGAATGCAACTTTCAGTAGTTGAGTATGGAAGAAATGTTCTTGGCTACCCTCTTGCTAATAGCGCTGAATTTGCTCCCGAAACTGTACACCCAGTTATTGATCTTCTTCCAGAGCAAAAAGAAATTGATGACAAAGGTGGAACAATGCGTCTAGGTCTTTATCCATGTAAGCTTCTTGAAGGAACTAAAACTTGGGAAGCATATAAAGATGAATTAATCTATGAAAGGCATAGACATCGATATGAGTTTAACAATACCTATAAACAAGAATTCTTGTCCAGGGATTTAGTCATTAGTGGAATATCACCTGATGATAGGTTAGTAGAAATAATTGAAGTAAAAGATCATCCGTGGTTTGTTGCAACCCAGTTCCACCCTGAATTTAAATCTCGTCCTAATAGACCTCATCCACTATTTAGAGATTTCATTGGGGCAGCACTACAAGAAGCTAGAAACAAGAAGCAAGAAGCAAGCAAGAAGGAAGAGTCATTCTTATAAACAGGATTCTTAACTCTTCAGGTTTTATTCTGAATTCTGAATTCTGGCTCCTGACTACTGACTACTGACTATTGATTTAAAGCAAGGAGGAAAACTGTGACCCGGGTAGCTAGATTAATTAAAGAAGATGAAAAACATATATATAACGATTTTGTGGCAAATTGCTCTAAAGGGCATATACTTCAATCCTATGAATGGGGACAAGTAAAATCCCTCACAGGATGGAAACCCTTTAGACTTGTTGTTGAAGAAGATGGGAAAATAGTGGCTGCAATAAGCCTTCTAAAAAGAGATGTGCCTGGTATCAAAAAGAGTATTTTCTATGCCACTAGAGGTCCTGTTCAAGACCTTAAAGACCATTCACTTTTTATGTTCCTTATGGATGAGGTTAAAAAACTTGCCCTTAAGGAAAATGTTATTTTTTTGAAAATGGATCCTGATGTTCCCACCAGTAATGATAATCTTAGAGACCTATTAAAAAAGACAGGCTTTGTTTCTGCTGAAAAGAGTGGAAACTTTGAGGGGCTGCAGCCCAAATTTGTCTTTCGATTAAATATAGAGCCATCTGAAGACGAATTAATGGCAAATTTTCATCAAAAGACACGCTATAATATACGCTTAGCGCGGAAGAAAGAAGTTGTTATCAAAGATGAGTGTACCAAAGAAGATTTGCCTGTATTTTATAAGATACTAGTAGCCACTGCCAAAAGGGATCAGTTCCTTATCCGTTCCTATGAGTACTTTGATATCATGTGGGAACAATTGGTAAAAAATAACTTAGCAAAGCTTTTTATGGCATATTATAAAGGGGAACCTATTGCAGGTACCCTTGCCTTTATAATGGGAGAAAAGGCGTGGTACATATATGGCGCGTCAGCCAATGAACATAGAAATAAGATGCCCAATTATCTATTACAATGGACAATGATTAAGTGGGCAAAAAGCAATGGTTGCACCTTGTATGACTTTAGGGGAGTTCCCGGAAACCTAACTGAAGATAGTCCGATTTATGGACTTTATCGTTTTAAAAAAGGTTTTGATGCAGAGTACACAGAATTTATAGGTGAATTTGACCTAGTATACTCACCTTTTTATTATAAGGCTTGGTTGCTTGGAGAACCGTTATACAGTAAAGGTATTAAACAGTTTAGTAAAATAAAGAAAAAATTGAGGGGAAAGTAAAGATGTTGGAATATAAGCTTCCAAGTGAAGTTTCCGCATGGATTGAAGTTGACTCAGATGCTATTGTACACAATCTTGAAAGAATAAAGAAAACTATTAAACCTGCTACGAAAATATTAGCTGTTGTAAAAGCAAATGCTTATGGTCTTGGACAGAATGAGGTTGCTGAAATTCTCCAAAGGGCTGGCGTATATTGCTTTGGTGTTACCAACTTATCAGAGGCAATAAATCTTAGAAATGGGGGAATACACTCCCCTATTGTTTTGTTTGCACCTCTTTTACCGCAACAGATTGAAGCAGCGCTAGAATATGGGATAATTCCTACTGTTAGTAGCAAAGCGCAGCTCCAGGAAGTGCAAAAAGTTGCTTCAGATCTAAAAAAGAGGGTCAAAATACATATAGAGCTTGAAACTGGGATGGGAAGAACCGGCATATGGTTAACTGATATTTCCTCATTCATTGAAGAGCTGCTCTCATGTTCAAACATAGAGGTAGAAGGTATCTATACTCATCTAGCTAAGGCAGGATCCGACAAAGAATTTTCTGAGAAACAGTTTTCTGCTTTTAAAGAAGGGTGCAAATTATTTCAGTTAAGGGGAATAGACATTCAGATTAGGCATATAGTTAATAGCGCAGGGGTTATAAACTATCCACATATGCATCTAGACATGGTAAGGGTTGGAACTCTACTGTTTGGACAAACTCCCATAGAAACAAAATTCAGAAACATCAAGGACCCATGGAAAGCAAGGGCCAAAATTATAAACATAAGAACCGTTCCCGGCAACTGGCCGATTGGCTATGGGGGTGAGTATACAACCCGCAGGGAGAGTAAAATAGGAATTGTTCCAATAGGATTTGCAGATGGTTATAATGTAAGTCCAAAAATTAGGGCTAAGGGATTTATAGATTTATTAAAAGTTATTGTCAAAGAAATATTATCATATTATGGAAAAGGGCCTAAGGCTAGAGGTGTAGAATTTGAGAATAGTATCTATCCAGTAGTGGGAAGGATAGGTATGCAGCTAACGATGGTTGATTTTACTGGCAGTGCTATTCAAGAAAATGATACTGTTAACTTTTCACTTAGAAGAATAAATGCACCGTTACACCTTCCTAGAGTATACCTTAAAGACAAGAAGCCATATAAAATTGCTTATCCTGAAAGGGAAATCAGCCTTTTGGAGAAAGGGGAAATGTAATGCGTAAAACTGTTTTAGTGGGGATAGTTATTGTACTCTTAGTTTTTGTCCTTATAGCATCCTTTCTGATAGATACTTCGGGGCCTGGCACGAGTAGTGAAGAAGGAGGCCAGATAGCTGTAGTATTCATAGAGGGTACTATCATGGGTGGCCGCTCAGGTGGTGACTTTTTATCAGGAGTATCAGCAGGTTCTATGACGGTAATGGAACACTTACGAAAAGCAGCCGACGACCCATCAGTAAGTGCTGTAATACTAAGATTTAATACACCAGGGGGTAGTGTGCCAGCTTCACAGGAAATAGCTACAGAAATCAAACGATTAAAGGAAACCGGAAAACCTATTATAGCATCAATGGGAGATACTTCTGCATCTGCAGGCTATTACTTAGCATCCATTGCTGACGTGATAGTAGCTAATCCTGGAACTATAACTGGAAGCCTTGGTGTTTATATGCAGGTAGCTAATTTTGAAGAATTATATGAAAAATTAGGAATAGAATATTACTACATAAAAAGTGGAGAGTATAAAGATATGGGTGCAAATAATAGAGACATGCGTCCAGAAGAAGAGGAAATTTTACAGGCAATGGTAGATGATATCTACGAGGAATTTGTAGGAACTATTGCAGAGGGTAGAAGCATGTCCCGAGAAAGAGTAAAGGAATTAGCCGATGGTAGGATTTATACAGGTAATCAGGCTAAGGAACTAGGACTTGTTGACCAATTAGGTAACTATTATGACGCTATTGATGTTGCAGCTGATATGGCTGGTATAACTGGAGAGCCACGAGTTAAGAGTTACTATAAACCAGGCCCTTTAGATTACATATTTAGTAGCCAAAGTTTACTGAATCTCTGGAAAGGTATCTCAACACAATCTGGGAATCCCTTAGTAGTAAATCCAAGTAACTTCAAGTAACTTCAATTAACTTCAGTTAATTTAGGGGGAGAGTAGTTTGACCGAGGAGAAAAGAATTACAGAAGAAACTACAAGTGAGACTAGAAATGAGATTTTAGGGGAAGAAATAGAAAGTGACCAAGATACTATAGGTAGTGAAGAAGAACTATCTTTAGTAGAGATCTTATATGGAACAGTTACAGCTCCAAATAATACTTTTGCTAAGTTAGCCAAGAGACCACGAATTGCTTATAGTATTCTTACTGTATTAGCAATCTATCTGTTTACATGGCTCCTTAATTTATCTGACTTAAAAAATGCTCAATTTGGAAATGTAATCATGGAAGAGTTTGGGGAGATTTCGACAGAACTATTAAGTAACATCTTTATCTTAATGGGGATTTATGGGTTGATTCTTTTGTTTTTAACTTGGTTTATTGTTTCAGGAACTTTAAACCTATGGGCATCCCTACTTGGCAGTAAAGGTAATGCAAAAGGCCTATTCGCATGTTTTGGATTTGCAATGCTACCAAGTGTGTTTTCAGAAGTATTACAAACAATCATTAACTTGTTGAGGTTACCAAATGTCATTAACACGATAATTGTTGTACTATCGTTTATTTGGATACTTTATCTGCAGATGGTTTCCGTTAGAACGACGCAAGGCTTATCTACAGGCATTTCTTTTTTTATAGCCCTCACTCCCATACTTGTTTTTGGAATACTAATGTTTGTGTCTGTTTTTCTAATGTTTGCTATGTTTTTCCCAGTTTATCAAAATTTTTTCATAACGTAAATTTATAACTTAGAAGGAATTACCTAAACTTAGAAGAAATATATCAAAGGAATGGAATGATTGGATAAATGGAGGGAACTTCTGTGAATAATAAGAGAAGACCACATGTTCTAATTATAGATGACCAATTAGGTGTTAGGATGCTTCTTTCGGAAGCTTTCAAAAACGAAGATTTTCTAGTAACAACTGCAGCTAATGGAGAAGAAGCATTGGAACTGCTGAAAACAAGCTATCCTGATATTATATTTTTAGATATGAAAATGCCAAAAAGGGATGGAAATTTCGTTTATTATGAGCTAAGGAATTTAGGTTATCAGGGGCCTGTTGTTATTATGACAGGTATGGAAAAAAGAGATGTTGATTTAGAGGTGGATTATATATTAAGCAAGCCATTTGACATTGATGAAGCTATAGAGATGCTACATCAACTGCTTAATACTAGAGAAGAAAAGCGTTTGTCCTAGACAGAAGGATTTTATACTTTTAGCTAGAATTATTTAAAGGAAAGGAGGGTATATAGATGATCCCTACCAGTACAGTTATAGCTATTCGTTGTTATGAATGTGGAAAAATGGAATATATGTCAGTATCCCTGTTTTCCTTTAGCGGTTCTAATAATGTTACGCTAAAGTGTTCCTGTGGTTATGAAATTGTAAAGATAACTACCAAAAAAAGACGGGATTTCTGGATACAATATATTTGTGCTATGTGTGAAGGAAGGCACTTACTAAAGGTGACCAGGTCCCAAATGTGGGCTAATGAAATACCTCTTGATTTGTTATGTGATGAAACTGGCATAGAGGTAGGTTATTTAGGCTCCAGGGAAAAGGTCAAAGAAAAGGTGAAAAATCAAGACCAGTCATTGGCTGAGATGGCAGATAAGCTTGGTTTTACTGAGTTTTTTAATAATTCCTCTGTTATGTATGAGGTTTTGGAGCATGTATATGATATTGCCGAAAGAGGTAAACTTTATTGCAATTGTGGCAATCAAGATATTGAGGTGGAGATATACCCGGAATACATTGAACTTAGTTGTGAGAAGTGTAAAGCAAGTGGAAAGATAATGGCCGATAAAGAAGAAGACATCCAAGTGGTTAAAAAAGCTTGGGAACTAAAGCTAACTAGAAATGGATTTCTGTTTAATAAAACAGAAGATTATAACCGTAAATACTAACCTTAGATTGCAGATTACAGAAGCTAGAATTCCTTTTTATCCGATGACTATCACCGCTAAGACTCCCATCTTCTAGCCTTGCACTAGTATTTCTACGCATTGCTAAAACACAATGCTAGAACTACTGTCGTAAGTGGGAGAGAAGCGGTGCTATGTCCCTGGATAACGGTTTCTAACCTTCAGATGGAGTAAAAACTCCACCTGAAGTCAAGAATCCTGTTTATAGAATACAGAAGCCTGAATTCTAAGGAAGTCTTCTGCTGTCTGAATAAATTATTTGGAGGGGTTAAAATGCCACTAGTTACTGTTAAGGAACTGTTGGATGGAGCCGAGAGGGGTAAATATGCTATAGGTGCTTTTAACTGTAATAGCATGGAAATTATTCAAGCAATAGTTCAAGCTGCTGAGGAGGAGAATTCTCCAGTTATTGTGCAGGCTAGCCAGGGTGCAATTAAATACGCAGGTTTAGAATATATCACAACCCTGACTAAATTAGCAGCTGAGCAGACTAAGGTACCAGTAGCATTACATTTGGATCATGGAACAAGTTTTGAGCAGGTTGTGAGATGTATAAGACATGGCTTTACTTCTGTAATGATTGATGGCTCAGCTCATCCATTGCCCGAAAATATAGCATTAACTAATAAAGTTATTGAGATAGCTAGAGCTGTAGGGGTTAGTGTTGAAGCTGAACTTGGCAAAATAGGCGGAACAGAGGATGATATAACAGTTAGTGAAAGGGAGGCTACTTTTACAGATCCAGAGGAAGCGAGACAATTTGTAGAAGCTACTGGAGTTGATGCTATTGCAATCGCAATAGGTACAGCTCATGGTGTATATAAGGGGGAGCCAAAACTTGACTTTGAAAGACTAGAAAAGATTTCCTCATTGATAGATGTACCAATAGTTTTGCATGGATCTTCAGGTGTACCAGATGAGGCAATTAAACGTGCCATTGACCTTGGAGTTAGAAAGGTTAACATAGATACTAACATAAGAGAAGCTTTTGTGAAAAAGGCCAGACAAATCATGGAAGAAAAACCAAAGGAAATAGATCCAAGAAAAATTTTGGGTCCAGCGAGGCAAGCAATGAAAGAAGTAATAATGGAAAAAATCCGACTCTTTGGGAGTAGCGGTAAAGCATAGATACTATAGGAATGCCCCCTTGAAAAAAAGGGGTATTTTTTTAAGTATGATTTTTTGCAAACTAGTGAACTCGTTCAGCCAAAGCTGAATAAAAATAAAAAGAGTCATATTTAAAGTATTGGAGGGATGTACATGAAAATATTTATTGATACAGCTAACATTGAAGAAATTAAAGAAGCAAATGATTTAGGAGTGATTAGTGGTGTTACCACAAATCCTTCATTAATTGCCAAGGAAGGTAGGAATTTTGAAGAAGTTGTCAATGAAATATGCCAGATAGTAGATGGCCCTATAAGTGCTGAAGTTATAAGTATGCAGGCAGATGGAATGATACAAGAAGCTAGGAAATTGGTAAAAATACATACTAATATAGTAATCAAGATACCCATGTGTGCTGAGGGCCTAAAGGCTGTAAAAGTAATAAGTAATGAAGGTATAAAAACAAATGTCACTCTCATTTTTAGTGCAAATCAAGCATTGCTTGCTGCTAGAGCAGGAGCTACCTATGTAAGTCCTTTCGTGGGCAGATTAGATGATATCAGCCATAATGGGATGGAAATAATATCAGAAATAGCCCGGATCTTTGCACAACATGGTCTTAGCACAGAAATTATTGCAGCAAGCATACGTAATCCAATTCATGCAAAGGATGCAGCCCTTTTAGGAGCAGATATTGCAACGATTCCCTACAAAATAATATTGCAGATGATTAAGCATCCTTTAACAGATATAGGTATTAAAAAATTCCTTGACGATTGGAGTAAAATGGATAGATAAAATTAAACGTACTAAAAGCAGGAAACAAAGCTTCATATGTCAAAGTAACTTCCATAGCTAACATGATTGGGAGCGATGCAGTTTGTATCATATCTTTGGATATATGTTTCTTAGTATTGTTTTTATTTTAATATTAATATGGTTTTCATTTAAATACAAAAGTTCTGAAAAGAAACTTCAAAATAAAAACCAAGAGTTGGTAAATGAACTGAGCAGATGTTCAAAAACTAGAAGTGAGGAATTACAGTTAGCACATAGGGTCAAGGAAAGAAATTTAGCCATCAATCATAATCTTCACGGAGTAAAAGTTTCCATAAAATTCGTTTCTGATTCTGAGATTGGGGGGGACTTCTTTGCTTTAGTCCCTATAGAAAAAAACCCCGATAGGTGTAGAAGATGTATTGAACCCTGTGGTGGCTCCCTGTGTCATTTGGCAAAAAATGAAGGTGGATTTATTATAGGAGATATGAACCTAACGGGTCTTCCAGCAACATTGATGATTACTCAGGTCTTAGGAGCCGTTGAACAGGCTGCAGGTACAGTTATATCTCCCAGTAAAATATTAAAGCGTGTGAATAGTTTTATTAGCGAAAACCAAAAACATCAAGAAGATTTTTGTACTACAGCTTTTTATGGTTATATAGATCAAAGAAAAGGGGTCCTTAAGTATGCTCATGGGGGTCATGAACCTCCAATATATTATAATAAGCTTAATAAGAGAATAAGCCTGTTGGAAGCTGATGGTCTTGTTCTAGGGACCAACCAAAATGCTCAATTTGAGGAGAAGGAAGTCTATCTAACAAAGGGAGATAAAATAGTTATGTATACTCCATTGTTTAACACAAAGGAATCTGCCAGTTTGTTGGATATTGTTTCTAAATACTGTGAAAGTGATATAGATGTTTTACTAGATGGCGTGGAAAAAGAGATCAATAATCTTAATAAGAAGGACAATGATCTTCAAGAAGACTTTATTCTTGTTGGTCTTGAAATACTAAATACTCCTTATGGTAAGTATACTGTGCCTGCTCATCTTTCTATGATTGGTAAGATTACAGAAGAAGTTGTTTTTATTGCACAGCAACAGGGCATGAGAAATAAGGGGGCTACAGCTTTAAGGGTTTCACTAAGTGAAATCTTGTCAAATGCAATTTTACATGGTTCAAATAAGGATCCAAATAAAACAATTGATGTAGAAGTCTGGTTAGAGGATAGAAACATCAAGGTAACGGTAACGGATTCTGGAAAAGGCTTTGATTACAAAAAGCTGTATTTTGATAAAATTCCAGATGACTTATTTGTCGAAGAAGGAAGAGGTTTGTTCCTAATTAAGAGCTACGTGGATGATATGTATTTTGGTGAAAAAGGTAATAGTATCACAATAACAAAATCCATAGATTAAAGAGAAACTATGTAAAGCTTCCACCGGCGCTGTTAAAAGGGTTGGCGCCCCACAGGGCTGGTATTTTGTCGTCTAAAACACAGCGTCCTGCTGCATAGCCGATATTAGAACGTCCTGTTCGGCATATGCATTGCAAAGAACACAATGCTAGAACTACTGTCGCAAGCTAAGTTTTCTTTAAAGGGGGGGGAGCATGGAGGTTAGAGTGGAGCAGATAAAGGGAGTAGAAATTGCAACGGTATCAGGAAAAATTGATGCCTACCAGTCTATTAAATTGAAAGACAGCTTAAATGAAATCATTGACAAAGGAGCAAAAAAAGTCATAGTCAATCTTCATGAAGTGAATTTTTTGGATAGTAGTACATTAGGTGTTCTTATTGCTTCGTTGAAAAAAATTAAAAAAAGAGATGGAGTGATTTGCGTAACCAAGCTACAACCTAATGTAGAAGAGATTTTCAAACTAACCCGACTGGATAAAATATTTGAGATATTTCCTGATAATGATGAGGCTATTGATTTTCTTAATTTAACTGTTTAAACTATATAAGTCATGCATATACTTTACAAAAGGTTAGAAAATTTTAAGGAGTTGAGTGTTTTGGAAAGAGAATTGGCTTTGGAGTTTGCCCGTGTTACTGAGGCAGCAGCTTTGGCTTCAGCTCGGTGGATGGGGAGAGGAGATAAGATGGCTGCAGATGACGCAGCTGTTAGGGCCATGAGGGCAGTCTTTGATACTGTGAATATTGATGGTACAGTAGTTATTGGTGAAGGAGAAATGGATGAAGCTCCAATGCTATATATAGGTGAAAAGCTTGGGACAGGAAAACTTCCTTGTGTGGATGTTGCAGTAGACCCATTAGAAGGCACTACAATTGTATCTAAGGGTCTAACTGGCGCAATAGCAGTTCTAGCTGTAGCTCCTAAAGGATGTTTTTTACACGCCCCTGACATGTATATGGATAAAATTGCAGTAGGTCCCCTAGCAAAGGGTAAAGTTAGTCTAGATGCACCTGTGGAGGAGAATTTACTAGCAGTATCTAAAGCTTTAAATAGGAGCGTTGAAGAGCTTACTATTGTTATTCTTGATAGAGAAAGGCATAAAAAACTAATTGATGATGTTAGAAAAGCGGGAGCTAGAATAAGATTAATAACAGATGGAGATGTATCACCTGCCGTAGCTACAGCCTTTGAGGATTCTGGTGTTGATATGATGATGGGTATTGGAGGAGCACCTGAGGGAGTATTAGCAGCAGCTGCTTTAGCTTGTCTAGGAGGAGATATGCAAGCAAGACTGGTACCTGAAAATAAAAAAGAAATAGAAAGAATTCACCAAATGGGAATAGCGGACGAAACTAAACTGTTAAAGCTTGAAGATTTAGTAAAGGGTGATGTGATTTTTGCAGCTACAGGTATTACAGATAGTAGTTCGCTTAGAGGTGTGAGGTATAACGCTCGAGGAGCATCTACTCACACACTTGTAATGCGTTCTCGCACAGGAACAGTTAGATTTATAGAGGCATGGCATAGATTTGATAAAAAGCCATTGATGGATAAAATCCGAGGCTAAGTTAATGGAAAACTAGAATTCAGAATACAGGAGACAAAAGATATATTCTGCATTCCATAGCAGTTGGCTCCTGTATTCTTACATAACTGGGGAAGAATAGATCAAATTGACTAGAATATACTTCCAGTGCTATACTATTATTAGTAAAATCTTCTTAATGATTAAGAAGGTTTGTAAGTCCTCTTACTTACCCGCCAAATAATTACCCAATTAATTTTTCTTTGGTTTCCTTAATTCTAATTAAACATTAAGAATTATATTATTAAGAAAAGAATACATACTTGATCGGAGGTTTATAAGTGAATATAGCTGAGTTAGAAAACAAGACCATGGCAGAGTTGTATGCTATGGCAAGGCAAATCCAGCTTACTGGCTATTCAAAGTTGCGTAAAAAAGAGTTAATATTTGAGATCCTAAAGGCTAAAGTCGAAAAGGATGGTCAACTTTTTGCCCAAGGTATTTTAGATATTCTACCTGATGGATATGGTTTTTTAAGACCTTTTTCTTACTTGCCAAGCAAGGATGACATTTACGTATCCACATCTCAAATACGCAGATTTGATATGAGAACCGGTGATAGAGTGGCAGGTCTAGTTAGGCCCCCAAAGGATGGAGAAAGGTATTTTGCTCTTTTGAGAGTTGAATCCATTAATAGTTTAGACCCTGAATTATCCCCAAAAAGGCTCCACTTCGATGCATTAACTCCCGTTTACCCTATGGAAAGACTAACATTGGAAAGTAATTTACAAGATATATCTTCAAGGATTATTGATTTAATATCACCTGTTGGTAAAGGACAAAGAGGGTTAATTGTTGCCCCTCCAAAAGCAGGTAAAACAGTACTTCTTAAAAAAATCGCCAATTCCATCTATGCAAATTACCCAGATTTGGAGTTAATGGTCCTATTGATAGACGAAAGGCCTGAAGAAGTAACTGATATAGAAAGATCTGTACATGGTGATGTAATCGCATCTACCTTTGACGAACCCCCTGAAAGCCATGTTAAAGCAGCTGATATGGTTTTGGAAAGAGCCAAACGACTTGTGGAGCATGGTAAAGACGTTATCATTTTAATGGACAGCCTTACAAGGCTTGCACGAGCACAGAATTTGGTTGTACCTCCAAGCGGCAGAACTTTGTCGGGAGGTGTAGATCCATCTTCTCTTCATAAACCTAAGAGATTTTTTGGTGCTGCAAGAAAGATAGAAGAAGGGGGCAGTCTGACAATATTAGCCACGGCTTTAATTGAAACAGGCAGTAGGATGGATGAAGTAATTTTCGAGGAGTTCAAAGGGACAGGTAATATGGAACTAATTCTAGACAGAAAATTGTCTGATAGAAGGCTATTCCCTAGCATTGATGTTAAGCGTTCAGGCACAAGAAGGGAAGAACTGCTGCTTTCAAAAGAAGAATTAGAGCTTATCTGGAATTTCCGAAAGGTTACTAATAATATGGGTACAGTTGAAGTAACTGAAATGCTAGTAGAAGCTCTTAAAAAGACTAAAACCAATGCAGATTTAGTAAGGGCCCTACCCCAGCTATTTCCAAAGTGAACTCGTTCAGTCAAAGCTGAACACTGAACATCGGGGAATCAGATGGAGACTCTGCTCCACCTGATTTAGTCATATGGGGGACATTCCTGGTTCTACTCACAGGTGTGTCCCTTTTCCTTAAATATTTTGGTTAAAATTCAGGAATGTCTGTACGTTAATACCCTCCAGTTGGTACGCATTTTGTGTAAGAACATACACTATACCAAAAGGGGGTATTTTTGATGGATTATATTTTATTGCTATTTATATTTGTTTGTTACTATTGTGCTGGTGTTTTAAGAAAGTCAAATAAAAAAAGAAGACCTCAATATAAGACAATAGATCCTAAAGAAGGAACCTTATCAGAGTCAATAGTTGAGCTTATAGCTTTTGCTGGTGGTATTTATCTATCGTTGACCTTGCTGATTGATTTCCTGGCATTAACCGGCCTAGAGAGGGTATTCTTTTGGGGAATATCTGTTGACCCTATTGCACTTGCATCAATAATCTTTGCCTTGCTACAGCCAGTCTATGAGCGTATCAGATTTAACTATACTTAGAGGCTCGCACGCGCAATTTTATTTTAAAGCTTTTTCTAGAAGCTTAGCTGCTGAACTTAAATAAGATTTACATTTAACCATTACCTCTGGATCAGCATGAAGCTTTTCTCGACCCTCCATTGTTGTTAGGTCATAGGGCTGTAAATCCTTGCAATTTGATGAGCCATGGATTTCTGTAAACTGTTCTATAAGTTCACGGGAATTATCCCTAACTTTTCCATAAAGTTCTTTATCTTCACTACTTTGTCTATCATAATCTAGTCCTATTGCTATTATTGCTCCTGAAACTGCTCCACAGGTAAAACCCTTTCCGGCAATTCCGCCTCCAAATCCAGAAGCAGCAGCCCCCAATTTGGGGTCTTTTTTATATACATCTAGATATGCCTTTAACATTGATTCTGAACAATTGAAGCCCTCTTGAAAATAGGCACAGGTTTTCTTAGCTAGTTGGTTTTCCATTATCTAACCTCCAAATATTTTTTGAGACATGTTTATAATTTTCTCTATGCCTTCAGAAAATACCTTTTTATAAAAGTTTTGTTTTCTAGTTATATATTGTAATATATATGTGATAAGATTATGAGGAAAGTAAACAGGGGGCGCTGCTATGCATGAAAATAATAACAATAAAGAGATTAGTTTTATGGAATATACATTAGCAATTGCTAAATTAAGCATATTTCACGAAATGAGAAACCATAACTGTTTAGATAGTCTGAGGATATTACTGCAGTTACTTCTCAAAGACTGTTCAGAAATAGAAAAAGTTGAAGCCTATTACAAGCTTGTAAATTCTCTGCTGGTAGAAAGCGAAGAAGCCATATATCCAGTAGGTTCTCTTTGGCAAAACTATATACTTGAACAAATACTTATTTCAGATAATATTTTCACAAGACAAGCTGAGTCACAAGAAGAGATCTCCTCATTAATAGGAACTGTAGTGAATGAAGATCTGAGACAGCTAAAAACCTTGTACAGCATTGATTGGCAAAAAGTAGAGGAAAATGTTTTTGGAGGTCCTCTAGAGCAGTCAATTTTTAAAATAGAAGGAACTATGTCAAGATCTCAAAGGGTTTTCCCAAAAATCTATCAGCAAGAAAAGCATCTATTGAAAAAGACTCTGCACAAGAACCATGAGTGGGAAAATTTGCTATCAGATATTATTCTCTTTTTCAAGAAATGGGGTACTGGGGAAATTGCCCAGTATTGGGTATTTAAATATAATGGAGAATATCTAGAAGGAATCAGTAAACCAGATCCAATTCGCTTAAAAGAGCTGTTAGGCTGGGATAGTCAACGAAATCAGATCATAGATAATACCCAGCAGTTTGTAAATGGACATACTGCAAATAATACATTACTCTATGGAGATAGGGGTACAGGAAAATCCTCTACAGTCAAAGGGCTCATCTATGAGTTTGGGGAAAAGGGTTTAAGGTTAATTGATGTGTCACTAAATGGACTTGTAAAACTTCCAAATTTGCTTAGAAAATTATCAGAAAAACCTCAACGGTTTATAATATTTATAGATGACCTTTCCTTTGAAGAGTATGAAACTCAATACAAAGAATTAAAAGCGGTCTTAGAGGGTGGAGTAGAGGTACAACCAGACAATGTACTAATCTATGCCACCTCCAATAGGAGACATCTAGTAAAAGAAAAGTTTAGTGACAAGGACATGAATTACTATTCGACAGAAAATGAAGAGGTTAGAGGGCAGGATTCCTTACAGGAAAAGCTATCGCTTTCAGATAGGTTTGGCATGACAATCTATTTTACTTCTCCAGCCCAAAAAGAATATCTCGAAATAGTTCGTTTCCTTGCAAAACAAAGAGGCATAGAAATGGAAGAAAGACTGCTGGACAGAATGGCACTTCAATGGGAATTAATGCAAAATTCTCGATCAGGAAGGACTGCAAAACAATTTATTGATCACCTGGCTGGAAGGTTGGCAATGGAGCGAAAGGATTAAAGAGTCACAGCCTTCTGAGCTACATGGATAGCCAGTAATTTTTTTCGTGACATTGTCTTATTGCCATGCTATAATGTTTTTTAAGCAGCAATAGTGCTTGCTTAAGAGTTTAGTTGAGATAAGAGTTTAGCTGAGGCAAGAAAAGTGAATAGAGGGGAGATGAGTAGAGATGAGTTGAGTCGAGTAGAGATTAGCTTTAGCTTAGACTGTCTAATTATGTTTATTAGCCAGACTCATTTCATGGGTCTGGTTTTTTGGTTTTGTTGCAGAGGTGTTAAATGGAAAAAGAGCTATAAGTTGGGGACATTCCTCGGCGAAGGAGCATGTACATTAACAGCCTAGAAAGAGGTGTGTCCCCTTTCATTGAAGGAGGAGAAAAAACAAATGAGAAGTGAATTAAATAAAAATCATAGTGACCATAATGAAGTAATTAAAACTAATGAAGTAATTGAACCTAATAAACCCAATGAAACAATGGATATAAATCTTGGATCTGGTGGTGCTGTATTAACCGGACAAAATACCAATACAAGACAAATTGCTATAGTAGCAGTTTTGATAGCCATAGGTGCAGTACTGAGAATTGTTTCCCCTTCGATTGCGGGGATTACTCCAAACTGGGTAATAGCCATGTATTGTTTAGCAATAATTCTTGTAAGACCAAATATATTTGCAGCAGTAGGAATAGGTTTCGCAGCAGGTGCTATCAGTATGGTTACATCAAAATCACCTATTCCCTATCTTAACCTGATTACTGAACCTGTAGGAGCAGTTGTTGCACTAATGTTTATTTTATTACTACCAAAGCTATCAATTAAAGGATATTCCTTAAAACCATTTATAATAGCATTTATGGCTACACTAGCAAGTGGCATCTGTTACCTAGGATTAAATATGGTAATACTTAGTTTACCAACAGAAGCGGTAAGGGTGGCTCTTATTACTGTAGTAATTCCTGTAGCGATTTTGAACTCAACTATTACCCAACTTTTATATTACCCAGCTAAGAAGTTTCTGAACAGCTAGTTCCAGAAGGACCGAATGTTTGGAGGTAAAAAAAGTGGCACAAATTGCTTTAGAACGCGTCAGTTTTAGATATGAAAAAGCAGATGAATATGCCATTAAAGATATAAGCTTAACAATTAATCCTGGAGAATTTGTGGTACTTACCGGTCCTGCTGGGGCCGGAAAGTCTACTATGGCATATTGTATCAACGGCGTTATTCCTCATTTTCAGAGGGGGATGATGCAGGGAGATATATTTCTTGAAGGTCAAAACAGCAAACAACTTACTACTGGCAGCATTGCCAAAATGGTGGGAAGTGTATTTCAAGATCCAGAAGCACAAATCGTATGTGCACGAGTTGATGAAGAAATTGCATTTGGATTAGAGAACCTAGGGGTTCCTTCTAGAGAAATTACTAAAAGAATTGGTAATGTGTTAGAGCTAGTGGGAATAGAGGAATTAAAATATAGACCAACAAATGCTCTATCTGGTGGCCAAAAACAAAGGGTAGCTATTGCAGCAGTTTTAGCAATGGAACCTACAATCTTGGTCTTGGATGAACCTACGTCAGAGCTTGATCCCTTTGGTACATCACAAGTAATTGAATTACTTCACCGGCTAAACAAAGAAAAGAAAATTACCATAGTCCTTGTGGAACAAAAAATTGAAGAAGCAATTTCCTTTGCTACGAGACTTGTGATAATGCAGCAAGGAGAAATAGTTATAGAAGGTGAACCAGCTAAGGTGCTCACAAAGGATGCCTTGCTGAAATCAGCAGGAGTAAAGCTACCCCAGCTAGTAAACCTCGCATATAGGTTAGGGTTAAAGGAAGATGTTCCATTAGACCTTTTAGATGCTGAAGCTATGGTAAGGAATTATGTTGGGAGGTAAATGAGTTGGAGAAAATGCTAATAGAAGTTGAAGAATTAGACTATGCATACGAAAAGTCCAGCCATGTCTTGAGAAATATTAATATTAAGATTGCAAGGGGCGAGATAATAGCATTCACAGGGAAAAATGGATCTGGTAAGACAACCCTGGCCAAGCATTTTAATGGCTTACTTAAACCAAGCTCAGGTAAGGTGCTAATTGATGGAAAGGATACTGCAAAGCGGACAGTATCTGAATTAGCTCAAACAGTAGGCTATGTTTTCCAAAATCCTGACCATCAAATATTTAATGATACTGTCTTTGACGAGGTTGCCTTTGGACCAAAAAATCAAGGAATAACAGGCAAAAAGCTTGAAGAACTTGTGTTAAATTCTCTCGCAGCAGTTGGTTTAATGGAAGATGCAAATCTATATCCATATCGATTGTCCAAGGGTCAAAGACAAAGACTGGCCTTGGCATCAGTCATCGCAATGGAAAGTGACATAATGGTTTTAGATGAACCTACCACCGGTCTTGATTATAAAGAAGGATTGGAAATAATGGAACTCCTTAAGAAACTAAACTTAAAAGGGCATACCATAATATTCATCACTCATGATATGGGATTAGTTGCTGATTATGCTAAGAGGATGATTGTAGTCTCAGAAGGGGAAATAATAGCTGACAATACTCCTAGGAAAGTTTTTAATCTGGATCAAGTAATAGAGAAAGCACATCTAAAGATTCCTGCAGTAACACAGCTTGCAAGAATATTAAAACTATCAAAAAAAACTACATTAAATGATACAGAACTTTTTCAAGAGATCCTTGCTGCAAAGGAGGCCAACCTAAATGTCCTCTGTAGCTAGCTACATTACTAGAAATTCGTTAGTTCATAATTTACATCCATTGACTAAAATTATTGGTTCTCTCTGGTTTTTGACATTAAGTATCATGGTAAGCACACCTATACATCTAATGATCATCTTAGCCATGGTAATTTTCTGTGGCTTTATTGCAAGAATTTCCATTGAAGTCTTAAAATCTCTTAAGGCAATAACTGTTTTTGCAATTATTATTTTTCTTATTCAAATTGTATTTTATAAATGGGGGACTGTTGTTTTTTATATGATACCTGTAGTAAATTGGCTTCCAGTCACGATGGAGGGTATTTACTTTGGAATTTCTATAGGGTTAAGAATGATGATTATCTTACTTAGCTTTATTATTTTTCTATCTACCACCCAAACAAGGGACATGATGATGGTCTTAGTGGAAAAGCTAAAGGTTCCTTATGACTATGCTTTTATGTTTGTGACTTCCCTGAGGTTTATTCCAACTTTTATGAGTGAGGTGAAAGCAATTCAAGAAGCACAAAAAGCAAGGGGTTACAGGCTTGAAGGAGCTAATCCTCTAAAGAAAATCAAAGCTTATGTGCCAATTGCTCTGCCCCTAGTATTAATATCTCTTGCTAAGGGAGAACGTTTAGCCCTAGCTATGGAAACACGAGCCTATGGATCAGGAGTTCCAAGAACCTATTTAAAAGAGTGGAAAATAGAAATAAAGGATATAGCTGCCATGGTACTAATGTTATCCATACTGGTGCTGGCGGTTTATATGAGATAGAAGGAACATTGTTAGCTAACCAGAGTTAGCAGATAATTGCACTAACAGGTGTGTATCTATATGAGTTAGTAACAGCAGGAGATAAAAATTTGAAGTATTATTCTGACTTCAGACTTCTGACTTCAGACTTCTGACTTCTGATAACTGAAAGTTGAGGTGAGATGAGAATGGCTATTCAAGCTGAGCTAGTTGAGAAAAGACATGAATTTAAAAATCAATTTCCAAGCAGAAAAGTTACTGAACTGTTAAATAGGCTTTATTTTAATTCTGAGGTTTATAAGAAAAAACTTGCCAAGACAGGATATAGCCCTGTTTTAGACATCACTTTTGATGAATTCTCCAACCTTCCATTTACTGAAAAGCATGAGCTTAGAGAAGGGGGGCCCCTTTCTATGTTAGCAGTACCAGAAGAAGATGTTATTAGAATTCATTCTTCCTCAGGAACAACGGGAAAACCTGTAGTTATCCCCTATACTCAACAAGATGTAGATCAGTGGGCCCAAATGATGAAACGTTGTTATGAACTTGCTGGGGTTACTAAAAGAGATAGGGTGCATATTACACCAGGCTATGGTTTATGGACTGCGGGAATAGGCTTCCAGGCTGGAGTAGAAAAGCTTGGGGCAATGGCTGTACCAATGGGCCCTGGGAATACTGATAAACAGTTGGAAATGATGATAGATCTTAAAAGCTCTGTATTAATTGGAACTTCCTCCTATGGACTTTTATTAGCTGAGGAAATTCACAGCAGGGGTATCAAGGATAAAATACATCTTAAAACAGGAATTTTTGGATCAGAACGCTGGGGAGAAAAAATGCGCCGCAAAATTGAGGAGCTTCTCGGCATAGAAGCATTTGACATATATGGATTGACCGAAGTATACGGACCTGGAATTGCCCTTGATTGCAAGTATCATCAGGGGATGCATTACTGGTCAGATCACCTTTTCATGGAAATTATTGACCCCATAACAGGAGATCCCCTGCCACCTGGAGAATTAGGAGAACTGGTAATTACAACACTTACTAAAGAAGCTATGCCTTTAATTCGTTATAGAACCAGGGATTTGACTCGCATAATTAATGAGCCTTGTTTGTGTGGCTGCCCACATCCACGCCTGGATAGAATATTAGGTAGAACTGATGATATGATTAAAGTCAAGGGAGTTAATATCTATCCTGGTCAAGTTGATAATCTATTAAAGGAAATTCAAGGCTTAAGTAGTGAATATCAGATATTTATATCTAGGAAAGAAGGCAGAGACAAGCTGCTTATTAAGGTGGAGAAAGAAAAGCACACTAGCTGCATTAACCTGGAAAAAATAATTGAAGCTGACTTTAAAAATAAAATTGGAATTACAGTTAATGTAGAAGTGGTAGATTGTGGTTTGCTGCCTAGAAGTGAAAAGAAGACAAAAAGAGTTTTTGATGAAAGAGAATAATTTCATTAATTTCTGATAAAAAAAGATCCTCCTAGCTTATCATGAAGCTGGGAGGATTTTGTTTTATTTCATTAGTGAGAAGCATATATAGAGCTAACTTAAAATAGAGTGTAAAAAGCAGGAAAATATAAATATATGGAGAATAGTACCATCAAAGACAACAAATGGAAACAAGGTGTTGAGGTAATATGGATAAAAATTACTACTTAAATCGCCTGACAGACCTGTACAGTTATTATCATGATGTTAAAACTGTTCCAAATCTTGCTCCATTTCCACTAGATATCTATGCACACTTTTACCAAAGCAACCAAAAATATTTTGGCAGTAGGAATGTTTCCTTATGGCGTGTTAATAATGAAGAACATTGTTTTGTTAAGTACTATGAAAAGGTCGACAACCTGATTTTTGATGAAATGATAATGACACTTAAAAAGGCAGTTGTCAAGCTGGTAACTCCCAATCCAGATCATATGAAAACAGCAATAACAGGTGTAGCAATCACAGAAAAGCCACCAGGAGCTGAATTAGTTTCACATGCCAAAAAGTTCAGCTACAAAAAGCCATATATGTTTTACCTACATGGCTGGAGTGAGATAAGATTTTTGCTTATAGATTTATCATCTAAACAGGTAATTTGTAATTCTGCAGGAAAGGAGGTAAAAAAATTCTATGAGGGCCTGTTTAGTGATGGTAGATAAAGTGAAACTTCAATCAGTATCTTCATTGATTGTTAGTTGAACTAATCAGGAACTTAGGGTCCGTTATCCCCTACTTGAAGAAGAGGGGGTATTATGGACGGTTAGTGCGTGATAAAAAATAGGAGGTAACGAAGGAGGTATTAAAAATGAGTGCTATACTAGTACTAGTAATTGGAATAGTATGTTTCTTAATTGCGTATGTAACGTATGGTGCTTGGCTAGCAAAACAATGGGGTATAGATCCAACTAAACCTACCCCAGCACATAGTCAATGTGATAATGTAGATTATTGCCCTGCTAAATCTCCAGTACTTCTAGGACATCATTTTTCATCTATTTCAGGAGCTGGTCCCATAGTTGGGCCAATAGCTGCCAGTATATTTGGCTGGGTTCCCGTAGCTTTATGGATTATAGTTGGTTCGATATTTGTTGGTGGAGTTCACGACTTTGGGTCTCTGTTAGCCTCTGTCCGACATGGAGGTAAGTCAATTGGTGAAGTCATAGAGACAAATATTGGAAAAACAGGTAAAAAGCTTTTTGCAATATTTGCCTGGTTAACCCTGATTTTAGTCGTTGCTGCTTTTCTTAATATTACTGCAAATACTTTTGTTTCAACTCCGTCTGCTGGGACTGCATCTATTCTATTTATTTTCTTGGCAATGGCCTTTGGTTACGCCCTAAATGTAAAGAAAATGGGACTTGTTGTTACAACTGTTTTAGGTATAGGACTATTATTGCTTTGCATTTATCTTGGACAATTATTACCATTAGCACTTTCCGCAAGCACTTGGATGTATCTGCTTATTGTGTATATTTTTGTTGCCTCAGTTTTACCTGTGTGGCTTCTACTGCAACCTAGGGACTACTTAAACTCATTCCTGCTATACGCAATTTTAGGCGGAGCTGTCATAGGAATAGTGATGTTAAACCCTCAATTAGAAATGGCTACGTATAATGGATTTAGTGTAAATAACACTTATCTTTTCCCGATGCTCTTTGTTATTGTAGCCTGTGGAGCTATATCTGGCTTTCACTCCCTTGTAGGCTCAGGAACTACCTCTAAACAGTTAAATAATGAGAAAGATGCAAAATTAGTAGGTTATGGTTCTATGCTTATAGAAGGGGTTCTTGCCCTCGTAGCATTAATAACAGCTGCTTATTTGCTTGGTCCAAAGCTTACTGAGCTTTTAGCAGGGGGGCCAATTAATGTTTTTGCAGATGGAATAGGTAATTTTCTAGTAGTTTTTGGAATAAAATTTGAAATTGGCAAGCAATTTGGTGCACTTGCTTTATCGGCTTTTGCTTTAACTAGCTTAGATACTGCAACACGTTTAGGCCGTTTCATTTTCCAAGAATACTTTATAGCTGATGGCAATGAAAAGGCAGTATTAGGAAATCGCTTTGTAGCAACTGGTATTACAGTATTTATTGGGGGTCTTCTGGCATTTCGTGGATGGGCATTAATTTGGCCAATGTTTGGGACTGCCAATCAACTTTTGGCTGCACTATCTCTTATTACGGTAGCAGTTTGGTTGAAAAAATCAGGTAAAAATAATAAAATGCTAACTATACCAACAATATTTATGTTTGCAGCTACCTTGATTGCTACTGTTCTTCTTCTCCAGAGTAATTTAGTAGCAGGCAACTTCCTGCTAGTAGGCATTGGTGCCGCATTATTTGTACTAGCCATAGTATTAATAGTCATGGCAGTTAAAGCATTGTCCGCACCACCATCTGGAAAAGACAGCAACATTAAGGCTTAAGTAAGTAAAAGTAAAAAGTAAAAACATAAGACCTTTTAAGCTGCTTCAAAGGGAGCATATGAACTGCCTACTGTCTACTTGACAGGGGCAGTTCAAGTATCCAAGCTTAGAGGGTCTTTTACTATCTTTTATTCACTTTAGCAGCCGTAGGTAGACCTTTCTTAGAGCCAAATATTACCTTATTAGTATAAAATTCCATAAAATATAGTTTGATTTGACCTAAAAATGTATAATTTTGTAGAAACGGGGCTAAAATAACCTGTGAACGGCCCAAATAGAAAAAGATACCAATTTCTTTAGAAAAGGTAACAAGAAATCAAGTGAAAGTTAAATTAATAATGAAATAAGAAGAGGTGAAATAAATGTATCACCAAAAATTAAAATCGATACTTAGCCTTCTGCTGGTAGTATTTATGGTTATAGCTTTTACAGCAACTGATGTAGCTGCTAATGATATTAATGCTATGACACAGCAGTTGTTGTTATCAGGACAGGTAAGTTCTGAGATAGCGGCAAGGGTTAACTCCCATACAGCTTTGTATCAGGTTAAGCCAGGGGATACTTTATGGGACATAGCTTATAACTATGGAACTGATGTAGAAATGGTTGTAGCTATGAATAACTTGTCTCAAAATGCTGTTAGGCCGGGACAGATACTAGTTCTTCCAGTTGAAAAGGAAGTAGTTTACACAGTTCAAAGGGGCGATTTCTTAAATAGGATAGCCCATCAATTTAATGTAACTGTTAATGAAATAGCAAAGGTAAATGGAATAGTAAATCCTAATCTACTAGCAATAGGTCAGGAGCTTATTATTCCAGGAGTCCAAAACACAGTTCCTGTGAGTAATACTGGTAGCAGTAATACCAGACTGAGAAGTGTATCAACAGCAAATCGTGGTACAATATCTAATTTTTTGTGGCCGTGTACAGGACAGATAACTTCCCCATATGGGCCTAGAAGTAGTGGTTTTCACCATGGACTTGATATAGCAGCATCTAGGGGTACAAAGATTAAAGCAACTCGTAGTGGTCAGGTAGAATTTGCAGGTTGGTTAAATGTCTATGGAAGAACAGTTATTGTAAATCATGGCAATGGAAATCAAACACTATACGCTCATAGCAACCAACTCCTTGTAAAAGAAGGACAACAAGTGGTAGCAGGACAAGCAATTGCTACAATAGGAACTACTGGTAATGCTACAGGTCCTCATGTGCATTTTGAGATAATAATGGATGGAAACAGAGTAGATCCCATAAGATTTCTAAGATAGTTATAGTTGTTATTTTATTTGCAAAGCCTCTTTTTCTATGCTATAATGTCAACAGTTTGTGTAACAGTTTTATCCGATGACTACCATCGCTAAATATAAGTGGGATATAAGCGGTGCTACGTCCCTGGATAACGGTTTCTAAGCTTCATGGATTAATGACTCCATATGAAGCAAGAATCCTGTTTATAACTATAGTTATAACATACTAAAAACACATAATTTTAAGGGAAAGGGGTGTGCTTCAGATGAAAAAAGATACTCACCCAAAATATGAGGCTACAACAGTAACTTGTGCATGTGGTACTACATTTGAGACCAAGTCTACGAGTAAAGAAATTAGGGTTGAAGTATGCTCGAAATGCCATCCTTTCTATACCGGTTCAAAATCACGTTTGGTTGAAAAAGGTGGCCGGGTTGAAAGATTTAAAAAGAAATATGGTATGGATGGTTAACAATAACGGAGCATTTGCTCCGTTTTTTGCTGTGTAGCTACATGACTATCAAGTTAGTATAACTTCTGACTTCTGCATTTTTGCATTTCAGTTGCTAGTTAAATCATATATGTTCTGATATAATGTTCAAGAGGCAAGAGGCAAGGTTTTAAGGTTATTCTGACTCCTGACTCCTGACTTCCGACTTCTGAAAGTAAAGGTTGTGGTAAGTATGTCTAAGGAAAAATTCTCCTATGGTGGTCAGGCAGTCATAGAAGGGGTAATGATGAGGGGTCAGGATGAAATAGCCGTTGCTTTGCGCAAGGGTACAGATGAAATCATCCTTGATCGGCGTCATATAAAGTCGTTATCAAATAAATATCCCATATTTAAGCTACCTCTACTTCGAGGGGTTCTAGCATTAATAGAATCATTGGTCCTAGGGATAAAGGTGTTAACCTATTCTGCAAACCAAGCAGCTGACCAGGACGATGAAGAGATAACTTCAAAAGAAATGTTTTTTACAATTTCTTTAGCATTTATTCTAGCAGTAGTACTCTTTGTGGTAATACCGACAGGATTAGCTTATCTTTTACAGGGAAATATGAATTACTTTTGGCAAAACTTTATTGAGGGCATACTAAGAATAGCAATTTTTTTAGGATATATCGTAGCTATATCTAGAATGAATGATATTCAAAGGGTATTTCAATACCATGGTGCAGAGCACAAGGTAATACATGCATATGAAGCTAGAAAACCGCTTACAGTTGAGAACTGTCGTGAATATGGACCGCTTCATCCTAGATGTGGTACTAGTTTTCTATTGATAGTTATGGTGCTGGCACTTTTGCTTTTCTCTTTTATAGATACCGAAAATATTTGGTGGAGATTTTCTTCTAGGCTATTATTAATGCCTATAGTGGCAGGCACAGCCTATGAACTAATAAAATATACTGGAAAGAACTCTAATAGAGGCTGGGTTAAATTTTTGATTACACCAGGATTATGGTTACAAAAGTTAACAACTAAAGAACCTGATGATTCCCAATTAGAGGTTGCAATTACTGCATTAAAAGCGCTCGTTTCAAAAGAAGAGCCTAATTATCCTGAAACTTACAATAGAGGTGAAATAAATGTTTGATAAGTTAGAAAGCCTTGATAAAAAATATGAAGAGCTAAATCTAATGATGACAGATACAAAGGTTTTAACAAATCAAAAGGAACTACAAAGGGTAGCAAAGGCTCATTCAGATCTACAGGATGTAGTTACCGCCTATCGAGCCTATAAGAAGGCGGTAGAAGATTACAATGAGGCTGAAGGACTTCTTAGAGAAGGGGGACTTGAAGCTGATTTTAAAGAAATGGTAGAGATGGAAAAGGATAAAGCTACAGAAACCAAGGAACGACTTGCTGAAAAGCTTAGATTACTTCTTTTGCCGAAGGATCCAAATGACAGCAAAAACGTTATTATGGAGATTAGAGGTGGAGCGGGTGGAGATGAAGCAGCCCTCTTTGCAGGAGACCTCTTTAGACTCTATGTAAAATATGCTGAAAGTAAAGGCTGGAAGGTAGAAGTTTTAAACTCCCATGAAACTGATATTGGAGGTTTTAAAGAAGTGGCTTTCTTGATAGAAGGTCACGGTGCATACAGCTTATTGAAATACGAAAGTGGCGTCCATAGGGTTCAAAGAATTCCTTCAACAGAGTCTGGGGGAAGGATTCATACTTCAACCGCTACAGTTGCAGTTTTACCTGAAGCAGAGGAAGTGGATATTGCAATTGATCAAAATGATTTAAAGATTGACGTGTTTTGCTCAAGTGGCCCTGGTGGCCAATCTGTAAATACAACGCAATCAGCTGTTAGGGTTACACATATTCCTACTGGAATAGTTGTTTCCTGTCAAGATGAAAAGTCACAGTTAAAAAATAAGGACAAGGCTCTAAAGGTTTTAAGAGCCAAGATTTATGATAAAGCGCAAGAAGAACAGCACCAGGCCATGGCAGGTGATAGAAAGAGCCAGGTAGGAACAGGTGACAGGAGTGAAAGGATTCGTACCTTTAATTATCCACAAGGTAGAGTAACTGACCATAGAATAGGATTAACACTCCACAAGCTTGACATGATACTGCTGGGAGACATTCAGGACATAATTGATGCCCTTATAACACATGACCAATCTCAGCAATTAAAAGGGGTAGAGTAAGAGGATAGGAAGAAGATTAATTATGGATACGAAAATTTCTAATCTAATAAATGAAGGGGTTAAAATTCTAGAAGGATCAGGGGTGGGCAATGCCAGGTTTGAGGCCACCCTTTTATTAGGTTTCACCCTTAAGTGGCAGAAGCATACTATGTTGATGAATATGCAAGAGGAATTATTGCAGACAGAAGCTAAAAGATTTTTCGAGCTAATTGAATTGAGAAGAACTGGCTATCCATTACAATACATAACTGAAACTCAGGATTTTATGGGTTTAGAGCTTAATGTAAACCCTTGTGTTTTAATACCTAGATATGACACAGAAGTACTTGTAGAAAGTATCTTAAAAAAAGATCTGCCCCCGGGTACAATAGCAGTAGATGTTGGCACTGGTAGTGGCGCAATTGCTGTTTCTTTGGCAAAGTTTAGACCAGCTTGGGATATTTATGCGATAGATATAAGTGAAAGAGCCATTGAGGTGGCTGAGAACAACTGTAATAGACACAAGGTAAGTATAACTTTTCTCCAAGGAGATTTATTAGAACCCCTAGAAAATATTCAACTCAAGCCCAATCTAATTGTCTCAAATCCTCCTTATATACCCTCAGGTGAAGTTGAAACCTTAATGAAAGAGGTTCAATTTGAACCAGGCCTTGCTCTAAATGGAGGACAAGATGGCTTGGATGTTTATAGAAGACTTATTCCCCAAGCATACTCAATACTTACTAAAGATGGATACATAGCCCTTGAAATAGGGTACGATCAAAGTGCTTCTGTAAGTAGTATTTGCACAAAAGAGGGCTTTAGAGATATAGAAATAATAAAAGATTACCAGCAACATGATAGGGTGGTTATTGGTATAAAGTAAAACTGACTAATTCTGAAGACTTCTTAAAAGGCAGAATTCTCCTGTATACTACGTCTCATATATACAGGTTGGTAGATTAGATATTTTGAGTTAACTTGATAGTCATATAAAGTCTATATTACTCTTCTTAACATATTCTTATATAGAGGGAACTTAGTTCTAAAGTTCTAAAAAATGTTAGGAGATAGATAATGGATTGGTTTTTTTCTTCAAATATAATGGTATATGCAGGGAACTTTTTCCAAAATAATCAGAGTATCATTGATGTAATAATAGTACTTGCGGTCATAAAGGTATTTGGTCATATTAGTAAGACCCTTGGTCAACCCTCTGTATTTGGTAAAATACTAGCAGGCATAATCATTGGGCCCTCCATTTTGGGGCTAGTAACCCAAGGCCCGCTTATAAAAGGACTAGCGGAAATAGGTGTCATCTTACTAATGTTTCTGGCAGGTCTTGAGACCAATACCAATAGGCTCTTGAGAAGCTTACGTCCAGCAACCTACTCTGCCTTATTAGGGGTTACATTTCCCCTAGTGGCTGGGTTTATGATAGGTTTGCTCTTTGGATATGGAAGTGGAACATCAGCATTTATAGGTGTGGTTCTAGTTGCAACGTCTGTAAGTATATCTGTACAAGTGTTAAGAGAATTGGGAAAGCTACAATCAAAAGAAGGGTTCACAATTCTCGGAGCAGCTGTTTTAGATGATATAATAGGTCTTGTAATTTTAAGTCTAGTTGTGGGTATTTCTATAGGCGGATTAAGCACCCTGCATGTAGGTACAATATTGCTTAAAGTAATGCTATTTTTTGGAACTGCACTATTTATAGGTAAATTCTTTTTTCCATTTCTATTTAAAATAACAGGTAAAATGCAGGTTTCCGTTCCACTAGTGACTACTTGTATAATTATAGCTCTAATTTACGCCGTTGCTGCCCAGTATATGGGTTTAGCGGGAATAATAGGGGCATATCTTGCTGGGTTAATGGTTAGAACTGTTAATCAGGGAGGAAGCCTCCTTAGATCTATAGAAACTGTAGGGTATTCATTCTTTATCCCATTTTTCTTTGCTGGGATAGGACTTGAAGTAGAATTAGGAGCTATCTCAACAGACCTCATATTCTTTACAATAATAATCACTATGGTAGCAGTAGTAAGTAAGTTTTTTGGGTGTGCATTTGGTGCATTCATAGGAGGCTTGCCTAAAAGAGCATCACTTATAGTGGGTGCAGGCATGGTTGCCAGGGGCGAAGTAGCTCTAATTGTTGCCAAGTTTGGTAATGATACAGCTTTAATAAGCCCTGAGATTTTTACTGTTATGGTAATAATGGCAATTATTACAACAATTTTATCCCCACCTTTGATAAGGTTATTCGTTCGATAGCTAATACTTAGAAAACTAGTTTCATGCCAAAGGAGCAAATTATGATTACAAAATACCGAAAAGTGGATCCACTTTATCCTAACATAATGATTTTAAAAGAAGCAGCCGAGACTATTAGAGACGGAGGGCTTGTTGCTTTTCCAACTGAAACAGTCTATGGTCTTGGAGCAGATGGTTTTAATGAAGACGCCCTTGAAAAAATATTTATTGCTAAGGGCCGACCAATGGATAATCCATTAATATTACATGTTGCTTCTACAAAAGATGTTATGGATATAGCTAGTTATGTTTCTGCGAAAGCTAAAAAGGCCATAAATGCCTTTTGCCCAGGACCATTAACCTTAGTCTTGCCTAAGAACCCTCAAGTTCCTTATGAGGCTACTGCTGGTTTACCAACAGTAGCTGTTAGGATACCTTCCCATCCTATAGCATTGAAGCTAATTAAGCTTGCCAGGGTACCTGTTGCAGCACCTAGTGCCAATCTGTCAGGTAGGCCTAGTACCACTACAGGTTTTCATGTTCTAAAAGATCTAAAGGGCAAAATTGAGATGATTGTGGATGGTGGGCCTAGTCGTTGGGGTATAGAATCATCAGTAGTAGACTTTACAGGTGACACTCCAACTATTCTAAGACCAGGTGCGATTACCAAGGAAATGCTTGAAAGTGTAGTTGGACAAGTTCATTATGATCCTGGTTTAAGTGATAATAGAATAGCTCCTAAATCACCAGGTGTAAAATATATTCATTATGCACCTAGGGGAGATATGTATTTAGTACAAGGTGATGATCCTACAATGGTTGCATCCAAGCTAAATGAGCTTGTTAAAAAATATAAAAGCAATGGCAATAGGGTAGCCCTTATCGCTACTGATGAAATCCTCAAAATTATTGACAGCAAACAACCGGACTATAAGGCAAGCCTAGGTTCAAAACATGAGCAGGAATTAATTGCATCGAGAATCTACCATTTGCTTCGTAATTGTGATAAATTTAATATGGATGTTATTTTGACAGAAGGCTTATCTGAAAAAGGACTCGGTGTAGCAATCATGAATCGTCTATTAAAGGCGAGTGGAAATAGAGTTATAAAAGCTGAGTAATACTGGAGTTTTTAGTTGAATAAACTTGTAGCAGGGTTTTGATTTTGTTTAGAGGGGAGAAAATCTATGCTACAGGTTTTATTGCTAAGCTTATTAGCAGGCTTTGCAACTTTTTTGGGGGGATTATCTGTTTTAATTCTGGGGAAGCCAACAGAGAAGTCTCTGGCGGTTTTTCTCGGATTGGCAATTGGAATTATGCTGGGGGTAGTGGTTTTAGACTTGTTGCCATCTGCCTATACATATGGGACAATTTTAACCACGTTTTATGGCTTTATTTTTGGAATACTGTTTTTACTCCTCATGGATCAACTGCTAAATATAATCTCACCTACAACTCCGGCTCAGAGGGATATGAGATATCTCTTAAATATGGGCTATCTTATTGCCATTGGAATAGCCCTACATGACCTGCCTGAAGGTATTGCAATAGCAGTAGGGTATGCTGCCAAGGAAAATCTCGGTTGGTTAATTGCCCTAGCAATAGGACTTCATAATATACCCGAAGGAATGGCAACAGCGGCACCATTAAGAATGGGAGGAATGAAACCAGTAACAATTTTAATTGTTATTGGTTTCGTAAGCCTTTTTACACCAATTGGTACTTTAATTGGCCTTTTTATAATAAGCATCTCACCTGAAAAAATTTCGTTTTTACTTGCACTTGCTGGAGGAGCAATGAGTTACATAGTATTTTTTGAACTTATCCCAGAAGCGCGTCAGAGACATCCAAACTATGCGAGATTAGGAGCAATTATAGGATTTGGTGTTATTATAGTTTTGACTATTATTCATGGATAATCTAAAGCTAGGAGTCAGGAGTCGGTAGCCAGTAGTCAGAATAAGAGCACTAAGTTCTTTAGATTTTATTCTGTCTTCTGTCTTCTGTCTTCTGAATTATAGATTTAAATACGAAGTTTTAAGGAATAATAAGGAGCAGATGAGTTAATGAAAAAACATCGTAATTGAGCAGAGGGAGGTAAATAATGGAGTTTATAACTGTATTAATCATTGCAGTAGCTCTAGGAACAGATGCATTTTCCATGGCAATAGGTATTGGAACTTATGGAATAAGAAATAGACAAATTATCATTATCTCCCTCGTTGTTCTTGTATTTCATGTTATAATGCCTCTTGTAGGCTTATCTTTAGGAGTACTACTAGGTAGGGCCATTGGCAGACTAGCTGCAATTGTGGGTTCCTTAGTTTTAGCCTTTATAGGAATATTAATGATACGAGGGGGAATTAAGGGTGGTCAAGGAGATGGAGTTCCTATGGCACTAAAGCCACTCGGATTTCTTAATGAAAAAGGAAATAATATTAGAGTTGCAGCAGGTTTTTGGGGAATTATTGTTCTTGCTAGTAGTGTAAGCCTAGATGCCCTAACAGTAGGGTTTGGTCTTGGAGCATTACAGTTTAATCTAATTCTAACTGTGCTTACATTAGGTTTAGTTGCAGGCATTATGACAGCTGCAGGTTTTATATTTGGGAAAAAATTAGGTGGATGGTTTGGAGATAAAGCTCAAATAATTGGTGGAGCTATATTAGTTGCTATTGGTATTAGGATGTTCTTTTTCTAGGAGGGGAAAACCAAGTGTTTACAATATTATTTGTCTGTACAGGAAATACCTGTAGAAGTTCAATGGCTCGAGCAATAGCAAAGGGTATCATCAAGGAAAAAGATGCCGAAAAAAGAGTAAAGGTTGTTTCGGCAGGAACTTCAGTAATACCTGATAGTAAAGCGCCAGAGTGTGCAGTTAATGTCATGGAAGAAAGAGGTTTAGATTTAAAAAAACATACAGCAAAGCAATTAACACCAGAATTAATTGAAGAGGCTGACCTAGTTCTAACAATGACCAGAAACCATAAACAGCATGTTTTGACAATGGTTCCAAAGGCACAAGAAAAGGTCTTTACTTTAAAAGAATACGTTCGCAATTTGGATTCTCAAGAGGAAGTGGAAGAACAACTTATAGACCTAGCTGGCAGATTAGAGGATAAAGAAGTTGAATTCTATAAAGAAAACAAAAACGAAATTGATTCTCTAAAAAAACAGCAAAAGCAGCTCAAAGAACAGCTTCTAAATGTTGAGAAAAAAATCCAAGATTGGCACATTAGGTTTCATGCATCAACCAAAAGAGAGAGAGAAGATTTAAAAAGGTTGGAAGAACAAATGCTTGATATAGATGTTTACGACCCAATTGGACAGCCTATTCAGGTTTATGAGGAATGTGCAGATGAATTAGAAGAAAACCTCAGAATAATTTTTGGACAAGTTATTAATAGTTTAAATAAATAGTAGGAAGAGGTGAAACTATGAAGGTAGCAATAGCTAGTGACCATGGTGGTTTTGTGCTGAAGGGGAAAGTTATAGAATTTCTAAAGGAAAAGGGAATAGAGCATTCAGATATGGGTACATATAATTGTGAATCAGTGGACTATCCTGAGTTTGGAGAAAAGGTAGCCTTGGCTGTTTCACAGGGAGGCTTCGACAGAGGGATCTGTGTATGTGGGACTGGAATAGGTATTGGAATTGCTGCTAATAAAGTTCCAGGTATCCGAGCAGCCTTGTGTCACGACACTTTTTCCGCAAGGGCTGCAAGAGAACATAATGATACTAATATACTTTGCTTAGGAGAAAGAGTTATTGGCCCTGGTTTGGCAATGGATATTATAGATATATGGCTAAAAACTGACTTTGCAGGCGGTAGACATTCAAAAAGAGTAGACAAGGTTACAGAGATTGAGAGAAAATACAACAGGTGACACAGGGACGTTTCGTTTGTCACCTAAGCAGAAGTGGAATCAGAATTCAGAATTTAAAAGGAATTCTTAATTAATAGGAGGGAAAACTGATGAATTTAGAAATAATTAAAAAAGTAGATCCAGAAGCAGTAGAAGCGATTCTTCTAGAACTAGAAAGGCAAAACAGTCACCTAGAATTGATAGCTTCAGAAAACTTTACAAGCCAAGCAGTAATGGCTGCCCAAGGAACTGTATTAACCAACAAGTATGCCGAAGGATATCCTGGGAAGAGATACTATGGTGGTTGTCAGTATGTTGATATTGTGGAGAATTTGGCAAGAGATAGAGTTAAGGAAATATTTGGGGCAGATCATGCTAATGTTCAACCTCATTCAGGTGCCCAGGCTAATATGGCTGTTTACTTTTCAATTCTAGATCCAGGTGATAAAGTTTTAGGCATGAACCTTGCTCATGGAGGACACCTTACCCATGGAAGTAAAGTGAATATGTCAGGTAAATATTATGACTTTCATCCTTATGGTGTTGATCCTGAAACTGAGCAAATTGATTATGACAATCTTGCCAAGTTGGCAAGAGAAGTTAAACCAAAACTAATAGTAGCTGGCGCAAGTGCATATCCAAGAACTATTCACTTTGATAAATTTAAAGAAATTGCCGATGAAGTAGGGGCAATGTTCATGGTAGACATGGCACATATTGCTGGTCTAGTAGCAGCAGGCTTACATCCAAACCCAGTACTCTATGCAGACTTTGTGACTAGTACTACCCATAAAACATTAAGAGGACCTAGGGGTGGACTGATCCTCTGCAAAGAAAAATATGCAAAAGCAATTGATAAAGCAGTTTTCCCTGGTATGCAAGGTGGTCCGTTAATGCATGTCATAGCGGCTAAAGCAGTAGCTTTCAAGGAAGCTCTTAAGCCTGAGTTTAAAGATTACCAGAAGCAGGTTATTAAAAATGCAGCTGCCCTTGCTGGGGCGCTAACTGAAGAAGGATTTAGAATAGTGTCTGGTGGAACAGATACCCATCTAATGTTAGTAGACTTAAGGCCCAAGAATCTAACTGGAAAAGAAGCAGAAGAAACCCTTGATGAGTACAAAATTACAGTAAACAAAAATGCAATTCCAAATGACCCAGAGAAACCTACAATAACAAGTGGCATCAGGATAGGTGCACCAGCTGTAACTACCAGAGGACTAAAAGAAGAAGACATGAAAGTAGTAGCATGGTGCATAAACAAAGCATTAACAGGAACAGACTCTGAAAGAACAGAAGTAAAGAAAAAAGTAGCAGAATTAACTACAAAATACCCCCTTTATCCTGACATGGAAGTAAAGTGAAACTTGCCAATTCATTGGCCTGCTGAACTAATCAGGAAGTTAGCGCCCGTTTAGACAAAGCTACCTACGGACGCTTAGCTGCGTGGTAAAGTAAAAGTAGGATATAGAAGTCTTTCTTTTTGAGCTCGGCGTTTTTCGCCGGGCTTTTGTTGTTTCAGAAAGTCTATATTTTTTTTCACAGATTGCCCTTGCTATGGTATGATAATGATAAATAAATCATATAATTGTAGCATTTTGGGGGAAAACCAATGAGTATAATTAAAAGACCTACATGGGATGAATATTTTATAGAAATTGCTCAAGTTGTTGCTAAACGATCTACCTGTCTAAGACGATTTTATGGTGCTGTCATAGTCAAGGATAAAATACTTATAAGCACAGGATTTAATGGCTCCGCAAGAGGAGAGGCTAATTGTGTGGATGTGGGACAGTGCGTTAGAGATAAGCTTAAAGTCCCAAAGGGAGAACGATATGAATTATGTGTAGCGGTCCACGCTGAACAAAATGCAATTATCAATGGTGACCCTGTAAAAATGAAAGATTCCACAATTTACATAGCAGGTTTTAATTTTGATGGCACAGATGCTTCAGGGGAACCCTGTCTCATGTGTAGACGAATGATAACAAATGCAATGATCAAAAGGGTGGTATACTTAACTAGTGCAGGTGAAAGAAAGCAATACTATCCATGACAAACCCTTTGTAGTTAATTCTGTAATTAATTTTGTGATTAAGATGATGAACTTTTCTGATGATGAACTTTCTTTAGGATAATAATATTTTAAAACATTGACTGAATATAAAGTTTTTTGATATCCTATAAAGGAATTTAAATTTGTATGTTACAATGTAAACTACTTTATTTTAGGTGGTAATGTGGATGAAAAAAAATGTCAATACAATTGGAACATCGCAAACAAAACATTTTATTAGTTTAACAGCAATTTTATTTATTTTCTGGATTCTTATGTCTGGAAAGACTGAAGTTAAGTATTTGTTAATGGGTCTGGGTACAGTACTAGTTACTGTCTGGGTAACAATGCCGCTATTGCGTCTGCCTTCTGAAGATGGTAAGAGATATTTTTATGCCTTTGACTTTCCTTATGCTAAATATGCATTCTATTGGGTTTTCCTTCTTAAGGAAATTGTTAAAGCCAGTATTGATGTAGCCAAGATAGTTTTAGATCCTAAAATGCCTATTGACCCTCATGTTGTAAAATTTAAACGTCCTATGTTGAACCCATTAGCCCATGCGACACTAGCTAACTCTATTACTCTGACCCCAGGAACTATTACTATGAATATTAGTGAAGAAGGTGTCTATTCAATCCATGCTCTAACTTTAGGTGCTGCAGACGGTTTGGAAAATGGACAAGGGGAAATGATGAGGCGAATTAGCAATGTTTTTTGTGAGAACGAGGAAGAGATGGTAGCTAACCAGAAGGGGGGACAAGCCAAGTGACCATGGATATTTTTTTTATGGGTTTGATTGTGGGAATTGGAATTATGGTTTTTGCCATGATGTTCCGCGTTTTTCAGGGTCCTAGTGTCTATGACCGTTTAAATGGTCTAGGCGTGATTGGAGCTGATACAATACTCTTATTAATTTTGATTGGTTATATTGACAAACGCCCTGACATGTACGTAGACATTTCCCTTTCCTATGCTATCCTAGGCTTTATAGGTTTAGTCGTTATTGCTAAATATGTAGGAGGAAAGGAGATCTGAAAAAGTGAAAATACTAGCTATCTTATTTCTTTTATCTGGCTTTTTCTTTATTACTGTAGCTGCTATTGGAGTTCTCCGTCTTCCCGATTTTTATACACGTTTGCATGCCTCGGGTAAAAGTGAGACTCTAGGGATGATTCTTAGTTTTACGGGGTTGGCTATTTATGAGGGATTTAACATTACGGGTATAAAATTTCTTATTATTGCATTTTTTATTCTATTTGCTAATCCCATTGGTACCCATATTATATGTCGCGAGGCTTATAGATGTGGTCTTAAACCATGGATGAAGGGGGATTAGGAAAATGCATGTATTTATTATAGAGATAGTACTTTTGATTTTAGCAATTGTTACAGGCATTGTGGCTTTGAGTGCTAAAGACCTTTTAGCTTCCGTTATCCTCTTTAGCGCCTTTAGTTATTTTGTTGCTCTTATCTATTTGATTGTAGGTGCAGCAGACGTGGCTTTTACTGAAGCTGTTATTGGTGTAGTTTCAACAGTATTCTTTGTGTCGGCCCTCAACAATTTAAAGCGGAGGTGCAGCTAGATGAAAAAAACAGCAGCTTTATTAACAATTGCTTTAGCCTTTGTATTATTTTATGCTGCCTCAGATTTGCCTCAGATAGGTGATATAAATTCTCCGGCATCTACTCATGTATCTCCAAGATACATTGAGAATGCTAAAAAAGAGACAGGTTCTCCTAACCTAGTAACTGCCGTGTTGGCTGATTATCGTAGCTTTGATACATTAGGTGAAACAACAGTTATTTTTGTTGCTGGAATTGCAGCAGCGATGATATTACGTGGCATGAAGGAAGGCGGGGATGAAGAATGAAACATCCTTTTTCTAGTATCGTTTTAGATACAGCTTTTAGAGTCCTCGTACCCTTTACTATTGTTTATGGTGTATATGTTCTAGTTTTCGGGGAGTATGGGCCCGGAGGGGGTTTCCAGGCAGGTGCTCTCTTAGCTGTAGGAGTGCTCTTGTCCAAAATGATTCAAGGAAAAAAAGCAATATTTAATATTGGAGGTAGTAAGGCCCTAATCCTAGCTGGCATTGGTACCTTTATCTACGCTGCCGCAGGTTTTACAACCATGCTCTTTAGTGGTAAGTTTTTAGAATATGAAAGTTTGCCCTTGATGCTGCATGAACTAGCTGAATTTCATGTATGGGGTATTTTATGGATAGAGATTGGAGTAACCATGTGCGTTATGACTACGATTATAGCTATTTTTTCTGTTTTAACTGGAGAGGAGGGGCCATTTAATAATGTATGAATTTCTTACTAATTCTTTAATTTATTGGCTGGTGGCCATACTTTTCTTGTTGGGCTTTTTTGGAATTCTAGCTAATAATAATTATGTGAAAAAATTGATGGCCATGAATATCATGCAGGTTGCGGTTATCATCTTTTTCTTGATCTTAGGCCAGAAGCTAGGTGCAACTCTGCCTGTTTTATGGGGTGCCGATACTACAGTTGAACACTATATCAATCCACTTCCGCATGCCTTAATGCTGACAGCTATTGTTGTTAGCTTGAGTACTACCGGTGTTGCTTTGGCTCTTTTAATGAGGATTCAAAAGCACTACGGAGAAATAGAGGAAGATGTGATTCTACGGAGGATGAACAAATGAGAGAGCAACTTCCAGCTTTGATTGTTGTTGTGCCCCTAGCGGCTGCTCTTCTTGCTCCTTTAGTAGCCTATTTTTCAAAAACTATGGTAAAGTTATTGACGATAATGGCTCTCTTGGTAGCCAATATAAGTGCAGTAACAGTTTTAATCCAAGTTCTCAACGAAGGCACATTGAACTATCACTTTGGCGGCTGGGCACCGCCTTGGGGTATCGAATATGTCTATGATCCATTATCTAGTATTATGGCAGTCTTAATTGCCTTTGTGGCTTTGGTTGTAGCTATCTATGCCGGGCCTTTTCTAGAAAAGGATGCCAAGTTTAAAACGGGAATTTTCTATTCACTCTTCTTATTATTATCTGTAGGGCTTCTAGGGATGATGGTAACTGGTGATGTTTTTAACCTGTATGTATTCCTAGAAATTTCTTCACTAGCCGGTTATGCGCTGATAGCTGCCGGTGGCAACAGAGCAACGGTGGCCGCTTTCCGTTATCTATTAATCGGTACAATTGGTGCTTCTTTTTACCTTTTAGGTGTTGGTTATCTTTATGGAGCAACAGGAACCTTAAATATGGCTGATTTAGCAGAAATACTTGTGCCTTTAATGGATTCCTCGGCAGTAATTGTTGCTATTGTTATGATTGTGATAGGTTTGGGGATTAAGATGGCTATGTTCCCACTTCATGGTTGGCAGCCTGACGCTTACACTTATTCTCACCCTGCAGCTACAGCTCTTATTGCAGGAGTAATGGCCAAAGTACCGGCTTATGCAGCGTTAAGATTTTTCTTCTTTGTAATGGTAGCTAGTGCTGGTCCAGTACACAAAGCCCTGCAGGTGATGGGTTTGCTGGCAGCCGCTGGGATAATTATTGGTTCTATTATGGCTATAGCTCAGAAGGACTTCAGACGAATGCTGGCTTATTCTAGTGTGGCTCAAATTGGCTATATTATTGTCGGTTTGGCAATTGGTAACTCCCTAGCCTTAATCGGAGCAGTTTTGCACATTATTAACCACGCAATTATGAAAAGTTGTTTGTTCTTGGTGGCCGGTGGAGTAAAATGGCGTATAGGTGAACATTTGGTTGAGAAGTATAAGGAACTTAATAAAAAGTTACCTTTAACTATGGGAGTGCTGATCATTGCCGCACTATCCATGGTAGGCTTACCGCCTACTGCTGGCTTCTTTAGTAAATGGTACCTAGTTTTAGGCGCCATTGAAGAAGGCATGTGGTTTTATGTGGTAATTATTATTCTCAGTAGTTTATTAAATGCAATTTACTTTTTTAGGATCCTTGAAAATGTCTATATGAAAAAATCCGATCAAGAAGTTAAAGATATAAATAGTGATGGAAAGTTTGAGTTACCTTTACAAATGCTAGTGCCCATTATTGTTTTAGGTTTAGGCATTTTAATCTTAGGTATCTTTAATGAACCACTTGTTTCACAAATAATACAGTTTGCTATTCCAGGGGGTGGACAATAATGACACCAGAAATTTTATTAGACTATAGACCCTTATGGGCAGTCTTGATATCCCTTGTGGCAGCAATACTGATCCTGATGACAGGTGAAAAGAACCGAAACCTTCGAGAAACTTGGACTATTTTAGCAGCCTTTGGCAAAGCAGCCATTGTATTTTCCATGTTGCCCTTAGTCTTGGGAGGGAAGGTCATAGAAAGTGCGCCTATCCATGTGGCTTATGGGATTATTCTTCAATTAAGAGTTGATACTGCTGGGATGTTATTTGCCGGCTTAGCCTCTTTCTTATGGATAGTTACCTCGTTTTATTCCATTGGCTATATGCGTGGTCACAATGAAAAACATCAAACGGGCTACTTTGCTTCCTTTGCCGTTTGTTTAGCAGCAACCATGGGTATCGCTTTTTCAGCAAACCTTTTAACATTTTTCGTGTTTTATGAACTCTTGACTATTGCAACCTATCCTTTGGTTATTCATAAACGTGATGCTGAAGCTATTAGATCAGGTCGTAAATACCTAGCATATACGTTGATTTCTGGACAGCTTTTTTTAGTAGCAATTATATGGACCTATATTGCCGCTGGCACCGGTGATTTCCAAGCTGGAGGATTTTTAACTCTAGAGCATGGTTCCACTCGTATGCTGCAGGTGATGTTCTTCTTTATGAGTATTGGTGCTGCTGTTAAGGCAGGTGTTATGCCTTTCCACGGTTGGCTACCAGACGCCATGGTAGCTCCTACGCCTGTTAGTGCGCTTTTACACGCTGTGGCCGTTGTTAAAGCTGGCGCCTTTGGTATTTTAAGGGTTGTAGGTTATGTATTTGGACCAGAACTTTTAGGGGAAATTGGTGCAGCGGATGTTTTAGCTTGGTTTGCTGCTTTTACCATTATAGTGTCTTCGTTAATTGCTATGAATCAGGATAATCTGAAAAGGAGATTGGCTTTCTCTACTGTGGGTCAATTATCATATGTAGTCTTAGGAGTATCCTTAATGACGCCACTTGGTCTCTTAGGTGGGATGTTTCATATTATTGCCCATGCTTTTATGAAGATTACACTTTTCTTCTGTGCGGGAGCTATTTTGGTGACTGCTCATAAGGAAAATATTAGCGAGATGCATGGTATAGGAAAAAAGATGCCTATAACAATTGGCGCTTTTACAATAGCTTCCTTAGGTATTGCCGGTGTTCCCTTTATTGTAGGCTTTATCAGTAAATGGAACATAGCCCTTGGAGCCTTACAGGGCGGGCAGTGGCTTTATATAGTTGTTCTAATTGGTAGTGCGATGCTTGCGTCCACTTATTTGTTACCTGTAGCTTATATGGGCTTCTTTAAGAAGTCGGATAAATTTACTAAATACGGCGAAGCCCGTAAGGATATGTTAATTCCTATTGTTATTACGGCTACCATTTCTGTAGTATTAGGTATTTTGCCTAACTTTGGTGCTCATTTTTATGACTTGGCAACCATGTCGGCTCAAAGCATTGTGCACAGTATTGAGTTAATAGGGGGAGGGTGGTAGGATGAGTACAAAAAAAGTTATAACTATTGCTTCTCTTGTAATTATACTCTCAATAATTGTTGAAGTACTGTTTGTAGATATCCATGCTGAATTCTGGTGGCATGAGTTAATCGGTTTTGATGTTATTTTTGGCTTCTTAGGATGTCTGCTCTTGATTGTTGGGGCAAAAACCTTAGGTAAAGAATTTTTACAGCGGTCAGAAGATTATTATGCTGGAGGTGAAGAAGACCATGACTAGTATGCATCCGGGATTGATTTTAATAATAGGCGCTGTACTAGCTGGAATTCTACCGGGACGATTGCGTCAGTTCAGTATGGTTGCGGCTCCCGCTCTAGCAATCTTTGCCGTGTTTAATTTAGAAATAGGTACGGTATGGACTATCCCCTTTATTAATAATTTAGATCTTATGGTTTTAAAAGTTGATCGACTATCATGGGTATTCTCTTTGATTTTTACGATTATGGCTCTTTTGGGAAATATTTATGCTTTGCATAATAAAAACTGGGGAGAAGCAACATCTAGTCTATTATATACCGGTGGCTCTTTAGGTGTAGTATTGGCCGGTGATTGGCTGACACTTATTTTCTTCTGGGAGCTAATGGCTGTTTCCTCAGTATTCCTGATCTGGTATCGAGGTACTGCACAATCTCGAAAGGCTGGGTTTAGATACATTCTAGTGCATATGTTTGGTGGAAACCTGCTCTTAGCAGGGATATTCTTAAAAATCTCTGCCGGTCAGCCGGAGGTTATGAGCCTAACCGGTACAACTGATGCAGCCTTTTGGTTGATTTTAGCTGGAGTTGCAATTAATGCTGCTATTCCACCTTTGCATTCTTGGTTAACTGATGCTTATCCCGAAGGAACTATTACCGGAAGTGTATTCCTAAGCTCCTTTACTACTAAGGTTGCCGTATACTCCTTAATCAGGATTTTCCCTGGTACTGAATTATTAATATGGGCAGGGGTAATAATGGCACTATATGGTGTTGTTTTTGCCATACTAGAAAATGATGTTCGTCGCCTTTTGGCCTATCACATAGTCAGTCAGGTTGGTTTCATGGTAGCTGGAGTAGGAATGGGTACAGAGCTGGCCTTAAATGGTTCTACCGCTCATGCCTATAGTCATATTCTATATAAATCCTTGCTTTTCATGGGAGCCGGTGCAGTAATATACGCTACTGGCAAACGTAAGCTGTCGGATTTAGGGGGCTTATATAAGCAAATGCCTTGGGTCACCTTGTTCTTTGCAGTAGCTGCCTTCTCAATCTCTGGTATCCCTTTATTCAATGGATTTATCAGTAAATCCATGATTATTTCAGCAGCAGGGTATAGCCATATGCCATCGGTAGAACTACTGCTGTATTTAGCTAGCATTGGTACCTTTCTCTCTATTGCTTTAAAATTACTTTATTTCATGTTCTTTGGTGAAGACAAGGGTTTAGAGACGAAAAAGCTACCTACTAATATGTATATTGCCATGGCTGGAGGGGCATTCTTGTGTACCATGTATGGATTAGCACCTAACCTATTATATAACATTCTTCCATACCCAGTAGATTATCATCCATATGGCTTGTACCATATAATAGATACAGTACAGCTCTTGGCAGCGACTCTGATTGTTTTCTGGATTTTCCTGCCTTACATGGCGACCAAGCTTATGATTTCTGTAGATACTGATTGGTTTTACAGAAAACCATTAAAAGTTCTAATCCACGGTGTCGTTAATGTGGTCTGTTACATTCGTGAATATTCAGCAGCAAAGTTACTGTTGGCCCTAAAGAGCACAGTACCCTTTTTCGCTAACCCAGTTAAATTTGCCCCACAAGCAGTAGAAGCTTCCCTTGTAGCATATGACGAGGACCACTACCGCTTCCCAGTGGGGATGACTGTATTAATGAGCATTGTTGTCTTCTTGCTAACATTCTCATACATCATTTTCGCATAAACCAACCTTCAAAACCAACCACGGGGACGGTTCTCCTGGTTGGTTTTTGTTTTCAAAAAATGCGTGACACGGGGACGTTTCGTTTGTCATCTAAATTAACAAATTTACGATGACTATCAACGCTAGTCTTGCATGGGTTCAGCTATGCCAACAAGTTGGCAATTTTCGCTCTATAACTTTCAGATGGTTAGTGAAACTTAGTTCAGGTGCTTTTTCCTGAACTATAGTTGAACTAATCCTGTGGGAAACTCCACCTGAAGTCAAGAATCTTGTTTATTATTAGCGCAATAAGCCAGAAAGGAAAGGGATAACCCCTTTCTCCCTTCTGGCTTATTTTATTCTATAAAATCACAGGAACTTCAAAAAATATACATCTCCTTAGGGAGGAATCTAGATGTAAAAAAAGAATATATGATTAAGATGAAATAACAAATTTTAGGGAGGTATTTGATTTGGGTGGCTACACAGGAAAAATTCTAAGAGTTAACTTAACTACTGGTGAAATCATAAAAGACGAGCTGGATTTAGCTAAAGCAAAGAAATTTATAGGTGGACGTGGTTTAGGTGCAATGATGTTGTCGGAAGAAATAGCGTCAGATGTAGATCCATTGAGCCCAGATAATAAGGTTTTCTTTGTTACAGGACCTCTTACTGGTTCATCCGTACCAACAGGTGGCAGATTCATGGTAGTAACTAAATCCCCTTTGAACAACGCTATTGCTTCTTCAAATTCAGGTGGATACTGGGGAGCAGAACTAAAGTTTGCTGGATATGATATGCTTATCGTTGAAGGAAAAGCAGACAAGCCAACAAATATTTTCATAAATGATGACAAAGTGGAACTTCGCTCCGCAGAAAATGTTTGGGGCAAGATTGTAAGTGAGACTACTGACACATTAACAGAGGAGTTTGGCGATCCTAAAGCTAAAGTAATGTGTATAGGCCCTGGGGGAGAAAAACTATCATTAATCGCTGCTGTAATGAATGACCGTTTCAGAGCAGCTGGTAGAAGTGGTGTCGGAGCTGTAATGGGTTCAAAGAACCTGAAGGCAGTAGTAGTTAAGGGTAGCGGAAAAGTCGATGTTGCAAATCCTGATAAATTAAGAGAAGTACTTAAGGTTGCTTCCAAGAAGATTAGAGAGCACGGAGTAACTGGACAGGGCTTACCTGCCTATGGTACAGCTATACTTGTAAATGTTGTTAACGAAAGTGGCGTTTACCCCACTAATAACTTTCAGGAGTCCTTTTTCTCAACTGCTGAAGCCACAAGTGGAGAAACTCTTGCCGAGAAATATTTAAAGAAGAAGGATCCATGCTATCGCTGTCCAATAGCCTGCGGTAGATACTGTGAAGTAGATGGAGTAGGCGGAGGCGGACCAGAATATGAAACCATCTGGGCATTTGGTGCTGATGTGGGAGTAGATAACCTTGAAACAGTTATTAAGGCAAATAATCTATGTAATGAGCTTGGGATAGATACAATTTCCGTAGGTGCTACAATTGCAGCAGCGATGGAACTATATCAAAGGGGATATATCAAAGATGAAGCTTTAGCTGGTGGTCCAGCATTGAAGTTTGGTAGTTCAGAGGCTGTTTTGCATTATACCAGTGCAATAGGTTGGGGAGAAGGCCTAGGTGCTAAAATGGCTGAAGGTAGCTATAGATTGGCTGATTTCTATGGGGTACCTGAATATTCAATGTCTGTTAAAAAGTTAGAACTTCCAGCCTATGACCCTAGAGGTATTCAAGGGCATGGACTTCAGTACGCAACTTCAAATAGGGGAGGCTGTCACGTAAGAGGTTACTTGATCTCTCCAGAAATCTTAGGAGTTCCAGAAAAGTTAGATCGCTTTGCCTTAGAAGGCAAAGCAACATGGGCAAAAATATTCCAGGATTTGACTGCTTCAATTGATGCAGCAGGACTTTGCTTATTTACCTCTTTTGCATGGGGCGCAGATGACTATGCTGACGTATTAAATGCAGTAATGGGGACAGAACTTACTGGTGCTGATATTCTAGCTATTGGGGATAGAATTTGGAACGTAGAAAGAGTCTTTAACCTTGCAAATGGTTATACAAAAGATGATGATACACTACCAAGACGATTATTAGAAGATCCAATTTCAGATGGACCATCTAAGGGTCATGTTCACCGTTTATCCGAGCTTTTACCAGAGTACTATGAAGTAAGAGGTTGGGATGAAGATGGATTACCTACACAGGAGAAGCTAACCGAATTAGGATTAGTAGGTGAGAAGCTTCCAAAGTTCAAGGTAGGTTAAGACTAACAAGGAGCCAATTTTCCTTGAATAAATTAAGAGTTAGCTACAAGAAAATGCTGAGAACTTCCCTGATAAATAGGGAAGTTCTCTTACTAAAAGGTAGGTGCAGTAGATGTCATATAGGTTGGCCCAAGGAGAAGAGTTTGAGGTTATATTAAAACCTAAGAATAATATTAGAAAACTTTACCTGGAAATAACCAATCATTGCAACTTACAATGTAAAATGTGCTATAGACATGTTTGGGAAAATGATATGGGCTATATGCCTATTGAGCAGGTTGAAAAGATTATAGGAGAATTAGAAAGCTTTCCAAATATAGAAAGGGTTGTGTTAGGTGGGATAGGGGAACCTACCTACCATCCACAATTTGCGGAAATAGTAAAGTTGTTTAAAGGTAAATATCCCCTTACTATAACCACAAATGGAACCCTTCTAGAAAAAGAAGTTGCTGAGTTAATAGTAGCTGAAGAAGTTGCAGAGTTAATAATTTCAGTAGACAGCAGCCTAGAGGAGGGCTTTAAAGACATAAGGCAGATAGAACTTACTCCACTTCTGGAAAAGCAAAAATACCTTAAAGACTTAAAGCAAAAGAGAAAAACAATCTACCCTAGGTTATCCTGGGAATTTGTTGCCATGAGGTCAAATATAACTACCTTACCTCAAGTAGTAAGACTAGGTGCGGAATTAGGAGTTTCAACACTTTATGTTACTCACATGATGCCAGTAGATATAGAAAGTGTAGGAGAAATTTTGTATGAAAAGGGATTAACCAGAGAAGTAGGAGCAATCTTTCGTAGGGCTGTAAATGTTGGTTTTGCAACTGGTATCAACGTGGTACTTCCTACAACAGATTTGAAAACTGACAGGGCTTGTAGATTTGTAAATAATTATTCTGCTATAATAAGTTGGGATGGAGAAGTTTGCCCTTGCTATAGACTATTACACCCCTGCCAGGAAATTGTTTCTAAAAGGAGTAAGAAATTACTCCAAAAGTCCTACGGAAATATTAAAGAAAAAACATTAGAGGATATCTGGACAGCACCTGAATATATGAAGTTTAGATATAAGGTGCAGAATAACCTTTACCCTTCTTGTACTGACTGCGACCTAGTGGATGGCTGTGATTTAGTCGTTGATAGTGAACTAGATTGCATAGGTAACTCACCAGCATGTGGAGACTGCCTATGGGCCAGAGGCATAGTCTTCTGCCCCTAAAACCAACCACGGGGACGGTTCTCCTGGCTAATTCTACCTAAATGCGGCCTAGAAAGTCTAATATTTAGCATTTTTGCGTATATTGCTGTTTTCTAAGGTATGGTATAATTTAGAAAAAAGGAGTTCCACAATGCCAAGACAGCCGAGGAGTAAAAGTTCAACAGGGGTTTACCATGTCATGGTAAGGGGAGTTAATAGGCAAAACATATTTTGTGATGACGAAGACAGACAAAAGTATTTGTACATTTTGAAAAATGTTCAGGCTACAGATCCATATAGAATTTTGGGTTATTGCCTTATGAATAACCATGTGCATTTGTTGCTTCAAGAAGGAGACAATAATATTGCTCAAGTGATGAAACGTATAGGTGTTGCTTATGTTCGATGGTTTAATAAGAAATACAATAGAGTAGGGCATCTTTTTCAAGATCGCTTTAAAAGTGAAGAAGTAGAAGAAGAAGCATACTTATTAACAGTTTTACGATACATTCATCAAAATCCTATAAAAGCAAAATTGGTAATAAGTATTGACGCGTATCAATGGACCAGTTACAGAGCATATATAGGAGAAAAAACTTACCCTATGGACCTTGTGGAAACCGAACTTATTAATGATTTATTGGGCATAAGTGATAAAAAATCTTTTGAGGTTTTTGAGCAATACATGCAAGAGCCAAACAAAGATGATTGCTTAGAAGTAGATGAAAAACAACCCTTAACAGATAAAGAATTGCAAAAAATCATAGAGAGTTTAACCAATAGTTCTTCGCCTACTTCAATAAAGCATATGGAAAAGGCACAACGTCTAGAAATATTAAAAGAAATAAAATCACTTGAAGGTGTAACTGTTAGACAAATTTCACGAATTACAGGACTTGGGCGATACATAATAGCAAATGCTTAAAGAACCATAAAAGAACAATTATAGAAAACCAACTGTAAAAAAACCAACCATCAGAACCGTCCCCATGGTTGCTAAAAAGGAAAGAAAGGGTGATAGTGTGGAAATAAAAGTGAAGCTCTTTGCCACGTTTAGAGAGGGTCGATTTGCAGTAGAACAAATGGAGTTTCCTGAGGGTGCCACCGTTTTAGATGTTGCCAAGAAAATAAAAATCGAACCCAAGGAAGTATCTATTGCTATGATAAATGGGTTCTCTTCAGAGTTAGATAGTGTTTTGAATGAAGGCGATACATTAGTCCTATTTCCTCCAGTAGGCGGGGGTTAGAGGTGGTAATGGAGGTTGTGTTCGCGCCTTAGGGTAGTTTCCAAATATTAACTAAATCGCCTGTTGCTGAATTCACCTTTCCTGCTGCTATCTCAATTAAACAATTACTATATGCATGGGTTTTGATCGCGCCACAGAATTGATTATTAAATGGAGTTGTATACAAACAACCATGCTGTTCATAATAAGTGCCCCACAAAAAGCCTCGTAGTCCACCCTTGCGATGTACGTCTGTTGAAAGCTTTGCTTGGCTTTGTTCTAAATGCCTATTTGTGCCGGCAAGCTTTGAAATGACCGGGAACATGACTAATAGCATGGCAACAGCTGATCCGGCAGGATTACCTGATAAGCCAATTAGTAGCTGCCCATCTTTTACGGATGCGACAACAGGGGCACCAGGACGAATGGCAACCTTGTTAAATAATCTGGAAACAGATATCATATCCATAGCTTCTTTAATAACGTCATATGCTCCAGAGGCAGTACCTCCAGTTGAGATCACAATAGGCAATCTTAGCCGGTAGGCCTTTTCATATACCTGTATCACATCTTCAATCCGATCTTTGACTATTCCCAAACTTACTGGAACACCCCCAGCCTGTCGAATGATTTCAGCTAGTGTATAAATATTAGAAGCTCTTAATTGCCCATGTTGCAGTTGACTATGTACATCAACCAGTTCATTTCCCGTTGAAAATATCCCGATTTGCGGCTTTTTATAGACAGGGACAGGGTCAATCCCTAAAGTTGCTAAAACACCCATATGGGCACATGTAAGAACTGTCCCGCTGGCAAACAAGGGCTCGCCGTTAGAAATATCCTCACCTTTTGGGGCAATACATTCCCCACTAAAAATTTTCCTTTTGATAATAACAGTAGAATCATTCTCCGATTTAGAACCTTCAGCTTCAGAAGCAGTTTCTGTAACCTCTTCTTTCTTTACAAGACAATTTGCTCCCTGCGGTAAAGGGGCTCCTGTAAAAATCTTCATAGTAGTTCCTGGCACTAGTATTTTTTTTGAATAAGAGCCAGCGGCTACCGTATCTATGATTTTCATGGATACTGGATGATCTATTGTTGCTTCAAGTGTATCGGATGCTATCAGGGCAAATCCATCAATAGGTGAACGATCAAAGGCGGGGACATCCTCGGTAGCAACAACCTCTCTGGCTAACACTCTCCCGCCTGCCTCCCACAAGGGTACTGTTTCCACATTTCCAGGTAATAACAATGAACTTTCTAATTCATTGAATAAAATATCTATAGCATTCTCGAGTAAAAGCATTCTTAATTCCTCCCAATACAATGTCTTACTTGACAGAAAATTTCATATTAAATTTATTTCAACACTTTCAGATATTATCCTGTTTTAATCTAAAGAAGTATCTATTTCACTAGTTCACAAAATGAACTCGTTCAGCCAAAGCCGAACATCGGGGAATCAGATGGAGACTCTACTCCACCTGATTTAGAGCCCACTTATAGAAGTGGGGGTCTTAAGCCATATAGAATATTATGGATAAACCTTGGCGGGTAAAAGTGCCAGCCTACTATAAATATTTAACAATATTTATAGAATTTTTATAATTGATTTATAATGAGTTTATTATCATTACCTATAATGACCTTAGACTTAATAAAGGAGGTCATTATAAATGACTAAAATTAAATTAATGTATGATGTAGTGAAAGTTCTGAGAGTTAAAGAGATTTTTAAAGGAACTTTGAAAGTAGAAGTTAGAAAAGATCGAGTTAAAGTATTTAGCCTGGACAAGGAATTTGAAAAAAATACAATAACTGGTCAGGTTAAGGCAATGATTAACACAGAGGTAGACTATGAGGGAAATAAAGTTAAACATCAAAGCAGCACAGAATTTAACATGGAAGGCTGCAAAGTCAAACATCATGGTTTTATCAAACATATGCATGGAAACCGTAAGCATTCCGACATGAAATGTTGCGGGGTAAAGGATAGGCTTTCTAAGATGGCTTTCATGCTAAGTGTCTTAAATAATATGACTGTAATTGAACAGGAAGACAAGGGTGTAGAACTAGCTATCAACATCAATGAAATACCTGAAGACCTGAAAAATGCAATCAAAGAAAAGATGAATTATAAGGCCAATCATAAAATGCATCATGAAATGAACCAGCACCAAAAAGGGCACCATCACTGTATGAAAGATTTCTGCTTATCAGAGGATGCAAATGCTGACATTAAAATTCGCATCAATAAAAATAGTGAAATAGAAAACATTACACTTTCAGTTAGTGGAAACCAGAAAAATAAAATTAATGCATCAGATGAATTAAATGGATCAAATAAATTAAATCAAACAAATAATGAAACCCATGCTATAGATCTTGAAGCAGAACTAAATCTACTATGGTAAGTTTTTGAATAGAAATTCGCTCAAAAAATAAGGTGAAATTATAAGGCATAAGTAAGTAGTAAGGTTTTCAGTATAAGGGCGTGAGATTTAGGAAATAGTTTACGCCCTTATATTTTTTAACCATTGCAAATAAAATGTTATAATGGAACTAGTAATTGTAATGAATGAATGAATGGATGGAGACAAATATGTTTATGAAAAAGAAACAAATCCATAGATATTTTCATAAAGGACAACACGTTTGTATGTACCACAAAGATTTTCATATATATCATCGGTATTTAAAATGGATACGCCCAGCTGTGTTTCTGTTTCATCTTTTTATAGTTTATCTGCTCTTCAGATGGATAGGAAATCAAACCATTGCCATCCTTTTTGCAGTATTTATTAGCATTAAAGAAATCATGCATTTATCTTTCCTTTGGCGACTAGAGAATAAGATTTTCAAGCCTATGAATAAACTCAAAACTGCTGTAGATGAGATAGCTAATGGAAATTATAATGTGAAAGTGGACTATGAGGTATCAAATGAATTTACAGTTTTAATACACTCTTTTAATGAGATGGCTGAAAAATTACAAGAAAGCGAAAAAATACAGCTTGCCTATGAAGAAAATAGAAAAGCATTAATAGGCAATATTTCACATGATCTAAAAACCCCTATTACCGCTATACAAGGGTATATAGAGGCAGTTCTTGATGGTGCTGCTATATCACCGGAAAAAACCAGTAAATACCTAAAAATCATATATCATAATACTGTATATATAAATAAGCTCATTGATGATCTATTCCTTTTCTCCAAAATTGACATGGAAAAACTGGATTTTCAATACCAGGATATAGAAATACGTTCATATATGAGGGATCTCATGGAAGAGTTTCAGCTGGAACTAGAAGAAAGGCAGGTTAAATTTTACTATACAGATAAAATGGAATCTGAGCAGCTTGTCCATTTGGACAGAAAGAGAATACATCAGGCTGTGCGTAACATTATTGGAAATTCTGTACAATATGGAAATAGAGAAGGCTTAACTATCTGGGTAGAGTTGTCCTTAGAGGGTAATTTTACGTATATTAAATTAAGAGATAATGGGCCAGGAATCCCAAATGATAAACTTCCTCATGTGTTTAATAGATTTTATAGAGTGGATGTTGAACGTACAAAAGATTTTATGAGTACAGGCTTGGGTTTGGCTATAGCCAAGGAGTTGATAGAAGCTCATGGAGGAGAAATTACAGTTTCAAGCATAGAACAAGAAGGCACCTGTTTTACTATAATGCTTCCAGCTGCGAAATAATTAAGGGAGGTCGTTTATCTAAGTGAAACAAAAACAGATCTTAATTATCGAGGATGATATAAATATTGCAGAATTGGAGCGGGATTATCTTCAATTAAATGGTTATAAAGTAGATCTTGTTCAAGATGGATCACTGGGACTCAAGAAAGCCCTTGCTGGCATATACGACATTATTCTTGTAGATTTAATGCTTCCTAATACAAATGGATATGAGATCATACAGGAGATACGAAAAAAGCTCGAAATTCCAATCATTGTTGTTTCTGCCAGGAATGAAGATATTGATAAAATAAGGGGATTGGGCTTTGGAGCCGATGATTATCTAACAAAACCTTTTAGCCCAGCCGAATTAGCAGCTAGAGTAAAATCACACATTAAAAGATATGAGCGCCTTATGGGAAAAAAAGTGCCTAATGAGATAATAAATCATAAGGGGTTAGAAATAAATACAGCAGCCCATAGAGTCTATATTAATGGTAAAGAAATTCAAATGACCACAAAGGAATACGATTTTTTATTGTATCTTGCTTCTAATCCAAACATTGTTCTTAGTAAAGAGCAAATTTTTGATACCATATGGGGAGAAGAATACTATGGAGATACAGCAACAGTAGCTGTTCATATCCAGAAAATAAGAAAAAAAATAGAAAAAGACCCATCCAATCCGGAATACATTGAAACCTTATGGGGAGCAGGGTATCGTTTTAACTCGTAGGCAGGGATATATAAAACTACTTGGTAATCATGGATAACTTAACTAATGAAAAGCTTAGAGAAAACATAGAACGTGATTGTATAGAAATATATAAATCATAATCAAATAGAAACAGATTAGTGTATATAGATCTTGGTCTTTATAAGAAAGTCTGCCTATATTAGAACCCCCTGACTTTAGGCATGGGGAGTTTCAGAGGACTTGGGCGATACATAATAGCAAATGCTTAAAGAACCATAAAAAACAACTATAGAAAACCAACTGTAAAAAACCAACCATCAGAACCGTCCCCGTGGTTGCTATACGCTATCCGATTTGCAAAACTTTACCAATAATAATATTCTTATCTGTACACATAATATGTCTATGGCGAAGCGATTTTTTATTTACGGATTAATAGGATGGATTATGGAAATATTGTGGACTGGATCTTTATCTGCCCTCGCTGGGGATTGGCGACTAATGTCCACCACATATATGTGGATGTTTCCCATTTATGGGCTAGCGGTTTTTCTGGAGCCTCTTCATGATCATATTCGTCAATGGCCCTGGTGGATGCGGGGTGTGGTCTGGGTGGGTACCATTTGGTTTATAGAATCTAGTACAGGATTGCTAATTCAATCACTCATCGGAAGACCCCCCTGGGACTATACAAAATCTGCATGGCAGATAGCTGGACTTATTAGAGTAGACATGGCTCCCCTGTGGTTTCTAGTGGGTCTCCTTTTTGAGAGGTTGCATGATTATTTGATACAGGTTATCAAGATTCGGTGACAAACACGGTTTATCCGTGTTTTTTGTATTCTAACTTGCTACTTGATTATATCTATCAAAGCGTGTTAGTGTATTGGTGGATGAAAATTTCTGAGGGCACAAGAATTGCCCAACTTGACTTAAAAGAGGTGTTATTGTGGTTAAAAAGGTTCGTATAATTGGCGTACCTGTTGATTTAGGGGCAGACCGAAGAGGCGTTGACATGGGGCCGAGTGCAATTCGCTACGCAGGGATAGTATCTAAAATTAAAAAATTAGGTATTCAAGTTGAAGACAGAGGAAATATTTCCGTTGCAGTATCTGAAAGCAGCCAACAAGGAGAGCCTAACTGCAAGTACTTAAATGAAATCAGTCAGTACAGCGAACTTCTTGCCCAGGAGGTTTTACAAGCATTCGAAGATAAATGTTTGCCTTTGGTGATAGGTGGTGACCACAGTATAGCAATAGGAGCCGTTGCTGGAGCAGCAAAAGCTTGCCAAAAAACAGGATTAATCTGGTTTGACAGCCATGGGGATTTCAATACCCCGGAAACTACTTCTAGCGGCAATATCCATGGGATGCCATTAGCAGTCTCGACTGGAAGGGGAGCCGATTCCCTTGTAAACTGTGGTGGACTTGTACCGAAGGTTGCAGAAGAGAATACTGTATTAATTGGTATTCGGAGTTTGGATGAGGAAGAAGCACGTCTCATGGCTGAGAGTAAGATGACTATTTTTACCATGAAAGAAGTAGATCGTATAGGTATTAGAGATGTTGTTAACCAGGCTTTAGTAATAGCGAAGAATGGTACATCCGGGTTGCATATTAGTTTGGATATGGATGCTATCGACCCCATAACTGCTCCAGGAGTTGGGACACCTGTTCGAGGAGGCTTAAGCTATAGGGAAATACATCTTGCCATGGAGCTTATTGCTGAAGAGGGGATCCTTACTTCCATTGATATATCAGAAGTAAACCCTATTTTGGATCAACGAAATGCAACAGCAGAGCTGGCAGTTGAACTGGTGCTGTCAATGCTGGGCAAAACAATTCTTTAACCTTATGATAACTGCTCCGCAGGGAAGTTCCTACGTAATATTTCTATAAATAGCTCTAAGGCCTTGGTTTGAAAAGGGGCCAATTGGGTTACCAAGGAAAAATTCCTGGTAACAGGAAAACCTTTGATTCTTAGCATATTCAAGGTTCCCAGTTGGAGCTCCTTTTTTATTGCCCAATCAGATAGAAGCGTAACCCCAAGGCCTGCTTCCACAGATTCTTTGATTATCTGAGTACTACCAAACTCAATTAGATTTTCTGGAAAAAAACTCATATCTTTAAACATTTTTTCTATGGCATCCCTAGTCCCAGAGCCCTTTTCGCGAACTATCCAAGTTTCATTACTTAAATCGGCCAAAATTACCTCACCCTGCCGTGCTGACCAATGCTTAGCAGAAGCAACAACAAACATTACATCATTAGCAAAGGGCTCTATATGTAGTTTTTCAAATTTTTGCTCTCCCTCTACAATTCCAACATCTAACTGATTACCAAGTACTAATCTTTCAATTCTATTAGTATTATTAATGACTATTCTCGGTTTTATGAGGGGGTAATGATCCCGCATTTGAGCAATTAAATGCGGCAATACATATTCACCAAATGTATAGCTGGCTCCGATGGATAAAGTGCCACTAGCTTTGTGGGTTAAATCGTCTACCAAAGATTGCATCCGTGTATAAAGGCTCAAGATCTCCTGAGCATGATGATAGACAATCTCTCCTGCCTTATTTAACCGCACATATTTGTTTGTTCGTTCCAAAAGTCTAGTTCCTATAGTAGCTTCCAAGGTTTGAATATACTGACTAACTGCTGGCTGAGTCATATGTAACGCTTCCGCTGCCCTGGAAAAATTCTTTTTATCTACTACTGCTAAAAAGACTTGTAATTGTTGTTGCATTCAAATCACCTCTCATTATGAGTATACCATAACTGTTTACTTATTATCACAATCTCAACTAATTATTTTACTTATATTCAGGATTGCCCTATACTTTAGTTACTAGACAACCGGGAGATGACTATATGGATTATAAAACAGAAAAAATATTACTAATGGGTAAAGCAACTATTTTCGGGAGGAATAGTTATCTAAACTGGTCTTGGCTTGGAGGAATCATCTTTACCCTTTGCGTAGCATTCTTGGGATATGCTCTGGCAACCCTACCAGTTTTTGGACAAGTAGGACCAATGGCTTCTGCAATCTTAATTGCGGTAGTGTATAGACAATTTTTTGGCTATCCTGAATATTTTCGCACCGGAATTCAATTCTCTTCTCAAAAATTATTACGCCTTGCGATTATTTTATACGGTCTAAAACTAAATATTCTAATCATTATGGAACAAGGATTAGGCCTGCTTGTCTATGGTGTCGTGACTATTGTTTTCTCAATTTCCATAACCATGCTCTTAGCTAGATGGCTAAAGGCTGATCTTTCTTTATCATTATTACTCGGAATTGGCACAGGAGTTTGTGGTGCAGCAGCAATTGCAGCAGTTTCACCTATACTCAAAACAAAAGAGGAAGATACAGCTATGGGTGTTGGTATAATTGCTTTAGTAGGAACCATCTTTGCTGTTGGGTATACGATAATCATGCCATATTTGCACTTATCCCCTACCGAGTATGGTGTTTGGGCAGGTATCAGTTTGCACGAAATTGCCCATGTAGCTTTAGCAGCGGCTCCTGCTGGACAAGATGTTTTGGCCATGGCACTATTAGCTAAGTTAAGTCGTGTTTTGTTACTTATTCCGTTAAGCTTTATCCTCATGTTCTGGATGAATCTTAAAGAAAATGGTCAATCTACTCACAGCAAGATTGCTTTTCCTTGGTTCTTAATTGGCTTTATAGTGATGAGCTTTTTTGGAACCTTTGCCCTAGGAACGTATATCCCTAATTCCGATGTCTTGATGAATGATATTTCTATTGCTACAAGTTTCCTACTAACCATGGCAATGACTGGTCTAGGATTAAATGTTTGTCTTCGACAACTAAAAACAAAAGCATTACGCCCATTAATTGCTATGTCCATTACATCGGTTTTGCTTGTCATATTAACATCTTTTATTATATAAAACATTGGGGCAAAACCTTGATTTTGAACCGCTCCCTGTCAAGTAGACAGGTAAAAAATAAAAATGTTTTTTCTCCAACCATAGTGGTTGGAGTTTTTTATGAAGCTTTAAGACAAGGGTAAGACAAGGGGACGTTTCGCTTGTCATTTTTTGGATTAATTTGGTATAATGGACCAGGGGTGATATGAATGTCAAGAGCTCCAAGAAAGAGGAGTAAATCAGGCATATATCATGTTATGTTGAGAGGACTTGATAGAAGAAATATTTTTCTAGACAAAGAGGATATGGAAAGATTTCTAATGATTCTACTCAAAGTGAAGGAAACAGGTGCATTCGAGTTTTATGGATATTGCTTAATGGATAACCATGTTCATTTACTTGTGAAGGAACATGAGGAGATCGGTAAAGGCATCAAGAGGATAACAGTAAGCTATGTGCAATGGCATAATAATAAGTATGACAGGACAGGGCATCTTTTTCAGAACAGATATAAAAGTGAACCTGTAGAAAATGAAGGCAGCCTATTTGCAGTACTAAGGTACATACATCAGAATCCCCTAAAGGCCAAAATGGTGAAAAATTTTGAACAATACCAATGGAGCAGCTTTCATGACTATACACTTGTTTATGAAGGGGAAAAAACAAATCTTGATGCTGAACTAATCACAAGTTATTTCACTACAAAAGAAAGTTTTATTTCATATATGAATGAAATAGTTGATCAGGAATTTATAGATTATGAGGACAAAAGAAAATGCACGGACGTAGAAATAATGAAGATGATTAATAAGATAACACACTTGGAGTCCATAATAAAATTACCGAAAAAAGAACGGGATAGTATTATAAATAAAATATACCATGATTCAGGTGCCAGCATAAGGCAGTTAAGTAGAGTAATAGGCTTAGGGCGAAGTGTAGTAGAAAAAGCCACAAAAAAGGTGACAGACGAAACGTCCCCATGACACCATCCCAAACGGCTTGACGATTTTGCAATTTTTATTATGTGTTTCTAAGAAGGATTTTGTTGGAAAATGCTGAAATATGTAGTAACAAAAGTGTGATTGTTGCTACTAGGAGGTCATGGTGTGGTTCGATTGTCCAGTAAAGAAAAAGAAAGGCTTTTTGCTACTTTTCCAGAGCAAAATCCTAATCCTGTGTTTTGTGTTGCAATTGATGGTGCAATTTTATATAGCAATAATGCGTGCAAAGAGATATGTATAAATGTGTACTCTGAGTTGGATGCCCCACTAATGGAAGCTATTATTACTGTTATTAAGGGAAAAGGTGTAAAAAACAACTTGGAGTTTACCATTGGTGAAAAAATCTATGCATTTACTGTGGTACCCATATCGGAAACTAATGTTGCTTTTGTTTATGGTAGTGACATTTCTAAACACAGAGAAGCTCAAGCAAACCTAAAGCAGCTAACAAAAATCATAGATGAAAGTATCAACATCGTGTTTATTACAGACTACGATGGTTTAATTGAGTATGTAAATACAACCTTTGAAAAAATAACGGGTTTTAAAAAGGAAGAATGTATTGGTGCAAACCCACGTTTTTTAGCCTCAGGGGATCGAACTTTGGCAGAATACAAGATCTTTTGGGATGAAATTAAACTAGGTAAAACCTGGCGGGGCATCTTTAAAAATAAAACAAAGGATGGAAAGTTCTACTGGGCAAATGGGTTTGTTTCCCCTATTAGAGATGAAAACGGTATAATTACAAATTTCCTGGCTATTCAAGAAGATATAACAAATAAAATAGTGACAGAAGAGCGCCTAAACTATTTATCGAACTATGATGAAACTACAGGTTTAATTAACCGGGCCACATTTATTGAACTCCTGGATAGATACCTAGCAAGTTGCAATGGGAAAAGTGCAGCTATGCTTCTGATAAATATAGATGGATTCAAACTTATTAACGATTCCTTTGGCTCTAATGCAGGTGATGATTTCTTAAAAAGCTTTGCAGAATTTCTTACTACTAAAGTGAATGAGATAGATATTGTATTCGGCTCCAAAGAGAAATCCATTGTAGGTAGGCTGGGAGGAGATGATTTTGCTGTATTATTACCTTCGCGCTATGAAAAGGAAAGTATTTGTGCTGCCGAAAGTATACGCAAGGCTGTTGAGGGACATCGTTTTTTAAATGGGAGCCTTAGAACAACGGCAAGCATTGGTATTACCTTATACCCAAACCACGGAAAAACCAGTAGAGAGTTGTTTGCACAGTGTAATGACGCTATTATCCACGCAAAGGAGCTGGGGCAGAACCGTTATTTTATCTACAGCAAGGGAGACACATATCTAGACCAGGTCTATTCTACCATTAAAGAAAAGGGACGTATCCTTACAGCATTAGAGGAAGACCGAATTCTACCATGGTTCCAGCCTATTCTAAATTTGCGTTCTGGAGAAATAAATCATTATGAAGCCCTTGCCAGACTTTTGGAAAATGATGGTACAGTAGTACCACCAAACCACTTTATACCAACTGCTGAGAGGTATGGACTCATTTCCAGTATCGATCGAATTATAACTAAAAAGAGCCTAGATATGCAGTCAAAGCTTAAAGAAAAGGGTAGAAAGATCTCATTTAGCATGAACCTTTCTGCAAAGCATTTGGCTGATGAGCATATGCTAGACTTTCTTCAAGAAACAATCAGTAAAACAAAAGCGGACTATAATAGTGTTGTATTTGAACTCACCGAAACAGCAGCGATTCAAAATATGAGTCGTGCCATATATTTTGTGAAAGCATTAAAGGAAATGGGTTGTAAATTCTCTCTTGATGACTTTGGTGTAGGCTATACCTCCTTTGCCCAGCTTATTGAAATGGAGGTTGATTTCTTAAAAATTGATGGCTCATTTGTGCGTCACTTACCAGATAGTAAAAGGAATAGGATACTGGTAAAAACCATAGCCGAGATGGCTCAAGGTTTAGGAATTCAGACCATCGCAGAATTTGTGGATAGAGAAGAGACGCTTCAAATAGTAAAGGAAATTGGGATAGACTATGCCCAGGGTTATTTAATTGGAAAACCTTCACCCTTTCTTGTAGACTGAAAAAGTAGCAAAATAGTATATACCATCCATGTATTTTGCAAAATTACACGGCAGCAATCAAACGTCTCTGGTTATATAGAGAAGTAACTAGAGGTAAAATGGTATAGGCATTGGTAGTGTTAGCTCATGGATAAAAACTCTATGTAGCATTAGGCAGGAATTTTAGGGTACAAATGTGGAAGGTTATTTAGGTATAGTGTAAAGGATTTTATAGGAGGCAACGGATATTGTCAAGGCAAAATGAGAAGGTCATAAAGCTACCAAGATTAGGTTTATTAACTCCCACAATGGATTCAACATTACTAAAGATTATGGAGGAGTCTGGGGAATTAGCCCGGGCTGTTTTGTTGTTTTTAGAATGTGCAGAAGTAGAAAAAGAGCAATGGCTCATTCCCGTAGCTGAAGAATTATTAGACGTTGCTCAAACGTGTGTCACAATGATATTTGTCCTGGAAGATATCTATGAAATTGATCCAGGGGAAATGATTGGCATCCATCTGGACAAGCTTAATAAAAAAGGATATCCATATGATCCAAATATAAGGTACTATGTACAATCTAGTGGCCAGTACAAATACCTAAACCTGCCACGGCTGCAGATTCCTCAGGTTACCTTATTAAAAACCGTTTGCAAGATACAAGAGGAAATTGGCGAGCTTACCCAGGTCTTGGGCAAGAACGCAGGAAAAAGTGGAGAGAAAACAAAAAACCTTGATGCTGCCGGCCTACTTAAAGACAGCACATTGGAACTTTTGGACATAGCCCAGTGCTGCTTTACAATGCTTTATATGCTGGAGGATAAGTATCAGATGGATATGGATAGTGTTTTATCCAAACATTTGGAAAAACTAAAAGCCAAAGGCTATTGCTCATGATACAGAATATAGGAGACAGAATACAGAATTCAGAAGGTTAGGGTCTAGCTTTTAGGCTTTTATTCGGGCTACTGTCCCCTGACTACTGCTCTCCTGACTACTGAATTCTGCACTTCTTAAAGAAAAGGATGAAGCTAATGATAAAAGTAATAAGTGTTTTTGGAACTAGGCCAGAAGCCATAAAAATGGCACCCCTGGTAAAAAAACTTTCCGTGGAAGAAAACATCCAAAGCAAAGTTATAGTGACTGCCCAGCATAGAGAGATGCTAGATCAGGTCTTAGAACTTTTTGAGATAAAACCAGACTATGATCTGGACATTATGAAGCAGGGTCAGACGCTGACTGGAGTAACCACAAGAGTCTTAAATGGCTTAGAGGAAATCTTTGCGACAGAAAAACCAGATATTGTCCTGGTTCATGGTGATACCACTACTACTTTTACTGCAGCACTAGCAGCATTTTATCAAAAGATAGCTGTAGGTCATGTGGAAGCTGGCCTAAGGACTTTTAATAAATACTCCCCCTATCCAGAGGAAATGAACAGAAGACTTACAGGGTCAATTACAGATCTGCATTTTGCACCTACAGATACCTCAATGGATAATTTGCTAGGGGAAAATATTTTAAGGGAAAAAATTAGCGTAACTGGAAATACTGTAATTGATGCTCTTTTAGATACTGTAGAAAAGACTTTTCCTATGGAAACCATACTTCCAGATATAGATTGGAACAAAAGGATTATTTTGCTGACTGCTCACCGTAGGGAAAACTGGGGTGAACCCCTAAAAAACATATTTTTGGCTGCAAAAGAAATAGTTACTGATTTTCCAGATACAGAACTAATATTTCCTGTGCATAAAAATCCTAAAGTGTCACAATTAGCACATGAGCTATTGGGCGATATGAATAGAATCCATCTTATTGGACCTTTGGATTATTTACCATTTGTTAAGCTTATGAGTAGAAGCCACCTTGTATTGACTGATTCAGGAGGTATGCAGGAGGAAGCTCCTTCATTAGGCAAACCTGTTTTAGTATTAAGAGAAACAACAGAAAGACCAGAAGCAGTACAAGCAGGCACAGTAAAAATGGTGGGAACAGCTAAGGACGATGTTTATCAGGCAGCTGCAGATCTTCTAAAAAATGATCAAGCATACAAGGAGATGGCCCATGCAGTTAACCCGTATGGTGATGGTAAAGCTAGCGATAGGATAATAGAAATTATTAAAAAGTATTTCAATTAAATATCGAAATTTACCAGAAAGAGAAAAATCTTATAAATTATTTAAGCAGGAGTTATCTAAAATTAAGAAGAATATAACTACTATGTGATAGTATTCACTTATCGCACCTATTAATTTAGATTATGACAAATTCTAAAACATGAGAGTTTGGTTATTTTAAAATGACAAAGAAAAAGAAGAATACCATGACAAATCTTCGTCTGGGACAGATTGCTATATCTCTAGGAATAAATTTTGCGCTTTGGAGTTTTGTTGGATATTTTCTAGGTAGCAATCTTGACACAAGGCTTGGAACAGAACCTTGGTTAATGATTACTGGTGTATTATCTGGTATAGGATTTACTTTTTACGGTTTTATCAAGGAAATTATGGTATTGGGAGACTTGGAAAAGCAGATTATTTCCAAAGAAAAAGGTAAAGATGAGATAAAGGATGATAAATAGTGAAGAATAAAACTATACCTTTTCACAAGGATAGAAGATTAAAGTTTATCATTATCCTGGCAGTAATAGTTTCTTCACTAATATATTTATTTGGAATGAATGAACTGGCTGTAGGGGTGTTGGTAGGAACACCATTAGGTGTATTCAATTACTGGATGATGTGGGATGCAGTTCAAAAGGGTCAGACCCTAGAAAATAAGGAAGCAAACAAAATGTTTTTTGGTAGATCATTGATAAGATTGGTACTATCAATTATAGCCCTTATACTTGCATTACAGGTGGGAGTTTACTTTCTGTTAGGAGTTATGATTGGTCTGTTTTTACATCTAAGTACTTATTCAATTGATGTCTTAAATATACTAAGAGGTAAAAAGCTCCAGTAAAATCAATTTGAAATAATCATTACTATATGCAATAATAGCTATAATTAATTTAGTATTTTTCGACGTGTATGAGGTTTTAGGTGATATGGCCATCAGGCTAGCAGATTATTCCATGATGTTTATCCGATGGCTAACTACCACTAAGACTCCCACTCTTGCTTTGCACTGGTATTTCTACGTATTGTAAAGAACACAATGCTAGAACTACTGGCGTAGGTGGGAGATAAGTGGTACTAAGCCCCTGGATAACGGTTTTCCCTAAAGGATTAGCTCAGCTACGCCAAACAAGTTGGCAAGTTTCGCTCTATAATATTCAGATGGAGTCATTCAGTGAAACTTAGTTCAGGTGACTTTCCCTGAACTCTAGTTGAACTAATCCTGTGGGAAACTCCACCTGAATAAAAAATCCTGTTTATCGTAATCATAGTAAATTACTATTTAGTTTGGAAGTTTTAAGGCATTTTGTGCAGGAAAGTCTAAAAAAACATTGAAATATATAGATTGGAATATAGTGATGGTTTTAAATGTATTTTTATTTTTGCAATTTCAGGGTTGTGCAACACCTATTGGAAAGGGGTGATGAGAACAATGGAAGAGAAAGCTAAAGCCCTGTCAGACATTATGCATCATATGGAACCACAGCATGTTTTTAATTTAGGACCTGTATCAATAGACACAACAGTTGTCAATCAATGGATAGCAATGCTCATTCTTTTTGGCCTTATTTATTGGATAACAAGAGGACTTAAATCTAGACCCCAAGGTAAAAAACAGGTGATAGCTGAATTTATGGTTCAATTCATCCAGGATTTACTAGAACCTGCATTGGGGAAAAAGGGTCGTAAATATATACCACTTGTTGGAACACTTTTCTTATTCATTTTGACAATGAACCTATTATGGTTTATTCCAGGATTGATGCCTCCGACAACAGATTTAAGTACCACATTTGGTCTAGCAATTACAACGATTATCACAATAAATTTGATTGGTGTTATCAATAATGGATTGAAGGGATATTTACATCATTTTGCCCAACCCTTTGCCGCATTAATGCCTCTAAATATTGTTGAAGAGGCAGTTAAACCAGTATCATTGTCTTTGCGTCTATTCGGGAACATGTTTGGTGAGAAGGTGGTTGTGACAATTTTATTTATACTGTTACCTGTGCTTATTCCAGTTCCAGTAATGCTATTAGGTGTATTAATGGGTGTTATCCAAGCATTTGTATTCACATTGCTTACTGTAACCTATTTGACAACATCTATTAAAGGGCATTAAACCATTATAAAGATTTTTTTAGTTTTTAATTATTGAAAGGAGGGAAACAACTATGGAATCTATAGCTTATATTGGTGTTGGTCTTGCAATTGGTTTAGCAGCACTAGGATCTGCTCTTGGACAAGGTAGAGCAACTGCAGGTGCTATGGAGGGTATTGCTCGTCAGCCAGAAGCATCAGGCGAGATTAGAACTACACTATTGATTGCATTAGCATTTATGGAAGCTTTAACATTATTCTCTTTCGTTATCGCCATTCTAATGTGGACTAAGATTTAAGTGTATTTCAACTCTGATGAATTAATAATAATATTTAGGGCGAATGGAAGTCATAAAATCATGGCAACATTCGCCCACCTACTATTTAGGCAAGAGAGGGGGTAACCTCCAGTGCATTTTGATTTTTGGACAGTAGTATTAACAGCTATTAACGTTGGTGTCGTCATATATGTATTAAAACTTTTATTGTTTGGCCCTGTGGGCAAGATCTTGCAAGAAAGAGAAGAAACTATCGAATCATCTCTTTCCAGAGCTGCAGATGCCCAAAAGGAAGCCCAAGAGTTACTAGAAAAATACCAGGTGCAAATGAGCGAGTCTAAAAAAGAGGCACAAACAATTATAGAACGAGCTAACAAAGTTGGGGCTCAAACTAGAGAAGAAATCATCAAAGAGGCACAAGTAGAAGCTGCAAAAACCCTTGAAAAGGCAAAAAGAGAAATACAAGGGGAAAAAGCAAAAGCCTTGGAACAAATTCGCACTGAAGCAGCTGTCTTAGCAGTAATGGCTGCGGGTAAAGTTATCAACAAACAGTTAGATCCGAAACAACATCAAGAGTTGGTTCAAGACTATATTAATGAGGTAGGCGAGGTTCAATGAGTAATTTAGCCGTAGCGAAAAGATATGGCCAGGCACTCTTTGAGTTAGCTTCTGAAAAAAATATCCTCGATCAGCTTGAAAAGGAACTAACTGAGGTAATGCAAGTAATAGAAGAAAGCGATGAGCTGAAAAAAGTAGTTGAACACCAGCTCATGAATGCAGAGCTGAAGCAAGAAATTTTCCGTAAGATTTATTCAGACAATATATCTTCGACAACATTGAATTTTCTATTGTTGATATTACACAAGCGCAGAGAAATAGCTTTGGGGCAGATTGTCAACCAATTCATAAATCTAGCTAATGAAGCAAAGGGAATAGTAAAAGCACAAGTAAAATCTGCTACCTTGCTTTCCCCAGAACACCTTGAAGAACTTCGTGAAAGCCTTGTAAAAATGACAGGCAAAAATATTTTACTCGAAGTTACCATAGATGAAAAGCTGATGGGTGGAGTAGTTGTAAGAATTGGAGATAGAATAATTGATGGTAGTGTTTCCACAAAGCTAAAAATGCTTGAAAAACATCTCAAAAGTGTTGGCCTTGACTAACCTAGTCATGCATTATCTCAAACAGGAATAGGGGTGAGGAAATTGAGCATTAGACCCGATGAAATAAGTTCTATTTTAAAAAACCAAATAGAAAATTTCCAGGCCCAGGTTGATGTATCCGATGTAGGAACTGTTATTCAAGTTGGTGACGGTATTGCACTGATATACGGCTTGGAAAAAGCAATGGCCGGCGAACTCTTGGAGTTTCCCGGTGGCATAGCAGGAATGGTTCTTAACCTAGAAGAAGACAACATTGGTTGTGTTATTTTAGGACCATATACCAAAATTAAAGAGGGAGACCAGGTTAAAAGAACTGGTCGTATCATGGATGTTCCAGTAGGAGATGCCTTGATTGGCAGAGTTGTGAATTCCCTTGGCGCACCTATAGATGGAAAAGGACCAATAGAAACAGACAAAACTAGGCCAATTGAGGCACTTGCACCAGGTGTAATTGCCCGTCAGCCTGTTGATACTCCATTACAAACTGGTTTGAAATCAATTGACTCAATGGTTCCCATTGGTAGGGGGCAGAGAGAGTTAATTATTGGAGACCGCCAGACTGGTAAAACAGCTGTGGCTGTGGATACAATTATCAACCAAAAAGGCAATGGAGTTATTTGTATCTATGTAGCAATAGGCCAAAAGGCATCAACTGTGGCTGGTGTTGTTCACAAATTAGAAGAATCAGGAGCAATGGATTATTCAATAGTTGTTTCTGCTGCAGCTAGTGAGCCAGCACCAATGTTATATATTGCACCCTATTCAGGCTGTGCAATGGCCGAAGAATTTATGTGGCAGGGTAAAGATGTTCTGATTATTTATGATGACCTTTCAAAACAAGCTGCTGCATACAGAGAGTTATCATTATTGTTAAAAAGACCTCCCGGCAGAGAAGCTTACCCTGGGGATGTATTTTATCTCCATTCTCGCTTATTAGAAAGAGCAGCTAGATTAAGTGACGATAATGGAGGCGGTTCTTTAACCGCTTTGCCAATTATTGAAACCCAGGCTGGAGACGTTTCAGCCTACATTCCAACAAACGTTATTTCCATTACAGACGGTCAGATATTCCTTGAATCAGACCTTTTCTATGCAGGCTTCCGCCCAGCGATTAACGTTGGTATCTCTGTATCAAGGGTTGGTGGTAATGCACAGATTAAGGCTATGAAACAGGTAGCAGGTAGATTGCGTCTTGACTTAGCACAGTACAGAGAACTTGCAGCATTTGCCCAGTTTGGTTCAGACCTAGATAAAGCTACTCAAGCACGCCTTGCTAGAGGTGAAAGAATGATGGAAATGCTTAAGCAGGACCAGTATTCACCCTTGAGAGTAGAGGATCAGGTTGTAGCGGTTTATGCAGCTGTAAACGGCCACTTAGATGATATACCTGTAGGAGACGTAAAAAGATTTGAGACAGAATTTCTATCTTATCTAAAAAATAGTAAGCCTGAAATCCAAAGTAAAATACTTGAAACAGGAAAGCTAGAAAAGGATAATGAAGAGGCACTAGTAGCAGTTGTCAAGGAATTTAAAGAGATGTTCGCGTAAACTTCTGACTTCCGACTTCTGACCTCGGACTTCAGCTATAGAAGGTGGTGAGTAACCCATGGCAGGAATGCAGGACATTAAACGGCGCATTCGAAGTGTAAAAAGTACTCAGCAGATTACTAAGGCCATGAAAATGGTTGCAGCTGCAAAGCTTAGAAAAGCTCAAGCCTCAGTCATTGCAGCTAGACCATACAGCAACAAGCTTTCAGATGTTATGGGGAGATTATCCTCAACCCAGAGTTCCATCTCTCATCCATTATTAGAGGAGAGAGCAGAAGGAAAGATTGGCTTTGTGGTACTAAGTGCTGATAGGGGACTTTGCGGTGGATACAACCAGAATATTCTTCGCTTTGCTAAGGAAAAAATAGATTCACTTGGGGAAGAAGTATCTGTGATCTGTGTGGGCAGAAAAGCAAAAGAATATTTTAGACGCCGCAAGTACAATATAAGAGAAGATTATATGGACCTTGGTGACCTGCCTGACTATATTCAAGGACGGGAATTGGCAAGAGAAATCATGTCAATGTTCACCAGCAAAGAATTTAAAAAGCTCTACTTGGTCTATACGGAGTTTGGATCAGCTATTAGTTACAAATCTAAAATAGTTTCTCTCCTACCTATAGCTCCTGACAAGGAAGAAAAAAAGGTAGAAGAGATAGAATATATTTATGAGCCAAATTCAGAAGAAGTATTAGGAAATCTCTTACCCCGTTCTGTGGAAATTATAGTTTTCAGGGCATTGTTAGAGGCTAAAGCAAGTGAACATGGTGCAACAATGACAGCTATGGCAAGTGCCACAGACAATGCGGGTGAATTGATTGATAAACTAGTCTTGTCATATAACAGGGCTAGACAAGCAGCAATTACCAAGGAAATTTCTGAAATTGTTGGCGGTGCTGCTGCATTACAATAGTTGCGAAAGGAGGACCAAACTATGAACAGGGGAAAAGTTGTACAGGTAATTGGTCCTGTAGTTGACGTTCAGTTTCCTGAGGGAAAACTTCCTGAAATATATAATGCTGTTTTAATAACATCAAAGGACCAAACTGAAAATACAGGCTTGGATTTTGAAATTGATATTACAATGGAAGCTATGCAGCATCTAGGAAATAATAGTGTTCGTTGTGTGGCCCTGTCCTCTACAGACGGATTACAAAGAGGCATGGTAGCTGTGGATACTGGTGAAGCTATTAAAATTCCCGTAGGTGATGAAGTTCTTGGAAGAATGTTTAATGTTCTTGGCAAGGCAATAGACGGAAAAGAAGAGGTAAAAGTTGATAACTACCTACCGATTCACCGTCCTGCTCCAAGATTTGAGGATTTGGAGCCATCAACAGAAATCTTGGAAACAGGTATAAAAGTAGTTGACCTTTTGGCTCCATATTCTAAGGGTGGAAAGATTGGCCTCTTCGGCGGAGCTGGTGTTGGTAAAACAGTTCTGATCATGGAGCTTATTCGTAATATCGCCTACGAACACGGTGGATACTCTGTATTTGCCGGTGTTGGGGAAAGAACAAGAGAAGGTAACGACTTATATCTAGAAATGAAAGAATCAGGAGTTATCGATAAAACAGCCATGGTTTTCGGCCAGATGAATGAGCCGCCTGGTGCTCGTCTGCGTGTTGGTTTGACTGGCTTAACCATCGCTGAGTACTTCCGTGATATGCAGGGACAGGATGTTTTGTTATTCATAGATAATATATTCCGTTTCACACAAGCAGGTTCTGAGGTGTCTGCTCTTTTAGGAAGGATGCCATCAGCTGTTGGATACCAGCCGACCCTTGCAACTGAAATGGGACAATTGCAGGAAAGAATTACTTCAACTAACAAAGGTTCAATCACATCAGTTCAGGCAATTTACGTACCTGCTGATGACTTGACTGACCCTGCTCCAGCTACTGCATTTGCTCACTTGGATGCAACAACAGTTTTATCACGTGCTATTTCTGAGTTGGGTATTTACCCAGCTGTTGACCCACTTGACTCTACATCCAGAATTCTTGATCCAAGAATCATTGGTGAAGAGCATTATAATGTAGCAAGAAGTGTACAGTCGGTATTACAGAAATACAAGGAACTGCAAGATATTATTGCAATTCTTGGGATGGATGAATTATCTGAAGAAGATAAACTAGTGGTTGCGCGAGCACGTAAGATCCAGAGATTCTTATCACAACCATTTTTCGTAGCAGAACAGTTTACTGGTATTGCAGGAAAATACGTTCCATTAAAGGAAAGCATCAAGAGCTTTAAAGAAATCGTTGATGGAAAGCATGATAATCTGCCTGAGCAGGCCTTTTATATGGTTGGTACTATTGAGGAAGCAATCGAGAGGGCAAAAGAACTGGAGTAGAGGGGCGTTGATATCATGACAAAGAAACTTATCATGGATGTAGTAACTCCAGCACGTAAGGTGCTTAGTGTAGAAGTGGAGTCCTTAGTTGTTCCAGCGGCAAATGGATATCTAGGTATCCTCGTAAACCACGCTCCTCTAGTAACCTCATTGGGAGTTGGAGTAATAACTTACAAGGCTGATGGAAAAGAGGAACATGTAGCTCTTTGTGGTGGTTTTATGGAAGTAAGTAATAATAAGGTATCCATAATGGCAGACACAGCTGAATGTGCCTTGGAAATCGACATGGATAGAGCTAAGCGTGCTGAACAGAGAGCAAGAGATAGACTTAAGAGGAAAGATGGCATAGATACTGTGCGTGCAGAAATGGCATTACGTAGAGCTATAGCTCGGATGCAGGCAGCAAAATTACGCTAATTTAACAAAATTTGTTCATAGATTTTAAAAGGATTATTGATCAATTTGACGAATATAATATAAGATTGCTTTGAAAGAAGCGATTAACCTAAAGGGAAGCGAAACCGCAGGCTATCAGTCTGCGGTTTCGCGTTTTTATGTTTTAAAAAACAAGAATCCTGGCAAGAATATATCCAGAAAGCAAAAACAACCACGGGGACGGTTCTCCTGACTGGTTTGTGCATCAGGCATTATTCTTGGAGGTAGAAAATGAAAAAATCCATAATTATTGCAATTGCTATTATATGTCTATTAACTATTATAAAGCTTCCAGCTCTTTCACAACAAGAAAACATCAACCCATTTGACACCCTTTACCAGCTAGAAGAAGTACAATTTAGCGAATTAAAAATATGCGCTTGGGCGAAAATAAAAAATAAGATTAGTACAAAAAAACAATTAGAGGATATACTATTTTTACTAGAAAAGGAGTATAATGTTGAATTGAACAAGCAGTGGGAAAACGATAAGAATTATCAATCTGTAAGTGGAGATTCAGATTTAAATCTAGATCTAAATGATAATAAGGAAATTATAAATATTAAATTAACAGCAACACAAGCTGAAACTTATCTTTCAATAAACTTAGATAATCTATCCATGGACAACCGTCTAATTCAAAGGAAAAGACTTGAAGGTATCTTCGGTTACTTTGAAGTCACACCAGATATCAGCGAAACTGCTATTTACTACATTCCCAGATACCTAACTGTGTCAGAGCAGGAACAAATTGTACATACCATTTTTGATAAGATAAATGGTATAATAATTGAAGGGATAAAGGACGAGGTTCTGGTTAGTTATAGCGGATTCACTCCATACTTTTCGGATAGCGTGGAAGTGGCAGGAAGAAAAATTAATGTAAATATTGCCTCCAGATACCATAATTTAGATGATAAAACGTATCTATATATGGGAACTCCATTAATACATTGTCAATATTAACAAAGGAATTTTTAAAAAGTTGTCGAATTAGCAAGGTGAAAGAGATTTGTTAAAATTTATTAAATTTAGATTAATTATCAAGACATCTTTGCAAAACGCACTAGGGAGGAAAAATTGTTGGAGAAACTAGTTGTCACCGGAGGTACACAATTAGAAGGAAAAATCAAAGTAAGCGGAGCAAAAAACGCTGTATTACCCATAATAGCTGCATCCCTTTTAGCGGAAGGTGAGTGTTATCTTCAGGATATACCTCAATTGGCTGATGTAGACACAATTACCCAGGTTTTAAGTACTATAGGTGTAAAGGTTTCTTCATCTAGCAATAAGGAATTATTTTTAGATGCATCACAGCTTACAAGTAGTGAACCCCCTGAAGATTGGGTGAGGAAGATGAGGGCTTCATTTTTAGTCATGGGACCTCTATTAGCAAGACTAGGTCATGCTAGAATATCCATGCCAGGAGGTTGTAATATAGGAAGTAGACCTATTGATTTACACCTTAAAGGCTTAACAGCATTAGGTGCAGATATTAAAATGACTCATGGAGTAATCGAATGTTCAGCTAAAAAACTAATTGGAAATAGAGTTTATCTTGATTTTCCAAGTGTTGGAGCTACTGAAAATATAATGATGGCTGCCAGTAGGGCAGAAGGAACTACAGTAATAGAAAATGCTGCAGAAGAACCAGAAATAGTCGACCTTGCTAACTTTATTAATGGCATGGGCGGAAAGGTACATGGTGCAGGAACCAATATCATAAGAATTCAAGGAGTTTCAAAGCTACATGGTACTGATCATACTGTAATACCTGATAGGATTGAAGCAGGAACCTATATGATAATGGCTGCCGCTGCTGGAGGCGACGTATTAGTTGAAAATGTGATATCTGATCACTTAAAACCCGTTATGGCTAAACTAGCAGAGGCTGGAGTAACCATAGATGAAGAAGAGACAGGCATTAGGGTTCGCTCCAAGGGTCGTAGTAATGCAATTGATGTAAAAACCTTACCTTATCCTGGTTTTCCAACGGACATGCAGGCTCAAATGATGTCATATTTAACGCTAGCAAGAGGAACTAGTGTAGTTACAGAAACTGTATTTGAAAATAGATTCATGCATGTTAATGAATTAAGAAGAATGGGTGGAAGTATAGTCATAGAAGGGCATAGTGCTGTTGTAAAGGGTGTGTCCAGACTTACAGGAGCACCTGTAAAAGCAAGTGATCTTAGAGCTGGAGCAGCGCTTATACTTGCAGGACTAATTGCCGAAGGTAAAACAGAAATAAGCTCAATTCATCATATTGATAGAGGCTATGAGGATTTAGCAACAAAATTAACAGGCATAGGAGCCGACATAAAACGCACAGTCTTCCCAGACGAAGATGAAAAGTGTTAGTTGGTTAAAACAAAAAATGCAAATACAAAGCACAGCTAGTCTAGCAAATTTATGCAGGCTAGCTGTTTTTAATTTAATTCTGCTATAAAAAACTAATATCATGTCGTTTATTGTCGATTAAAAGGAATACTAGGATTTTTATAGTATTATATACATATTATTTTAAAAAATTAACATAATACGATTTTGTAAGATTATTCTATTATGGCATAAAAGGTGGTATTAAACTATGAATGATTTTAAAGATGCATAGTAAGGTTTCAATTGAATAATGACTACAATACGCAGTAATGGTTAATATTTAGTAAATAATTAATTGAGCTTCTGACAAATATAAAAGGAGGGTGTTTCTATGAAAAGAATTAACTCAAAGCTACATATAAGTTCACTAAATAAAGTACCAGTTGGAATAAAAGTAAAAATAGTAGCATGTATAATAGTAGCTCTACTGATTAGCCCAACAATAGCTGTTTTCATAAATAACCTTGTTCAAAGAACAGGTCTAATTTCTGGAAATATAGCTGTGTATGTATCAACAGCTATTAATCTAATAGTTGTTTCAGCTATAATCCTTTTATGCTTAAATATAATAGTTATAAAACCCATAAGAGTTTTGGCTGACAAATTGGAACAAGCAGGCGAAGGCGATTTGACTTCTTTTGTAGATTTCAAGTCGAAGGATGAAATAAAGGCTTTAGGTGATCTATTCAACATGATGCTGATTAATCAATCACAAATCATAAAAGACGTTAGGCAAAAATCTAATCAAGTTGTAGAAGCATCAGGAGAGATGTCTGTATCTACAGAACAGATAAGCTTAGCAACTAATCAAATAAGCCAATCAATGCAGGATGTTGCCAGCAATACGGAAGAACAAAACAATTCAGTAGTTGAAACCTCCAAAGCATTATTACATTTATCTGACTTAGTTCAAACAGCCCAGGCTAATGCAAAAGATGCCAATGAAAATTCCGAACATACTAGGCAAAAGGCAGTTGAAGGCAAAGATAAAGTTCAAGAAACGGTACAATCTATGACAGTAATTAGCGAGAAAACTAATGAAGCAGTTACGGTAATACAACAACTAGATGGTGTTTCCAAGGCAATTGGCGATATTAGTACAACTATAAATAACATTGCAGAACAAACAAATCTTCTAGCCTTAAATGCTGCAATAGAAGCGGCTAGGGCAGGAGAACATGGGAGAGGTTTTGCAGTAGTAGCAGATGAAGTTCGAAAGTTAGCAGAGGAATCCAATAAGGGTGCAAGCGAAATATCCAAATTAATAAATGAAATGACAAAAAAAACATCTCATGCCGTTCTATCTATTAATCAAGGTAAATTAGCTGTCGACAATGGTGTCCAGGTTGTTAAACAAACCGAAGACTCCTTTGCAAAAATAATTGAAGGGATTAATCACGCTGAAAAAATTATTGATACCATTGTAGAAATTACCCAGGATGAAGTAGCCACCTCCGAGGAAATTCTTAAACTAATTGAAAGTGTGGGCAGTTTATCGCAAGAAACTGCATCCTATAGTCAAGATGTGTCTGCATCTGCGCAAGAACAATCTGCCACTCTTGAAGCCCTGTCTGAATTAGCTAGAACGAGCAAGGAAACAGCAACTCATTTAGAACAAGCGGTTAAGAAATTTAAGGTTTCAGACTAAACCTTTATTCATATTTCCCCACACCTACACATATATATCTTAAGAAAGAGGAGATAATCACCTTACATCCAGCATTCAAGATGTAAGGTGAAATTGTGTTAGGAGGGGACAAGGTGCGTAAACTAATAGCGTTAATGTTTTTACTTGTTCTAATTGGAGTAATTGTATTACCTGTAATAATAGTAAGTAATTTTAAAAAGACTGAAGAGCCTCCTGTAGTTATTGACACAAGTGAACAAAACATAACTGTCTATTTTCACCAAACAGATGAAACAAGGGTAGTGCCATTAGACGATTATCTGGTAGGAGTTCTAGCAGCCGAGATGCCAGTAGATTTTGAACTTGAAGCACTTAAAGCTCAGGCGATAACAGCTAGAACCTATGCATTAAGACGACTAACTTTAAGTAATGCAAACGAGATTCATCCTGAGGCAATTGTTTGCACAAACTCTAATCATTGTCAGGCTTATCTATCATCTGAGGACATGAAAGAAAGATGGGGTATGATCAACTACTTTATTAACAAAAGTAAGATGGAAGAAGCAGTTTCTTCCACAAAAAATATTGTTGTAACATATGAGGGACGACTTATAGAACCTGTATATCATTCAACCAGTACCGGCAGAACGGAAAACTCGGAGGACGTATGGTTAAACAAAATTCCTTATCTTCGGAGTGTAGAGAGCCCAGGAGACAAGGAATCACCACATTTTCAAGAAAGGAAAACCCTCACTTTAGGACATATCGATGCTGCTCTGGGAACAAATCTACAAGCGCTTCCTGCATCAACTATGCAGGGTACCAATCAAAATGTCATAAAGGTACTAGAAAACACATCAACAAATAGAGTAAGAAAGCTCCAGATTGATGGAAAAACTCTAATGGGTACCGATATTCGAAGTGCTCTGGGATTAAATTCTACTCAATTCACATGGCAGCTTCAGGGAGATAAAATAATCTTTACAACAACCGGCTTTGGTCATGGAGTAGGCATGAGTCAGTATGGCGCAAATGCTATGGCAAAAAGTGGAGCAAATTTTGAGCAGATATTAAAACACTACTATACAGGAGTAGAATTACAAACGATAGCCCAGTAACCAGAAGACAGGAAACAGAATACAGAATTCAGAAGATGGGCTCTAGCTTTAGGTTCTTATTCTGACCCTACTGACTCCTGTCTCCTGTATTACCCTATAGTGCACCTTCCCCACGTTTAGTTTGGTATAAAATCGGTAATACTAAACTTGAGGTGATGTGCTATGAAAAAATTTAAAATAAAATCCTACATTATTAAGGTAAAAGAAAATATTTCTAATTTAAAGAAGAGTATTATCAGTAGATATAAGGAGTTTTCTCCTAAAAAATATCCAAAAGTAGCTTTATTGCTTGTGCTGCTTGCAGCAACAGCAGTACTGGGAAGTACTGCCTATTATACAGGAATTATAGATAGTTTTATGAAGGATCAAGGACCCACTATAGAAGTAATCCAAGAAGAACCTGAAGAAAAAACTATTCCATCAGTAATCCCTGAAGCTCCAGATGTAATTGGTACTCCATCTTTACCAAAGGAAGAAAAAAAAGTACCTAAGGATATTAATGTAGTAGATGAATCACCGAATTTAACATTTCCTGCTGATGGAGAAATAATTAGAGAATTTGGTTTTAATTATAGTAAAACCTATAAAGACTATAGGTTCCATGACGGTATAGATATTGAAGTTCCCGAGGGAGCCTCTGTACAAGCTGCAGCAGCTGGTAAAGCGGTTACAGTATCTTATACAGAAATAGATGGATATACTATTACAATTGACCATGGCTCATACCTGCAAACACAGTACAAGCATTTATGTGAGGTGGATATTGCCAGAGGTGACACTCTAGAGCAGGGTCAAGTAATAGGTAAAATAAATAATCCAGACTCCTACCTCCATTTTAGCATTAGCCACAAAGGAGATAATCAAGATCCCACAACATATCTATTCTATGAACAGTAATGAACAGTAACGAATTAGAAAAAGACCTCTCATTCCTTGTAATATTAAGGTTTGAGAGGTCTTTCCTTTTGCGAAAAATAACATGTATCAACGAAGTATCTAAAATAAAGACAATTTTTTTTGGACTAAGTGTCTAAAAAAATTAATTTAATGTATAACTTATGTTACATAGGAAAATAATCCTACGGACAAATTCAAGGAGGTTAATATTTATGTTTAATTGGATTAACAAGCAATTAAAGAGTCAAAAAGGTTTCACTCTAGTTGAATTGATGGTAGTTGTAGTTATTATAGGGATTTTAGTGGCGATAGCAATACCGGTTTATAATAGTGTGACAAACAGGGCGAACATAAGTGCAGTAGAAGCCAATTTAAGAACAATTGATGGAGCTATTATGCAACATCAAGCCACTATAGTTACCCCGACAGCGCCTAGTTCTGATAATTTAACTGGCGAATTTTTAGCAGAGTGGCCTACAGGTCCAACTGGAGTCACAACATATAAAGTAGTTGGAGACGGTAGTAGTACAACGCCTTATAGGGCAGCTGTTGAAATTCCTGCTGATACTTTTGGAAATGCTGCTGCGATAGATAGTTCTTTACCTATAACTTGGTAATTCTTTTATAACAGACATTGAAGGTGCTAAGCAGGTAATCTGTTAACTTTTATAGATAGGATGAAGATTAGCCTCCTGCTATAGTGAATAGTGGGAGGTTGTTTTATAGAAAGCTCAGACACCTCATCTCTTTTTGTCGAAAACAACCCAGAGGTGTGTTTTTTATAGAATTAATAAATGTAACTTAAAAATCAGCTTCTTTTTTGTTGCATCAATGCTCAATGATAGAAGGTGGAATATTTGAATGGTAAGGTTGTAATATTAGCATCTATGCTAGGTTTATACCCATTAATTGTCATACCTAATCCTATAGATTACTTCTACTTTCCTAGGTACATCGTATTGGTTATTGTTTCTATGATTGCTCTTTTGTTTATTGCGAAAAATTTAACAAAAATAACTCATCGAGCCTTAATACCTCTAGGATTATTTATATTATTTGCATTTCTTTCAACTATCTTAGCTATTGAACCAATGAAGGCATGGACTGGTAGTATTCGTTATTCTGGGTTTAGTACTTACTTGTTCTGCATTATTTTATTTTTTCTTGCCTACAGTAATAACAATGTTAATTTAAAAAGATTAATTGATAGTATGATTATATGTGCTTCCCTGGTTTCATTTACTGCACTCTTACAGCATTTCGGATTAAATATAGTACCACATGAGCTTGTCAGAGCAACTTACGCAAGTTTTGGAACAATGGCTAATCCTAATTTTTTGGGAACTTATACTGCTTTTATTTTACCTGCTTCCATCATTTCATATATGCGTTATTCCAAAAGAATATATCTTTTAAGTACAGCTATGATATATGCAGGCCTTATTGTATGTGTAACCCGAGGTGCCTGGATAACCTTTGGTATAGCATTTATTTATTTATTATATTATTATTTAAAGATTTTTAATAAGCGAAAATTAATATTACATGTTACTTTAGTATTGTTTATCACTACTGTTTTTCTATTGTCAACTTCTGATGGCATTATACTAAATAGAATTCTGAGTATTTCGAATGAGGTAACATCAGCTATTGCACTAGAAGATAGTGCCGGGTCCAATAGAATGCTTGTGTGGAAAAAGGTAGTAGAACTCATATCAGAACATTGGTTGTTTGGAATAGGCCCAGACAATTTGAACTTAACAATAGTAAAAAATGAAACAAACTTTTTTGTAGATAAGGCACATAATATCTTCCTTGAAATGGCAGTTACTATGGGTATTTTTGCTATGCTTTCATATATGGCTTTTTTAAGTTTTTTCTTGAGAATGTGGAAAGGTGAGCAAGAAATCATGTTTTCCACAATGATTTTATCCTACATTATTCAAGGACAATTTAACATTGATGTAGTAATGATAATGCCAATTTTTTGGATAGTTTTAGGTTTATCGCTTGCTAATATGGAGAAGCATAAAGGAAGCAAATGGACGGCATATTGTGTGAAAAGTTAATTTAGGGGGATCCATAACCCTGCAGAAATGATATAAAACCAAATGGACGGTTCTTGTGCTTTCCAGAGAACCTGCTGGTGTGACTGAGTAAAGAATGAACCAGAATTTCAGTTACATAACTCCCATTAGTATCAAATGCCACAGCAGGTTTTAAAGATTAGGTATGTCATGGGAAATCAAGGGGAAGGAAAATCAAGGGGACAGGTACGTTGATTTGGAGTGGTGGGATAAAGATTTAAGAACTACGAGTTGGATGAAAGCGGTCTGTGGAAAGTTGAGTAGCCCTACCAACTGACTGCAAAAAGGAACTAATTCTCACTACAAAAGAATTCCTCTAACATCATCTGAACAAAAAGCCAATGACTACAACAAAAGCACCTAAAACAGAATACAGCAATCCGACTGCATAATAATAACTCTGCAGTCAGCAGACTAAGAAGAGGTCCAAGAGAGAGATAATCAAATTCTCTTTCCTGGGCCTTTTTCTGTGAATAATTTCCACAATTGTACCTTCTTTATATTTTCCTGAATCTATTCCCCTCCTCTTTAGCCCTTCTTCTGAATTCTCTCTCGTGCATTTCAATTCTAAGTAATTCCATAATAGCCAAAACTTTCATACCACTCTTTGTTCTTTTTGCATCAAATTCCTCAGATAGATTAAGAGAAAACTAACCAAGAGGGAGGCCCTTTTATGCAAGATTACATTCGTCAAAAAGTTTTGGATATTTCCAAATATATAAAGAAAATCAAGGGGACAGGTACGTGATTTGGAGTAGTGGGATAAAGATTGAAGAACTACGTATTGGATGGAAGCAGCCTTTAGAAAGTTGAGTAGCCCTTCCAACTGGCTACAAAAAAGACCTAATCCTCACTACAAAAGAATTCCTCTAAACAACAGCTAGTCAAAAACCATTGACTACAACAAAAGCACCTAAAACAGAATACAGCAATCCGACTGCATAATAATAACTCTGCGCTGACTAACTAAAGGCCCAGGAGAGAGATAATCAAACTCTCTTTCCGGGCCTTTTTCTGTGAACAATTCCACAATTGTACCTTCTTTATATTTTCCTGAATCTACTCTCCTCCTCTTTAGTCCTTTATCTGAATTCTCTCTCCCGCATTTCAATTCTAAGTAATTCCATAATAGCCAAAAACCTTCATGCCATTCTTTGTTCTTTTTGCATCAAATTCCTCAGATAGATTAAGAGAAAACTAACCAAGAGGGAGGCCCTTTTGATGCAAGATTACATTCGTCAAAAAGTTTTGGATATTTCCAAATATACAAAATAATATTATCAAGGAATGTTTCAATGCATTTTTATAATGTACACATATACTACTACATGAAAGTATGAATTTTGTGCTAAATATTATTAATATTTATGTGATGTATTGACTTTTTATTGGATAAATGGTTATACTATTTATAAAAACGTGATAAAACAGCGCAAAATATGTATAATTATGTGATAATTTGGAGGTAACGCTATGGAAAGATTGATTTTGCGGGATTTACTGCAGTGGAAAAAATCTAAGCACCGTAAGCCCCTCATTTTAAAAGGCGTTCGTCAGGTAGGCAAGACATGGGTGCTCAAGGAATTTGGTAGACGTTATTATAAAAATGTTGCCTATTTTAACTTTGATGAACACCCGGAATATAAGCAGTTTTTTGAAAAGACAAAGGATATTGAGCGTATTTTACAAAACTTGATGATGGCAAGCAGTCAAACAGTTAAGCCGGATAAGCCGGAGGACACGCTCATTGTTTTCGATGAGATACAGGAATGTCCTAATGCTCTGAATACTCTCAAATATTTCTGCGAAAACAAACCGGAATATCATGTAGCCTGCGCAGGTTCGCTTTTAGGCATTGCGCTGGCGAAGCCTGCCTCTTTCCCCGTTGGCAAGGTAGATTTTTTGGAAATTAGACCGATGACCTTTACCGAATTTTTAATGGCTAATGGTGATGACAATCTTGTTGCTTACATGAACAGCTTAGGTAGCCTTGAAGCCATTCCACAGGCTTTTTTCAATCCGCTTTATGAAAAGATAAAGATGTATTTTGTCACAGGTGGAATGCCGGAATCCGTTCGGTCCTGGACACAAGACCGTGATGTTGAGCTAATGCAGCAGGTGCTTTCCAATATATTAGGGGCGTACGAACGGGATTTTGCCAAACATCCGGAACCTAAGGAGTTTCCCAAGATTTCACTCATATGGAAATCAACTCCGTCCCAGCTTGCGAGAGAGAATAAAAAATTTATCTATAAAGTAGTAAAGGAAGGCGCTCGGGCCAGAGAATATGAGGATGCTCTACAATGGCTTTGTGATGCGAACCTGACTTATAAAATTTACCGCAGTAGTGCACCGGGACTGCCAATTTCGGCCTATGACGAGCTGACTGCCTTCAAGCTTTATCTGGTGGACGTGGGACTTCTGCGCCGTTTGTCCCTTTTGGCACCCTCTGCCTTCAGCGAAGGCAATCGTCTGTTTGTGGAATTTAAAGGGTCACTTAGCGAGAATTATGTACTGCAAGCACTAAGAAACCAGTTTGAGGCCATACCGCGTTATTGGACGATGGATAATCCCCGTTATGAAGTGGATTTTCTAATACAGCGGGAAAATGATATTCTGCCCATTGAGGTAAAATCGGAGAGCAATGTGGAAAGCAAGAGTCTTAAGAAGTTTAAAGAGAAGTACGGTGATAAGGTCAAGCTTCGTGTCCGTTTTTCGCTGAACAACCTGCGCCTGGATGATGATCTGCTGAATATTCCATTATTTATGGCTGATCATGCAGATAAACTGATCGGGATGTCTTTGAAACAATTGGAGATTTAGCTTTTCGTTTGTCTTATTTTGAACGAAAGTGCGTAATTGGATATTTGAAACAAGCCTCCTGCGGATAATGGGGGTTGTTTTATGTCTTTGAAGTTTGTCTCCCGCACTTCAATTCTAAGTAATTCCATAATAGCCAAAAACTTTCATACCACTCTTTGTTCTTTTTGCATCAAATTCCTCATATAGATTAAGAGAAAACTAACCAAGAGGGAGGCCCTTTTGATGCAAGATTACATTCGTCAAAGAGTTTTGGATATTTCCAAATATATAATAAAGGAGGGCACAACTGTCCGCACTACTGCAAATATTTTTAGAGTAAGTAAAAGTACAGTTCATAAGGACGTTACAGAGAGATTACCTAGAATTAATGAAGAATTATCATTAGAGGTAAAAAAAGTATTACAAAATAACAAAGCTGAAAGGCATATTAGAGGCGGAGAAGCCACTAGAAAAAAATATAAGCAAAATAATGTATCCTAGCCATTTTTTTAAAGGGTTTTGTTTTTTTTTGGAGAATTGTGGTCATATTAGTGAATTAAGTATAATTCTCTTAAAGGACAAGCTTTAGGCAGAAAGGAGATAAATATGTTTGGCTGGGGTACTGATATAGGCGTAGATTTAGGCACTGCTACTGTTTTAGTTTTTGTAAAGGGACAGGGAATTGTTTTAAATGAACCTTCAGTTGTGGCAATTGACAAAAAAACGGGACAGATATTTGCCGTTGGAGAAGCTGCACGAAAGATGCTTGGGAGAACACCCGGTAACATTGTAGCAATTAGACCCTTAAAAGAAGGAGTCATTGCTGATTATGATTCAACAGAAAGAATGCTAAGGTATTTCATTCAAAAGGCATGTGGCAAAAGATTTTTCTTCAAACCAAGGGTAATGGTTTGTATCCCATCAGGAGTGACTGGGGTGGAAGAAAGGGCAGTTAGAGAGGCAGCAATGCAGGCTGGTGCAAGGCAGGCATATCTAATAGAAGAACCTATGGCTGCTGCTTTAGGTGCAGGACTAGATATATCCGATGCTAATGGCACTATGGTTGTAGACATTGGTGGTGGCACCACAGATGTTGCTGTACTATCTCTAGGTGGTATAGTTTGTTCTAAGTCACTACGAGTAGGTGGCGACAAGTTTGACGAGGCCATAGTTCGTTATATACGTAGAGAGTTTAACCTTATGATAGGTGAAAGAAGTGCAGAAGAGCTTAAAATACAAATTGGTACTGCCTATTCCAAAAGCCCAAGATACGAAACATCAATGGACGTAAGAGGAAGAGATTTAGTGACAGGACTTCCAAAAACATTATCCATTACAGGTAAGCAAATGCACCAGGCAATTTTAGAACCTGTAGAAAGTATAGTTGCAGGCGTTAAAGAAGTACTTGAAAAAACCCCTCCCGAACTTTCTTCAGATATTATAAATAAAGGTGTCGTAATGACCGGTGGTGGCGCTATGCTTCATGGTTTAGATGAACTTCTAGTTGAAGAAACGGGACTTCCCATCCACCTTGCAGATGACCCCATTACTTGCGTAGCCTTAGGTACAGGTAAAGCCTTACAGATGCTAGATGTATTAAAGGATACCGGAATGGTATCAAAAGGATTGGTCTAGTCTAGTAAAATATCAGAAAAGACTAAGTCAGTTATCGGTCATGATAACTGGCTTTTTTAGATGTATTTATCTCTTCGAAATATCCCATACTAACTACTAACAGTCTATTACCAAGGAGAATTATATGAGAAAATTTTTCTTTATACTTGCCATTTTTCTAATTGTTCCCGCGCTTTTACCTACGACGTCCGGCACGTTGTACAACAGGGGACATTCCTTCCTTACAGAATCGCATTGGTTTCAGAAGGTGTTTCCCTATAACTCTGACAGAAATGACGTGATAGATGAAGAAAAGTCTATTTTACCTGAATATAGTTTGCCCGAAAATCAGGAAGAAAGTAAATTACAAGAATATGATATAAAAATTGAAGTAGACGTAATTGAAGACAGCGCTTCGCCAGAAGCTCAAGAAAAAGAGCCTAAGCAAAAATTTCCTGTCCAATTTAAGCCACCTGCTGATCCAATAAAACAGAAACCGCTTCCCAAAAGAAACAAGGAAACAGATAACCTAAATATCTTATTTATAGGTGCTGACAAGGACAAGTTATTAATGACAGCAATATACAGCATAGATTATAAGGATAAAAAGGAGAACCTTAAATCTGGGAGTGTTTTTTTCCACAACAATACATATATAGAATACAATGGACAACGCTATACCCTTCAAGGACTTTATAAGCAGCATTCAGAAAAGGACTATGGATATATGCTGGTGGATATATTAGAGGAGTTACTTGAAATAGAAATTGCTTACCATGTACATATGGATAAAGCAGTTCTAAAAGAGGCAAATAAAATCCTTGATCCTATAATAGTTGATGACCAAAGAATTAACCTGGAAGACATCTTTGAAATGCCTGCAACTGATCAGGACCAGGCGGTATTAGGTCAACTAATGGAGCAGTTCACCAGACCAACAACCTATTTTTACAAGCTTCCTGCCCTGGTTATTAAATCATCTCGATATATAGATACAGATTTTCCTTTGACACCAGAAAACCTCTTACTCCATTTTAGAATAGCTAGGGGAGTGAATATGGATGATATAGAAAAAATAATTCTTGATAAAAATATCTCCGAAGATATTTTAAAAGATGTAATCTATAAAATCACCACCCAATAAGAAAGCCCCAGTTCACGCTAAAAATGAACTGAGGCTTATTTGTTGTGTAGATTTAAAAGCTCTTATTCTGAATTCTGTATTCTGACTCCTGAATTCTATCTTTCCTTAAAGTGCCGCTCTTTTTGGTGAGTGATTATTTGAATAGTTAAGCTCTTCTTCTAAATCCATAATCTCAACTAGAATTCTCACCTTATCAGTACTTTTGGCATAATGGTAATCCTTCAAAAGATTATTTCTTTTAGACTCGAGATAATTTGGCCTTTTTGTCATCCTTGTCACTTCCTTTCATCAGTAGAGTTGAATTTTTTAAATATATTTAAAAACTAATTAAATATATTGAATATTCTCTGTCGACTTTCTGAACTAAGTATAGCACTTAACTTTGTGAAAATAAATACTTTAACAAGATAATGCCTTAAGAATACTAGTTTGACAAGAATTTTACCACTAAAAATTCAATTCGCGTTTCGTATAATATATTGCAGGTACACAGTAGAATCGTGTCGAATTATTATAAACAGAATTCTGAAGGTTTTTTGCTTCACAGAAAGCAGGTGTTTACTCTGTATAAAAAGCCCTTTATCGTAATATCTCTTTCCATATACATAGTAATAGTATTGTTAGTTTCTTTTATTGGAAACGCAGTAGGCTCATCAAACCCTGAGCCTGGTAGCCAAGATGATCCCCTTGTAACTAAGTCCTATGTAGATAGATATATAAGTGAAAGGATAACTCCCCTTGAAAATACAGTATATAATATGTCTATTGCGGTTGCTCGGCTGGAGAAAACAGTTTTTGAATTAAAAAAAGGACTTAAGCAGCCAATTAAACTTACAATAAATAATAAAACAGCATCCGTAGGTGAGCAGTCCCACTCATTGGATACTGCACCTTTTACAGTAGATGGAAGAACAATGGTACCTTTCAGATTTATAGGAGAAGCTTTAGGTGCTGCAGTAGATTGGGAACCTTCTACCAAGACTGTTTCCTATGTTCTAGGTGATACAAAAATAGAGTTCCCCATCAGTTCCACAACAATAACCATTAATGGAAAAGCAAATAATGTAGATGTCCCAGCCACGCTTGCTAATGGAAGAACTTTTGTTCCAGTAAGAATGGTGAGTGAGCAGTTAGGTGCCTCAGTAGATTGGAATCCTAATACCAAACAAGTAACTATTATCCCCTAGAACTGGTATGTAAATTGGAATATAAACTATGATATAATATATCGTGAACAATTTAGGAACATTTTACGTCTAATATAAAGAATGCAAAAAACTACTGGAGGTTAACCCAAATGCGTAAGGGTATTATTATATTTATAATTTTTATGCTGTTTGGTCTGTTGTTCTACTGGTATGACAGTACACAAAAAATAGATATTGGTAATGATGAAGAACCTGAAATAGAAGAGGATGTAGAAATTGATCCTATGAATGTACTTATTCTAGGACTTGACGTTGAAAAAGGTTCCAGGGGTAGGACGGATTCCATAATGCTTATGAGCTTTAGGCCCGACAGGGAGGAAGTATACCTCATGTCAATACCTAGAGATACCAGGTTAAAGATCAAGGGAGGCTATGACAAAGTAAATGCTGCCTATGTTTATGGTGGAGCAGAACTAACAAGACAAACTATAGAAGACTTTATGGATATAGAGATTGATCATCATATAGTATTCAACTTTGAGGCTTTTGAAACACTTATTGATTTAGTTGGGGGCATTGAAGTAGATGTTCCTGTGAGCATGAATGTTCCTAGTGAAGGTATTAATTTACAACCAGGAGTTCAGAAATTAGATGGGAAAGATGCCTTAGGTTATGCACGTTTTCGCGGTACTAGTGAAGGGGATATCGGAAGGGCAAAGAGACAGCAGGAAATTATTAAGCTTTTATCTGATGAACTGCTTAAGCCTAAGATGGTTCTAAAAGTGCCTCAGATCATCCAGACAATGACAGAGTATGTTGAGCATGATTTTTCAACAACTGAGCTGATGAAGTTTGGTGCTGTTGCAGCTAAGGCAAAAAGCAAGCCCATAGAAACTCTTGTACTACCAGGAACAAACCAAAAGTTAGATGGCATATGGTATTATCTTGCCGACGAAAACAAACTGCCAGAAGTGGCAAAGGAATTCCAGTAAATAAATTACTACAATACAGAAACAGAATACAGAAAACAGAAGCCATGGGGACGGTTCAAGCGTCACCGAACGAAGAGAAGGTCCGTCAGGGAAGACGATGGAACTGTCCCCGTGGCTGTTTTTAATCTAGGGTTTAAAAAGTTTATTCTGACTTCCGATATTTGAGGTGACGACTTTGGTGAAACGCAAAAAAAGGGGTTTATTAGACAAAATAAAAAGCTTCTTCTGGCAAGACATAGACGAAGACGGCAATCCAATTCGATATGAGAATGAGGAAGAAGACATTAAGATATATCCCTCGGACCTAGCCTACGAGGATGAGTATCTAGATAATCATACAAATGTAGCAAGTCGTAAGAACAAGCTGGCCGTTGCAGCTGTTCTTGTTTTTGCTGTCTTTGTTTTTTCATTTAGTGGATATCTCTTTGCCAACCACTTATTCGAAGGGGGTATTGCCCAGGGAGATGATGGGAAACCTCTAGATATAGGTGGGCTGTTTACTCCTAAGGACAAAGAGGATAATATAGAAAAGATATTACTTATTGGTACTGATGAAAGACCAGGAGAAGCATCTAGGGCTGATACAGTAATACTTGCAATTTTAAATACTACAAATCATGAGCTGAAGCTTTTATCAATCCCCAGGGATACTCGTGTAGCAATACCGGGTCGTGGAACTGATAAGATTAACCATGCTCAAGCCTTTGGAGGGGCAAGGCTCCTAACGGAGACAGTTACTGGATTCCTTGATGTAGAGGTGGATAAATACCTCCAGCTTAACTTTAACAGCTTTAGAGAAGTAGTGGATATCCTAGATGGCATAGAATATACCGTTGAAAGCAAAATGTATTATCCAGAAGAAAGCATAGATTTAAAAGCAGGTGCTCAAAAGCTAAATGGTGATAAAGCACTTCAGTATGTCCGCTACCGTAGTGATGGCAGGGGAGATGTTGGTCGTGTTGAACGTCAACAGAAGTTCATAACGGAGTTTATAAACCAAAAGCTTAAACTAAAAAATGCACTTAAAATTCCAGAATTAGTAGGGGAAATAAATAGCAGTATAAAGACCAATTTAAGTATTGCAGAAATGGTTTCCATTGGTATGGCTATTAAAGAGCTGGAAAGTGAAAAAGTAACCAGCCAAATGATCCCAGGAGAACCGAAATATATAGGTGGAGTTAGTTACTGGATACCCTCGACCCAAAAACTGGATGAGATATTTATTAAGGAGCCGGAAGACAGCACCCAGAATACAGAAGAATAAAAGACTTGCTCTTAAAGCTCTTATTCTGAATGCTGACTCCTGTATTCTGCTCTTAAGTAAGCTCTTATTCTGACTCCTGACTCCTTTTTTATAAAAGGTTTTGCTTTTAAGGTTTATTCTGACTCCTGTATTCTATATTCTACTAAGAAGGTGCTGAAATAAATGAAGGTAGATATTCTAGGTTGTCTTGTGGATAGGATAGACATGGATGGAGCTCTTAAAAAGATAGAAGAATTCATCCAATCTGGAAAACCACATCACATAATCACGTTAAATGCTGAAATAATACATAAAGCACAAAGTGACCCCAGATTAAAAGAAATTATTAAAGAGGCAGATCTAGTTACACCAGATGGCTCAGGAGTAGTTTGGGCTTCTAATTACCTTAATGCACCAGTACCAGAAAGGGTAACAGGGATAGACCTAACCCTAAAGCTGGCAGAAATAGCAGCAAAAAAGGGATGGACCTTTTATTTTTATGGAGGTGCCCCCACAGTTGCTGAAACTGCTGCGGAAAACCTGCAAAAAAGGTATAATGGTCTAAAAATAGTGGGTACATGTCATGGGTATATATCTGAAACTGATAAAGAAAAACTTCTCAAGGATATAAAAGAAAAGAAACCAGACATTCTCCTAGTAGCCCTGGGAGCACCCAGACAAGAGTTTTGGATTAAAGACCACCAAAAAGAACTACAAGTTCCCGTATCTATAGGAATAGGGGGAAGTCTTGATGTAATATCAGGCAAAGCTAAAAGAGCACCCATCTTCTTCCAAAAAGCAGGATTAGAGTGGCTCTATCGCCTCATAAAAGAACCCCACAGGATAGGCAGAATGACATCCCTACCCAAATTCTCCATCCAAGTGAGGCTAAAAGGCAAAAAGCACTAGTCAGAAGCCAGAAGTCATAGGGACGGTTCAAGCGTCACCGTAGCAAAGCGAAGGTCCGTCAGGGGAGACCAAGGAACTGTCCCTGTGGTTGATCTAAGACTTCAGAAGTTTTTACTGACTCCTGTATTCTTTTTTAATAATAAGCAGGAATTATTTGTATGTTTGTCTAATACAATAAGTTGGAAGATTTTTCTTAGTTTTCTTCTGAATTCTGTATTCTGAATTACTTAAAAAAACATGAAAAAACTTTGAAGTTTTTTGAAGGGATAACCGACCCAACCTGCGTATTAAATAGTGTAGGACAAAATACATAACTTAGGTTTTAAAAAGATTGTGTTTTGACCCAAACGACGATAGTTAACAGAATAAGGTTTGTAGAATTTCAGGTTCTCCTGAATTCTGACTCCTGACTTCTGCTCTACTATATACCCTTTAGGTTAATATGCTGAATGCGAGAATAATTAATATTGAGGGGAGTGATGTTTCACATAAGAAACATTCAAATGTACTTATCTTTTCAATAACCGTCTTGTTGCAATAGTGGAAAAACCGGAGCAAGAGAAAACGTTCTTTGAAAACACAAAAGGGGGAAATAAAAAGATATGAAGAGATCATTAATTGTTGTTTTAACAATCGCTGTCCTTCTATTCGCTTTTGCTGGCCTTGCAGTTGCTGCTGATTCTGCTGAAGAATCTGCTGATAGACTGTTTGACCTAGGATTTATTGAAGGATATACCGATGGTAGTTTTGGATTAGAAAATAATATTACACGTGCAGAATTTGCAAAAATTGCAGTTATCTCATCAGGTTTTGAAGATGCTGCTGATTTACTTGTAAATTCACCATCACAGTTTTCAGACGTTAAAAGTGGTGTTTGGTACTCAGGTTGGATTAATGTAGCAGCTTCCCAAGGTTTTGTTAAGGGTGACCCAGCTGGAACATTTAGACCAAACGATCAAATTAGAGCTTCTGAAGTTGTAACTGTTCTTTTAAGAGTTCTTGGTTACAATGACAATCTTCCAGGTGCATGGCCAACTAATTACCTAGTTAAGGCTGCAGGTCTTGGAATTACTAGTGGGATTGCTTTTGATGCTAGTGGAGCTATTGAGCGTGGCAAAGTATTCCAAATGCTAAGCAAGACTTTAGATGAAGATGTTGTTGAGTATGACCATGAATATGCTCTTGGTTTCCGCTCCAAAAATGTTTCCTTATTAGAAGATGCTTTAGATTTAGTAAAAGTTAACGCTTATGTAACAGATATTCCAAGAACAAGCAATTTAGATGACGATGAAATTGAAATTGGTGGAACTACTTATGACCTAAAAGTAGCTGTTGACTATGAGAAGTTCTTTGGTACTAAAGTTACAGCTTATGTAAACGATGATGATGAAGTTCTAAGCATTAAATTACATGGTGACAACACTATCGTTTATGATGCATTAGAAGACATTGATGAAGACGAGTTAACAGCTGTTGCTGCTGACAAAGACTATGACTTTGCAGATGAAGATGACGTTGTTGCTATTTGGATTAATGGCGAAGAAGAAGATGTAGATGAATTAGATGGCAACGTATATGACTATGCAAAAGTTGTATTAAACAAAGACAACGATGTAGTTTTTGTTGACGCTTATCAGTGGGATAATTTCTTAGTAGTCGAAGAACTTGATGGTTATGATGTAATCGGCTATGACGAGGAACTTGATGCAGAAGATTACACAATCGTAAAAGATGGTATGACTATTACTCTAGATGAGTTAGAAGAAGGCGACATTTTATTCTATAATGAAGATGCTGAATATGCAGAAGTATTCAATATGACTGTTGAAGGTGAAATGGAAGAAGTATTCGAAAGTAATTTCGAAGTTGCTGGTGAGTCATTTGAATATGACACAACTTATGATGGAAAAGCAGTTCAATACTTCAATGAAGATGGCGACATCGATGATTTTGATAAAGATGCAGCAGAAGAAATGCAAGAAGCAGAAGAAGATGTTGTAGTATTCATTGATAGAAATGGCGATGCAGTATTTGTAGCCGGTGAACTTGGTGAAGTTTCCAAGACTACCATTGGTGCTGTATTGTATGAAGATATGGTAGGTTATAAGGATAGTAGAAACAAAGTTTATGCAGAACTAAAGGTCGTAAATGAAAATGGAACAGTTGTAACATATGATTTTAATTTAAATGACCTTGAAGCTATTGAAGTAGATGGTGACGAGGAATGGAATGATGATGCTGCTGATTTAACATTAGTAGGTAGTGCTTATCCATATACTGCCATAGATGCTGATGCTTATGGTAATCTCAATTTACCAACTATGGGTGACGTTATTGAAATTACCCTTGATGACAATGGTGATATAGTAGAATTAGGTTTCTTTGTTAGTGATGTAGATAATACTTTTGCAAAGACTTATGAATCAGGAGATACTTACATCGAAGGTAAAAGAATGAGCAGTAGTGTTCCTGTATTTATTGTAGATACAGCAGTCATAAATGGTTGGGGTACTTGGACTGATAGTGACTGGGATGATGAAGACGTTGAAGTTATTACCTATGGTGAATTAGAAGAGGACGTTGATCTTAAATCTGGTGCTATTACCCATGATGGTTCCAAAGTGTTATATCTAGTCTTAACAGATTCAGATATGCAAAAAACAACTACAGAGCTAGCTATTCTTACTCAAGTAAGAAGAAATAGCGATGGAGAATTAACCAGAATTAAAGCTTTAGTGGGCGATGATGAAATAACATATTACATTGACGACCCTAAGACAGATAGTCAAGACTTTAAAGCTGGAGAAGCAGTAGTACTTGAAATAATTGACTCCAATGGTAATGTAAAAGCTATAGAAGATGTAGTTGGTTCAGGTTATGAAGGTCCATCCTTTACTGTAACTAGTAGCTTTAAAGATGAAGTAGTTGCTAGAGATCGTGAAGTTAAAGATTGGAAACTTGTTGCCGACGGATACATCTATGATGTATCAGATACTACTGATATTGAATTAATGACATTCTCTGAACTAAGAAGTGCAGAAGTTGGAACAACTGTTCAAGTTGTTTATGATGCAGAAGACACAGAAAAATATGTCAGATATTTCATAGTTGATCCAGCATCAACTAGCGGTGGCTCTGGTAGTGTAACAGGTGCAGAGGTTACTGGTCTAAGTGGTACTGTATTAGTAGTGAAAGAAGATGGTGTAACAACATCCTTAGATATGAGTGCCGATGTAGTTGTTACTGGCGGAACATTATCTACAGGAGATATTATTGATTATCAATTAGGTCAGTCTTCAAATGAAGTAATTTATATCGAGATTAAAGCAGATAATTAATAGTAAATAGTATAGTTTAAGCGATAGGGTAATCTCCTATCGCTTTTTTTTTGAAAAATATGGGGACAGGTACCTTGCTTCAATAACTTTTGTCGAAAATTGACCAATAGAGATAATGAAAAGATAAAGAAATAGACCTGACAAGAAGGACCTCAGCGGAGAAATCTAAATCCAAAGGGGTTCTTTTTTGCGAAACCAAGGGGACAGGTACGTTGATTTGAAAAAGCCATAGTAGAAGTATCTCATAAAAATATTTCCCTTTCAGTAAACAGATTTTATTATTTAATCTGTCTACCTTAAGGAGAGCATATAACGGAGCAATCTATATGGACAGTTTTTTCTTTTGGTGAATGTTCCTTGTGACCATATAATCAAACACAATTGTCTGTTTGCCAATCATTTATTCTTTATTTGTTTTAGAATCTGAGTATAATTTCTAGCACCATGAAGAATGCGGTAGATGTAAACCTTATCATCTATATAACGGTAAAAGGCAATGTAAGGGTCAATTATGACCATACGAAAATTATGATATTTTAGTGACTTGGTTGTTAACTTGACACCAGAGTTTGGAAAATGTTCAAGGTGGTGTAATGAAAACATAATTCTATTGAGCATATTCTCTGCAGCTGAAAGGTCATCCAATAAAATATAGTCAAAGATTTCATCAAGATCCTCATAAGCTGCAGGAAGGAGCTCAACGTGAAATTTTTTCATTTATTTTTCTCCGAATTCTATTTTCAGCTTCATCAAGAGTAACAGTAGGTGCTCCAGCGAG